>MHBL01000140.1 GCA_001803235.1 Lentisphaerae bacterium RIFOXYA12_64_32
CTCGCGCCGACACCCGCGGGAGCGAGCCGCTCCCGCCACTTTGGGCAGCCACCCCCAATCGTCGCCCCGCGGGCGCAAGACCCGCGACGGCGCGAACCGGCGCGAGTAACATCAACCTATGACCGGTCGGTCCGCCGACCGGGGGGCGCTGACGCATTACGGCCGGAGCCGTGCCCTCCGCGAGAGGCGCGAGGCTCGTAGTCCAGCGTTTACGCGGTCCGGATTCGGACGCTGGGCTGCAGGAACGCACGTGCGTGGTGAACCGACGCGCTTTCCGGACCGCTGGAAGGGCGTGTCGAGTTAGCCAATACGGTACCAAGGCAGCCCGCGAGGACGCGGGCGCTCCAAGTTTCGTGCTCAATCCGAACTGGAGCGCCCGCGTCCTCGCGGGCTCCTTTTTCCACTAAATCGACACGCCCTGAAGGCGGAGCTACGAGCCAAGACTGCCTCAAGCCCGGACTTCGAACCTGGCGTGTGCGCGGTCTGGGGTGTGCGTGACATGCGGGGCCGCGCCACCGAGCCAGGCCGCGGTGCACTTGCGTTGTGCGGGCGTGGACACATATTGGGCCGTAAGAACCGTCATACAAGGAGGCCTTTCACATGGCGAAGCTACGGGTGGGCATCATCGGGACCGGGAAGAAGAAGGCACGGCCGGACCAGTTCGGGTACGCGATGGCGTACCGGCACGCGGACGCGTTCAAGTTGCTCGACTCGTGCGAAATGGTCGCGTGCGCCGACATCGTCGAGGAGAACGCGGCGGCGTTCGCGGAAAAGTACAACGTCAAGGGCGTCTACACCGACTACCGCAAGATGCTGGCGGAAGTGAATCTGGACTTCGTCAGTGTCTGCACCTGGATGCACCTGCACGAGCCGATGGTGCTGGACGCGTGCAAGGCGGGCGTGAAGGCGATCCACTGCGAGAAACCCATGGCGGACACGTGGGGCGGCGCGAAACGCATGGCGGCGGCAGCCGACAAGGCGGGGGTGAAGCTGACCTTCAACCACCAACGCCGCTATGGCGAGCCGTTCGTGCTGGCGAAGAAACTGCTCGATGAGGGCAAGATCGGGCAGCTGGTGCGGCTCGAGTGCGAGTGCGGCAATATCTATGATGGCGGTACGCACTTCATCGATATGTTCAGTCTGTTCAACAATGAGCAGCGCGCGAAGTGGGTGCTGGCACAGATCGATTACCGCACGGAGAACCTGGTGTTCGGGCAGCCGTGCGAGGGACAGCAGGTGGTGCTGACGGAGTACGAGAACGGCGTGTTCGGTCTGATCATGACCGGCGCGGGCGGGGCGAAGCCGATAGGGTGCGTTGACCGACTGATCGGCACGGATGGCACGATCGAGGTCGGGTTGGCGGACGGGAAGCCGATCCGCTATCGGCTCGCCGGAGAGAAGGACTGGACGGTGCCGGACATTGGCAAGGTCAGTATTCACGGGCCGGGCTTCATCGAGCGCGCCATTGCCGACGTGGTGGCGTGCCTGCTCGAAGGGCGCAAGTGCCAGCTCGATGCGAGCAATGCGCTGATCGCAACCGAGATCATCTTCGGCGCCTACGAGTCGAGCCGCCGCCGCGGCCGCGTCGATTTCCCGCTCGATATCGAAGACAATCCCCTCGCCGCCATGGTCAAGAATGGCGACATCAAGCCAGTGAAGGCGACGGTGTAGCGGGGTGGGAAGATGTGGGGGTTCTTTACCCCCACACCCCCGGCCAAGGGGCGTCATGGACTCCCCTTGGAACCCCTCGGGGTGTGCGTCGGAAACCGGCAGAGCGCTGTGCGATTGGCGCGGGTTTTCGAGAGGCGATGTATCGTCCGGTGGGCGGCGCTGGGCTCTGCCGGTTTCCGACGCCGTGCCGTCCGCGCCGCCCGGATAGTCCGGGCGGCGGCGGAAGGAGGGAGTGCGCTGGTCGAGTACCGGGAAGCGTGGGATGTGTGAACGTCGGGTCGAACGGGCTCAGGCGGCAAGCTTCCAGATCAGAACCAGCAGCGCCACCAGGACCGCCAGGCCGAGAATGGCCAGGATCAACCCCAGAACGCGCAGGCACTGGGCCTTCTCATTCCAGCCGCCGTCCCAGCAACGGTCCGTGACCCCTGCGTTGGATTCAGCGGTGGCGTTCTTCTCCGCTTCTACCGCCTTGCCGTCCCAAGTGAATCGGACGTTTTGAACGCACTTGTAGCATTGGAGCAGCGGCCCCGCGTACGGTTGCCCGCATATCTGATCTGTCCACTGGATGTCACCCCGCCAGCCGCGCCACTGGGCCGCGGCTTCCTGCCCGAACGGTTTGCCGCAGTGGGGGCACAACCACGCGGCCATGCGGTCGCGCCGGCGTCGAACCGCACGGACGAACAGGAAGGGCAGGGCCACGACGAGGCTGGCCAAGACGGACGCCAGGGTGAGCAGGAGCACGGTCACGCGATCACCTGTCGGCTTTGACCTCCTCCCACGGCACTTCATGCGGTGGGCGGTTGGTCAGGGCGGCGCGGGCGGCGGTGCGGCCGGCGGCTTCGCCGAGCGCGACCGAGTCGCCGGTGACGCGGTAGCTGGAGTGGGCGAGGAAGTCGCCGCAGATGCAGCGGCCGGCCATGAGCAGGCCGTCGACGTCGCGGGCGATCAGGGCGCGCAGCGGGATGTCGTACGGCTGCGACTGGAACGGGTGCGCCTCGATGGCCTTGCCCTTGCTCGGGTCGGTAGCGTGCACATCGATGCCGAACGTGCAGCGGCACACGGCGTCGGCGTGGCGTGCGCCGGTGCGCAGGTCGTCGGCCGTTACACTGTAACGCCCGTGGATGCGGCGGCCTTCGCGCAGGCCGATCTGGGCCGCGGTGGCCACGAGCCGGACGTTCTGCCACACCCCGTCCAGCGAGCGCAGTCCGTTGATCAGGTTGCGGAGTTCGCGCCGCGCCCGCAGCGTGGCCGCGGTGATGTCGCGCGCGTCGAGCGCCTTGACCCCGTACTCGTGGTTGGCCATGAGCGCGAACAGGTCCTCGCGAATGCGGAACAGCGTCGGCCGCGCGTAGGACGGTGAGTGCCCGCCGCGCTCCATTTCCGCCTTGAGCCGCTCCTTGGGCGGCCCCCAGCCTTCCGCGCCCTCGCGGTAGAACGGCCGGATGTCGGCGGCTTGCACGCCGGTGATCAGCGCCATCAGCGACATGGGTTGCGTTCTGCCGTCCTCAGGGTGGCCAAAATCGAAGCCGCAGCCCGCGTGCGCGGCGAGGTCGCCGTCGCCCGTGCAGTCGATGAAGACCTTGGCACTGAACACTTCGCGTCCGGACTTGGACTCGGTGATGGCGTGCGTCAGGCGGTTCGACGCGTCCCGGAGCGCGCCGACGACGCGGGTGTGCAGGTGGATGTCCACGCCCGCGTCGCCGCACAGATCGTCGAGCAGGCATTTCATTTCTTCCACGTCGTAGGCGTTCGTCGAGTGACCGTTCGGTTCGAAGGTGCGCGCGCCGCGGTCCTCGAGGCGCTGCAGGATTTCGGCCATGATTCCGGTCTTGTTGGCATAGTCGATGATCCAACAGAGCATCCCGGCGGTCCAGATGCCGCCCAGGCAGCCGTGCAGTTCGACCAGGGCGGTCTTGGCACCGGCGCGTGCGGCGGCCAACGCCGCGGCCACACCGGCCGGGCCGCCACCGCAGACCACAACGTCCACCTCGCGGAGCACTGGAATGTCACGCGCAGATTCATGAATGTGAGCCATTCGAGGTTCCCTTTCGCAGGCGGTGTCGGCATCGCGACACGGCGGCGTTGAGGTTGGGTTGCTGTGCTGCCGGACGTCCGACCACGCGCAACGTCATCCGCATCACACGACGTTCTGGACCTGCTCCTTGACGCGCAGGACTTCCGCCTTGAGGTCGACGCCGAATCGCGCGATGCGGGTGTCTCTGGTCTTGGAGCACAGGGTCGTGATTTCACGGCCCATTTCCTGGCAAAGGAAATCGAGCGAGTGTCCCACCGCGTCGCGGCTGTCGAGGAGTTCGGCGAACTGGGCGAGGTGACTCTCCAGGCGCACGGTTTCTTCGGCAATGTCCGAACGCTCGGCGAGCAACGCCACTTCTTTGGCGAGCCGCTCGTCGTCGACGGACACGTCCAGGCCGAGTACGCGAACGCGTTCGTTGAAGCGGTCGCGGAGGTCCACCAGTGCGGAGTCCGCATTGTCGCGAACGCCGCGGACCAGGGTGCGCAGGCGCTCCAGGCGCTCGGCCAGGTCGCGATGCAGGGACTGGCCCTCGGTTTCCTGCCGGACCGTGAGTTCCTGAATGGCGAGGTCCAGCGCTTGCCGCGCGGAATCGGTCAGGTCGTCGGCGCGGATGGGCACTGCCTCGGCCACCAGCCCCGGTATGAGCAACAGATCGCCGACGCGGAGTTCGGCGCTGATGCCGGTCTCGCGGGCGAGAGCCTGCAGCGAGTTGACGATGTAACCGGCCGTTTCCCTGTCAATCCGGAAGCGCTCCTTGCGGCGCTCCGCGTTGAGTTCGTAGGACACGGTGACAGTTAGGCAGCCGCGCACGGCTTTGGCCTGAATCTCGTTGCGGATCATGGGTTCGAGCGCGCCCAGTTCTCGAGGCAGATTCAGCCGCAGGTCGATGTTTCGGCGGCAGTTGACCGACGACACCTCCACGGTCACCCTGTCCCCGTCGTGTGCTGCTGTGCCACGGCCGAATCCGGTCATACTACGCATGGTGCGGTCATCTCCCATCCAGCGGGACCATCGTTGCATTCCGAAGAGACAAAGATCGCGGTCTGAACCGGACTTGGCAAACCGGTGGCATCCGATTCTGTCGCCTTTTTCTCCGGGCGGACCGCGACCGCGGTCCGCCCGGAGAAAGGGGCGTGGTAGACGGTTCGGGTAGCCTTTGGACCTGCTTCACCACCGGCGCAAGGCCGGTGGGGTCGCCAAGCCGTCCCTATCGCACCTGTCAATTGCGTCTTCGGGCCTTGCCGGTCACGCGCCCCCGGTCGGTTGTCGGGGTGCGTCTGTGCTCGCATCGGTCGCGTGCCCCGCCTCCGCCTCGCCGCTCGGCGCTGCGGGCTTCGGTTCGGGGCGCGCGTACCATAGCCGGCAATGCTTGCGGCTGCGCAGCAGCCATGGGCAGAACAGGAACCGGATGGTCATCCAGAACATCTGGCGCTTGGTGTACCACTCCGCCTTGCGCATGGAGGTGTCGAATGCGACCGGCAGGATGACGAACTCCTGGGCGCGTTGGCGTCCCCACTTGCGGACGGCGCGCGAGAAGAAGACTTCCTCGGAAGCATACACTTGGAGGCTGAATCCGCCGACTGCCTGCCACGCCTCGCGTCGACAGAAGACGAAGGCGCCTGCCGCCCAGCGCATGCGCTGCGAGAGTCGGTTCCACAGGTCCACGGTGCGGCGGATGTCGGGGTCCGTCACATCGCTGCTCGTCACGCGTGCGCCGCCGCCGCAGGCCCGGCCGCTCTGAAGTTCTTCCAGTGCCGCGCGGAGCAGGTCGGTGGACACCTGTGTGTCGGCGTCGACGAAGAGCAGGAAGCGGCCGCTTGCGGACTCCGCGCCGCGGTTACGCGCCCGCGAGATCTGGTTGATTCCCTCGAACACAACGCGCGCGCCATGTGCGGCGGCGACCTCGGCGGTGCGGTCGGTCGAGTTGTTGTTGACGACGATCAGTTCGCCGGTGAACCCGGCTAGGCCTGCCATGGCCGTCCGCAACGTCACCAGGGTGCGCGGCAGCAGCGCCTCCTCGTTGTATGCCGGCACGATGATCGAGTAGTCAATGAGCGGGGTGTCAGAAGGCATGCGTGTAATTTCGGCTGGTGCCCGGTGTGTGTGTCGCGCGTTCAGATTCGGCAAGGCTGGAGCCTTGCCCTACTTCTCCGGGGGGGGGGGATCGTTCGGCGCCTCACCCGGGGGCGGATCAGAACAGGGTCTGCTGCTTTCCTGTGGCGGTTGCGCTGCTCTTATGGAAGCGTTTCGCGGCCTTGTCGGTGGCGACGCGGCCCTGCGGGGTCCGCAGCAGGTATCCTTCCTGAATCAGGAACGGTTCGTACACTTCCTCGATGGTGTCTTCCTCTTCGCCGAGGGCGACGGCCAGGCTCTTGAGTCCGACGGCGCGGCCGTTGAACTTGAACAGCAGCGCTTCGAGGATGCGGTTGTCCATTTCGTCGAGGCCGAACTCGTCGATATCGAGCATGGTCAGGGCGGCAGAGGCGACTTCGGCGGCAATGCACTTCTGCCCTTTGACCTGAGCGTAGTCGCGCACCCAGCGCACCAGGTTGTTGGCAATGCGCGGCGTGCCGCGGCTGCGCTTGGCGATCTCGGCGATGCCGCCCGCGTCCGCCTCGAACTTCAGGATCGACACGGTGCGCTGCAGGATCTTCTCCAGGTCGGATGCCCGGTAGTAGTCCAGCCGGCACGACATGCCGAAGCGCGAGCGCAGCGGTGCCGAGATCCGGCCCTGCCGCGTGGTGGCGCCGATCAGGCAGAAGTGCGGGATGTTCAGGCGGATCGAGCGCGCCCCCGCGCCCTGGTCCAGCATGATGTCGATGACGAAGTCTTCCATGGCGCTGTAGAGGTACTCCTCGATGGCCATGGGCAGACGGTGAATCTCGTCGATGAACAGGATATCGCCGGTTTCCAGGCCGGTCAGCAGACCGGCCAAGTCACCGGGTTTCTCGATGACGGGGCCGCTGGTTGACTTGATGTTCGTCCCGCGCGCGTTGGCGATGATGTAGGCCAAGGTGGTCTTGCCCAGCCCCGGTGGGCCGCTCAACAGCAGATGCCCCAGCGGTTCGTTGCGCTCCTTGGACGCGGACACGACGATCTGCAGCCGTTCCTTGACGCGGTCCTGGCCGGGAAAGTCCTCAAAGCACTGCGGGCGCAGGGGGACCTCGATGGTCTCCTCGCGCCGGTTCAGTTCCGAAGAGATTAAGCGTTCTTTGGGCATGGTGGTGGGTAGGTTTCAGTAATCAGTGATCAGTAATCAGTAATCAGTGATCAGTGATCGGTGATCGGTGATCGGTGATCGGTGTTTAGTGTTCGGTGTCGGGGTGCGTGTGTGTCGCCTTTCCCTGAAAACCGAAACCTGAAAAATCTGCCAGGTCATATCGGCTGGCACGCTACGCATTCAGGGTGCTCAAGGCTTTGCGGATCAAGTTTTCTGCGGAGCACTCCTCGGGTTTGAGTTCGCGGCACAGTTTGCGGACGGTGTTGCGTGCCGGCTCGCCTTTGAATCCGAGTGTTTCCAGTGCCGAAATGGCGTCCTGTGCCTCGCGGCTGACCGTCGCTGACTCGCCTTCCGGCGCGGCGAATGCCGCGGTTGGATCGATGTCTTCCAGGCGTTCCTTCAGTTCCACGATCAGTCGTTCTGCGGAGCGCTTGCCGATGCCGCTGATGCGCGACAGGGCCTTGATGTCGCCGGCCGCGATCGCCTGGCAGAACTGCTTCACGGGCATGGCGCTGAGGATGTTCAGCGCCAGGCGTGGTCCGATGCCGGTCACGGTGGTGGCCAGGAGCCGGAACAGGCGCCGTTCCTCGACGGTGGCGAACCCGTAAAGCTGCAGCGCGTCCTCGCGCACCACCAGGTGCGTGAACAGGATCACGTCGGAGCCGGCGCGCGGCAGTTTGTCGTACGTGCTCAGCGGGATGGACACCGCAAAGCCGACGCCCTGAACGTCCACGACGACCTCGGTTGGGTCGCCGCCGAGCAGTTTTCCGGCAAGACGCGTAATCACGTTGTTCCAGCTCTCCTATCGGCGCCCGGGCGTGCGAGTCCGCCTCGGGGTCCCGGACCACTACGGTTTCGCGTCCTTCTGTGTCTGTGCATCGAGTTCCTTCTCGACGGTGGCAAGCTCAGCGTTCAACTTCTGGATGCTCGGTTTGGCCGACATGGCCTTGTCGATCGAGCGCATGAGCTTCTGGACCTGCTGGTGCAGGGCCATCAGGTCCGGGTCCTTGGCGATCAGCTCAGCTTGTTCTTTGATCAGTGCCAGACGCAATTCCTGGCGGCGTTTCTCTAGCTGTGTGACGTGCTGGCTGGCGTCGGAAGCCGCCAGTGCGGCGCCGCCGGCGATGGCCACGGCCACCACAACAACCCAAACCCACTTGGACCCAAGGGCTTTCATGATACCTCGCTGCGGGTGAGGGGTTCGGCGCGGCCCGGTCGAACCGGATGGGCTCGCCGAACCCCAGACAATCTCGAGAATATAGGGCGGGAAACGCCGAAGGCCAGTGGGGGGCGCAGCCATCAGCGGCGCTAGCCTGGTCTATTCACAAACACCGTTCGTCACCATGAAGATCATGAAGGACATGAAGAAAGGGACCGGTGGTGGAAATCGGGGTAACTATTTGCGGTGCATTACCTTCATGCTCTTCATGGACTTCATGGTAAGTAATCCAGGCTAGGTCGAGGCGGGGAGGACCTCATCGGGTGTGTGCGTGAAGGGGTTCAGCACGATCAACCCGTCGAGATCGGGGAATGGATGGCTCCTGCGTCTGTGGTTCTGACCTGGTCGGTTCACATGCGAGTGGCGGTGATCGCGTATCTCGTGGCTATTCAAGGGGATGCGACCTGTGCGAGCAGGCCCATGCCGGTGCCCTTGCCGATCGGCTTGGTGGTGAAGAACGGTTCGAACAGGTGCTGCTTCACCTCATCGCTCATGCCGTAGCCGGTGTCGGTCACCGCGAGCAAGAAGAAGTGGCCGGGCTGCAGTTCGTGCGGGTGCCGGTTGCAGAACTCGGCATCCAGGTTTACGATCTGCGTCTCGAACGTGAGTGTGCCGCCGTCCGGCATGGCGTCGCGGGCGTTGAGGCCGAGATTGAGCAGGGCATTGACGAGCTGTGACGGGTCGCCGGTCACCACGGTCGGCTGGGCGCGCAGGAGTTGCTCGACGCGGATGCGTTTGTCAATGCTGTGCTGCAGCATTTCGACAGCTTCGGCGATGACGTGGTGCATGTCGACCGGGATGGACTGGTATTGTCCCTTGCGCGCGAACGCGAGCAGTTTCCTGGTGAGGTCTGCGGAGCGCTGCGCGGCGGTGTAAATGTTGCTGGCGTAGCGTTTCAGGTTGGAATCGTCAAGGCGGTGGACGAGCAGTTCGGCGTAGCCGAGGACCGCCGTCAGCTGGTTGTTGAAGTCGTGCGCCACGCCGCCGGCGAGCTGGCCGATGGCGTCCATCTTCTGCATCTGGCGCAGGCGCTCCTCGCTCTCGCGCAGCGCCTTTCTGGCCAGCCTTTCTGCCAGGGCCTGGGCAATGTTGTCGGCGAGCCGTTCGACCAGGCTGATCAGGGCGGGAGTGAACATGCCCTTGCGGTGATCGTTCAACTGGATGAGCCCGAACACGGTCCCTCCGCTGCGCAGGGCAATGAGCGCCACGGACTCGTACCCCTCGCCGTTGCAGCGGTTGCGCGTCCGGGTCTGGCGGTCCGCGTCCGTGGTACTGGCCAGCAACTCAGTGGTGCAGTTGGACCAGAAACTGCCGTTGGCCGTGAAGAACGGCTTGCTGGGGTCGAACCGCCCGCAGAGGATGTTGCCGCACATGCACTCCAGCACCGGGTTGCCGACACTGTCGCGGACCACCTGGCCGTGGAGGTCGCGGGTGCAGAGCTGGTTCTCCAGTTGCGCGAATTCCTCGGAGAAGCCCTGCACCTCGAAGTACGGGTAATCGTCGCCATCGCGCAACCGGATCCCGACCGCCTCGTAGCCGGACCAGTCCTTCAGGAAAACAAGCACCGTCTTTATGAGTTCGTGGCTGTTGTTGTCCGTGTTGAGCAGGCGCAGCAGCTTCACGGTCGTCTCGCGTTCCAACTCCGCCTGCTTGCGGTCCGTGATGTCCTTGACCACGCCGTCGTACGACAGGAGTTTTCCATCGGCGTCCTTGCGCAGGATGGTGGTGTCGTTCACCCACCGCGTCTCTCCGTCTTTGCGGAGGATGCGATGTTCGATGGGTGGGATTTCCGTGCCTGCCAGAACCTGCTGCACACGCGTTCGGACCGGTTCGCGGTCCTCCGGCACGACCATGCGAAACCACAGGTAGGGATCGGCGGCAAACTCCTCCGCCGTGTACCCTGTCACCACCGCGCAGGCCGGGCTCTGCACCGTTTCCACCGCGCGGCCGTTTTCGACGCGTACGGTGTACTGATAGTCCGTGAGGCCTTCGGTGATGCGGCGGTAGCGGGCTTCGCTTTCGCGCAGGGCTGCCTCGGCGCGCTTGCGGTCGGAGATGTCTCGCGAGACGCTGAGCAGCGCGTGCCCGGCCCCCCAGGCGATAGGCTGTTCACGCACTTCGGCAGGGATTGCCTTGCCGGACGCCGACAGGTACGTGGTCTCGAAAACCTGCGGCTGCCCCGCCATGGCCTTGGCGACGTTGGCTGCGATCGCGTCGACGTTGGCCGACGCCACGAACTCCGCCAGGTTCCGGCCGACCAGGGCCTCGCGCGGTACCTCCAGCCTGCGGGCCATGCTTTCGTTCGCCTCGAGAATGACCCCGTCGGCGTCGTGGATCAGCACCGCGTCGGGCAGTTCCGCGAACAGGCTGCGATAGTGTTCTTCGCTGCCACGCTTGCCATGCGGGTCCTTCGGTGTCTTTTTGACCATGTCACACACACATGCGTTGCGGTTGAGTGGTCATCTGTGCCGAACGTCAGGACGTCCCATCCCGACACGCTAACCATAGCATCATTCAGGAAGACACACAACCCTGGCGGGGCCGCGTGCAGTAATGCGTCAGCGCCCCCCGGCCGGGCGCCCGGCGTCAACCGGTTTTGCGGTCACATTATTGCAGTGCGGTTCTGGTCGCGGTGAGCACGGTCTCGACGTCGTCGGCAGTGACGTGGTAGTTCAGCACGGCGCGGATGCGGTCCGGGCCGAAGGCGAACATGCGGACTCCGCTCTCGGCGAGGCGCGTGACGAGCTGTGCGGCGGTCAGGTTCGGGCGCGTGACGCGAAAGAAGAGGATATCGGTGCGGGCCGGCACGTCTTCGACCTGGAGCCCGGGCAGCGCGGCCAGGCCGGCGGCCAGGGAGCGGGCGTTGGCGTGGTCCTCGGCGAGGCGTTCGACATTCTGCTCGATGGCCACGATGCCGGCCGCGGCGATTACGCCGGCCTGGCGCATGCCGCCTCCGACCACCTTGCGGGCGCGTCGCGCTTCGGTGATGAACGCCTTGCTGCCGCACACCACGGCGCCGACCGGTGCGCCCAGCCCTTTGCTCAGGCAGACGCTGACGGAGTCGGCGTCGGCGACCAGCTCGCTGGGCCGGACGTCCAGTGCCACGCTGGCGTTGAAGAGGCGGGCGCCGTCGACGTGCAGGAGCAGGCCGTGTTCGCGCGCCAGCTTGCCGACGCGGTGCATGTAGTCGACGCTCAGGGGCGAGCCGCCACAGCGGTTGTGCGTGTTCTCCACCGCAATGAGGCGCGAGCGCGGGTAGTGCACGTTGTTCGGGTCGCGGACGGCATCGGCGATCTCGGCCAGGTCGAGCGTACCGTCGGGGCGGTTGCGGACGATGCGCGGGTGCATGCCGCCCAGCGCCGACATGCCGCCCTGTTCGTAATAGTAAAGGTGCGCCTGGTCGCCGACGATGACCTCGTCGCCGCGGCCGCACTGCGCCAGGAGGCTGACCAGGTTGCCCATAGTGCCGGTCGGAACGTACAGCCCGGCTTCCTTGCACAGGCGTCCGGCGCACAACTCCTCGAGTCGGCGCACGGTCGGGTCCTCGCCGAACACGTCGTCGCCGACCTCGGCCTCGGCCATGGCGCGGCGCATGGCCGGCGTGGGCTGCGTGACCGTATCACTGCGAAGGTCGATGATGTGCATGGTGACTCCTCCGGGGACCGGGGCTTCCAGCCCTCTGGGCGCGGCATGTGTCTAGAACCCCTACGTATACCGCCAGCGCCGGCAGTGTCAAGCGCAGCGGCCCGGCTCGACTGCGGGCACAGTGGCTCGGCGCGTCTCGCGCCGGAGCAGAGTACTCGGGGCCGTCTCGGCCCGAGTCCCTCGGCCGGGGACCGGCCCGAGTACCCCACTGCGGTCCCGGAGGTCCCGCGCCACTGCGGCGAGCGGCTTGGATTCGCGGCGGGAGTGACTATCGTTCAAGGCATGGATACTCAAGCAACACGTGCCAGGTTGTCACGTCCTTCGCCCTGCGTTTGCGCGGTGGGCGGGACGAGACAGGTGCCGTGGCGAAGTGCGGCCATGGGCTGCCGGCTTGGTTCATGTTGCGGGGCGACGGCAGGGCGAGACGAGGACAGACCTCGGGATTTGGTGTGTGACCGTGAGTAACGTCAGACTCAAGACTGCAGGGCATGCGGGCTGGGTGGCGCTGGTGCTGGTGCTCGTGCTCGGATTGTGGTGCGCGTCCGGCGTGGTCGCCGCGGAGGGCGCGGTCGCGCCGGCAGTGACTGCCGAGTCGTGGGTCGTGTTTGCGTCGGCGGACTGCGAGGAGTGCAAGTGGTTCAAGGCTGAACTCCTGCCGCGGTTGCGCGCGACCGCCGCGAAGCCGTTGCCGTCCATCCTGTTCGTCGATCTCGATGCCGAGGGGGGATACGATCTTCTGGTGCAGGTCGAGCGGGCACTGAACAGTCCCGGCGGCGACCAGTTCCCGGCTTTCCTCCGCGGCGCGAAGCTGTCCTACGGCAAGGACCAGATCGCGGCGTTGGAGCCGGAACTGGCCGGCGCCGGACCGACCGTGCCCATACCCGAGCCGGCGCTGACCTTGTTGCGGAGTTGTCCCTTGGTCATGCCGTTCGGCGGCGAGGGAGGTGAGAATCCCGAGGTGCCGGTGCAACCGCCGGCTCAACCCCTCAAGCAGACTCCGCCGGCGTCGGTCCCGAACGAGGGCTACCGGGGCGCGCAGATCCTGTACTTCACTACACCGGGCTGCAAAGCCTGCAGTCGCGCCGCGAAGCAGGCGGAGCTCCTGGTGCGGCGCTTTGCCGCGAAACGGGTGCACACGGTGGATACCCTGACGCCCGAGGGGCGCGTGCTGCAGATGGCTGTTGCGACGTATCTGGAACTTCCGGCGTCGAACCGGCTGAACGCGCCGATGTTCGTGTCCGGCAGCGCCGCGGTGTTTGGCAAGACGATAACGGACGCCAGCCTGGAGGCGCTGTTTGCCGCCGCGCCGGACGCGCCGTTCTGGTACGCCTGGGATGAGGCCGCCGAGTTCACGCGGGCGGTGTCCGCGCTAAAGGCGTTGACGCACGGGTTCACGGTCCCGGCCGTGCTGGTCGCCGGACTGGTCGACGGCGTCAATCCGTGCGCGTTCGCGGTGATTTTGTTCCTGGTGAGCTACCTGACACTGACCGGCGGCATGGGGCGGCGGCAGGCGCTGGGGTATGGACTGGCCTTCTGTGCCGGCGTGTTCATCTGCTACCTGCTCATCGGGCTGGGGTTTGTGAAGTTGCTGCATGTCCTGCAGCAGGGGCGTGCCGCGTTTCGGGTGGTGCTCGTCGTGACGGGTATCCTGTGCCTGGGGTTTGCTGCTGCCGCGGGCGTGGACGTGATCCGGGCGCGCCGCTACGGCCCGGGCGCCATGCAGTTCGGGATGCCGAAGGCGGTGAAGGCGCTGGTGCACAGCCTGATCCGTGAGAACGTTGGACGCGGGTTCCTGCTGGTCAGCGCCTTTGTGCTGGGCGTGGCGGTCAGCGGCCTGGAACTGGTGTGCACGGGGCAGATCTACCTGCCGGCGATTATCTTCATGAACAGTACAGCGCCGGGAGCGGGGACGCTCGGATTGCTGCTGCTCTACAACGTGATGTTCATCCTGCCGCTGCTGGCCGTGGTGTTTCTGGGCGTCTACGGGCTGGGTTCGAAGCGGCTGGGCGAGTGGGGGCGCCAGCACGCCGTACTGATGCGACTGCTGGTCGGCATTGTGGTGCTGGTCCTGGGCGTGGCCATGCTGGTGCTGGCGTTTGCGTAGGAAGGCGAGGGGGAAGAGGTCTCAGGTGTCAGGTTTCGGGCGTCAGGGGGAGGTTAGAAGGGGGAATTAAGAAAGAAGGTCTCGGCTGGCCCCGGCGAATTTGCGGTGGGGGCGGAGGTCCCAGGGGCTGAGTCCCGCGTTAAGGGTGTGTTGATTCAGTGCGGCAGCAGGCCTTCCAGAGTGGCGGGAGTGGCTCGCTCCCGCATGCCGGACCGAGCCGGTCCGGCCACTTTGGGCGTGGTTGCGCATCTGAGGTGGTTAGATCGACGCTCCCTTGACGCGGAAGCGGGCGAGGGTCTTCGGCGCGCGCGCCAGGTGTGGTGTGGCGATGGCATAGGACCGTCGTGCGAGGCAGCGCGTTACGCGCCCGGCTGAAGCACGGGCGCAGGCTTCCGGCTGAAGCCGGGACTCAGACGGGCAGCGGATTCGGGGACTGAGTTCTGTGGCGGCCTCCGCCCTGAACCCTGAACACTCAGAAAGGACACATTTTATGAAGGGACTGGACAAGGCATCGGCGGCGGCGATTGAGCGGCACCTGCGGAAGTTGACGGTGGACATCGGCATTCGGCTGGCCGGGGCGCCGACGGAAGCGCAGGCAGCGGAATACCTGGCCGCGGAGTTCGCACGCAGCGGTGCGGCGGTGAGCGTCGAGACGTTCCCGGTGCGGGAACGGGCGGTGACACGCGAGGAGTTGCAGGTGCAGGTTGGCGGGAAGTGGGTGACGTTCCCGTGTTCGCTGTTCAGCAGCACGCCGGGCACGGAGGGGCGTCGGCTCGAGGCGCCGTTGTGCTTTTTCGAGTCCGAGACGGAGTACCGGCGCAAGGACTTGTCGCACCTGCGCGGCAGGGCGGTGGTGCACCTCGGCTGCCACATCGAGTCGCGTGACAACTACCGGCGTCTGATGGCAGCCAAGCCGGCGTTCATGCTGTTCGTCGACATCCGGTACCCGGGTTCGACGCCGTTGGCCGATGGGATGTTCCCCGCCTACACGCAGGCGTTCGGCGCGGTGCCGACGGTGAACGTGGCGTTTCTCGACGCCTGGCGCTGGAAGGTCGAGGGTGCGACCGCGGCGCGGCTGGTTGTGGACGGCGGCATGCGGCCGGCAACGTCGCAGAACGTCATTGCCGAATTGCCCGGTTCCGACCCTTCGGGCGGCATCATTTTCTTCGGCGGGCACCACGACACGCAGGCGAATTCGGTCGGCGCAGACGACAACGCAGTCGGGTCGGTGACGCTGCTGGAAATCGCGCGGTTGCTCGCACCGCTGCCGCGCAAGCGCACGGTGCGTCTGATCAGCTTTGGCGCCGAAGAGCAGCTTTCGGTCGGCAGCGCTGAGTACGTGCGGCGTCACCGTGGCGAGATAGCGAAGCGCGGTCGGTTCATGTTCAACCTGGACAGCATGGGGTCGCACATGGGCGCGACCAAAGCGTTCTTCTGCGGGCCGAAGCAGATGGTCGACTACGTGGTGCCGTTCTTCGAAAAGGCCGGGCAGTATGTGCGGCCCGACACGGAGGTGGTGCCGTACGCCGACCATTTCCCGTTTGCGGCCGCGGGTGTTCCCGGGCTGTTCATGCACCGCTGCAACTGCCTGGCAGGCAGATTTTTCCACCACCGTCCGGACGACGACATGACGCGCGTGTCGTGCCCGCTGGTCGCCGAACTGGCCACGTGCGCGGCGGCCGTCGGTGCGGACCTCGCACGCGGCGGCACGCTGCCGTTCCCGAAGCGCATTCCCGCCCCGCAAGCGCGCCGGATCAAGACGTTCTGGGACGACCTCTACGGCGGCTGGGAGGGGAAGTAGGCGGAGCATGGTTGGCGCCGCGGTGGGGGCGACGGCATGGGCTATTGTGCGAGGCAACGCGTCACGCGCCCGGCTGAAGCCGGGACTCAGGCGGGTATCGGATTCCGAGGCGAGTACCGCCCTGCCGTAACGTGCCGGGACACTCCCCTCTACGCCCCGACTGACTGTTGCCGCAGACGACGTGGACTCGGCGCTTGAGCCCTGCACGGTACGAGGCGATGCTGCCGCCCACCCGCCGTACCCGCACCCTACTTCGCCTTGGTGACGCCTAGGACGGTCTGGGGATCGAGCGAGAAGTAGCCGGGGAGTTGCGGGCCGGGCTTGAGGTAGACGTCGTCCAGCGTCCCCTTGTCCGCTTTCCCCGGCACGAGCTTCCAGGTGCCGGCTTGGCCGGGGGCGACGTTGATCAACTGCGTATCGATCGTTTTGTCCACCGTGCTGAAGCTGGCGACCTGCTTGCCGTCCGGCGCGTAGAGTTTCGCCGCGGCGGTTTCGCCCGGGGCGTCGGAGGACAGCCACAGGTCGAAGCTGGCCACACCCTCCGGCACCTCGAAATAGAGGGGTGTCGTCTGGCCCAGGAAATGCAGGCCGCGGCTGTCGACGGTGCCGGCCAGGGCCCAGGCGGCGTTCTTCACCGCGATGGCAAAGCTAGCCGAACCTCCCGCGATGACGAACTGGTAATAGTCTGAGCCCGCGGTTGGCAGCGTGACTGGCATCTCGATGCTCGCAATGCCCTGGTCCACGCTGGTTCCCGCGTCGTCGTAGAGCTGCCACTTCAGCAGTTTGCCGCGGCTGGTGACGTCGCTGAAGTTGACGGTGGCTGCGTTGGCGCCGGTGGGCTTGATGACCAGGCGCTGGTCGCCGCGCAGCAGGAAAGGTGTCATCGCTTCGGCATTGGGCGCCGGCAGAGGTCGGACGGACGCCAGTTTCTCGCCCGCGCCGGCTTTGCCGCCGGGTGCGGTCGGGACGATGGCGAGCGAGCCGGTCCACGGCTTCAGGAAGGCGAAGAACTCCTTGTCGGGCAGGTAGAAGCTGGATGCTTGCGGGTTTTCTACGGCCTTGAACTGACGCAGATTCCAGTGCAGGATGGTCAGGTTCGCGCCCAGCATGCTCAGCCGTGCCTTGGCGTGCGGGTCGGCTGTCTTTGCCTCCGCGGCACGGTAGAGCTGTTCGAGTCTTGCGAAGTTCGCACCGTAGACCTTTCGCAACCGGTCCTCTGAGAGTACATAGGTCTCGTTGTGGTTGGCGTTGAAGTATGCGTCCGTCGCGGCGTCCAGGAGCGTGTAGAACTGCTTCATCTCCGGCGCGCCTTCGGCGTAGCACAGGCGGATGTACTCGTCGAACAGTGCGTCCACGTCCGCGTCGGGGTTCCAGGCCAGCCTGGCGAGGAGGTAGTTCATCGGTCCGGCATAGCCCCACGCCGGGTTGCCGTAGACGTAGACGCCTTTCATCTGTGCCTGCTTCAGGCGCGGGTAGAGCCACTTCAGGATCTTCAGCCCGGGCGGGTTGATGCCGCCCATTTCGTTGTGGACGCAGTTGGGCAGGTCGTAGTAGGCGATGTTCGTGGTCACCTTGCCCCACTGCGGCACCAGCTCGTCCCAGCGCTTCTGCATGTCGGGACGGTAGAGCGTGAACCCGTAGTCGAAACTGGGCGCCCACACGAGGAACATGTTGGGGGCCAGTTGGAACGGCTTGCTCGGCGGGTAGACGTAATCGGCATAGACGTAGCCGGCCAGGATCTTGTGCGGGTACTTCTGCGCCGCCAACTGCGCGACCTTGTTGTAGAAGGCGATGATGGCCGGTGTTACCGACAGGCCGCCGTTGGGGTCTTTCTCGTAGAGGGCCTTGCAGTTCGCGCACTCGCACCAGCCGCCGCCGTCCGAGGGCGACAGCGAGAAGCATGTCGCCTGGGGCCGTTCGTCGAAGTACTTGATGGCGCGGTCGGCAAACTCGCGGATGAGGCCGTCACTGGTCGGGCAGAGCTTGGAGTACTCGCTGGCTGGCGGGATGCGCGTGCCGCCATGCTCGGCGAACCAGTCCGGGTGCGTGCGGAAGTCATCCTGCGTCGGCCATTGCCAGTTGTGGCTGTGGTAGAGGGAAAGGCTCAAGCCGAGGCGTTGCCGGGCCCACCAGCGTTTCACCTCAGGCTGGTTTTCCTGGATATACGGGACGCGCCGGTTCAGGAAGAACGGCGCGTCGCTGACGTCGGCGCCAGGGACGGTGATCGTCGGGCGGGCGGGAACGTACTCGCCGTGCTCGCCCGGCATCAGCCAGCGTACGCCCAGGAACTGCTCGATGAACGCGTACACGCCGTTGGCCGTGCCGCTGCTGGTGCCGCCCTGCGGGGTCGTGACCTTGTCCGCGGTATCGGGACCGAGGATGAATACATTCCGTTCCCGCGCTGCGATGCGGAAACCCTCCAGGGGCATTGCGTCCGAGTTCAGGCCGGCCTGCGCGGCAACCGGTGTGTTCCCCAGCGCGAGCATGGGCTCACGCGGTTCGTTGACGAGCGGCAGCCTGGCGCCGCTGACCTTTTCGATGTAGGCCTGCAGGTCTTCGGCGGCGGCCCGCACCGACGCGGTCGCGGTCGCGTCGGTGTAAATGGCGTAGGCCGACTGGCCGTTTTCGACCAGAGTCGGCGGCGCGGCGACGACGGGTGCCGCAGTCACGGCTTGGGAACGGTGCACCGGCGGTTGCGCCTGCTCGCACCCGGCCAGGAGCAGAAGAGCGGAAATGGCAACGACGGGGGCGCTGACTGTGGGCTTCATGTGCCTCTCCTTATCCTCCCCGATTGGAGACGAAGATCAGAGACAAAGACTAGAGACGAAGATCAGAGACAAAGACTAGAGACGAAGATCAGAGACGAAGACTAGAGACGAAGATCAGAGACGAAGACTAGAGACAAAGGGCCACATTCCGGCCGCTCATCTTTGTCTCAGGTCTTTGTCTCTCGGCTCGGTCTTCGCCCGGGATCTCCACGTTGAAAGTGGCACTCGTCCGGGTGTGGCCGGAACATCACTCCAGCATTTGGCACTCGCCGTTTGCCCAGTCGGCGTCGTACAGGCGCGGGACGCGGGTGCCGGGGAAGGCGGGCGAGGCGCGGTCGATGCCTTCCACCGCGTCGATCTGCAGGCCGCCGAGGGCCTCGAAGAAGCCCCAGATGGCGATGCCGCGCGGGTAGAAACACAGGTTGTTGCCCTTGAATGTCTCGAAGAACATTTTGGGTTCCTGGGTGTTGGTGACGACCTGCCACTCCCAGTAGCGGTCGGCCAGGGCGCGGAGGTCGACGCCGCGGTAGAAGGCGGCCATGTCCCGGAGCATGTTCATCGAGATCCAGCCGGGGTTGCGCGCGAACCCTGCGAGGTTCTGCATCGACTCCGGCATGCTGGCGCGCTCGAAATGGAAATCGGTGTGCACGCAGCCGTACTCGCGCAGGCAGCGTTGCGTGGCGACCTGGAGATCTTCGCGGAGTTTTTCCTCGTCGAGACCGACGTCGTGGCCAACCATGTCAAACGGCACCAGGCCGTTGACGGTGTAGATGTGCGGTGCGTCCCAGCCGGGCACTTCCGGCAGATCGAGTTTCTGGCCCGACCACGGGTCGACAACGCCCTGCGCGCTCTTGTCCAGGAGCGTCACGAAGTGATCGTCGGCCCAGCCTTTCTTGTGGACCAGGCTACGGATCTTCTCGGCGGCGGCGTTGCATTCGAACACCATGGTTGTGCGGTTCAGTTCGGCGAGCATCTCGGCGCCGGCCTCGAAAGCGGCCAGGCATTTGACCGCCAGGTAGGTCTGGCAGCGTCCGAACTGGATGGCGGGCGACGCGTCGTCAATGGTGTTGGCCACGCCGACGCTGGGGACCCCGCAACCGGTCGTGTCGCAGGCGGAGAGGAATCGCAGGTACTTCTCGAGCACCGCCGCGTGCCGGCGCAGCATGGAGTCGTCGCCCGTTCGCCGCCAGTAGGCGTAGGACAGGATGAGGTAATTGGCGGTCTCTTCGACTTCCATCTCGTGGTGGTACTCCTGCCCGCCGGCACTGGCGTGGGCGCCGGTGTCGTGCGACAGGAACAGCGTGCCATGGCCGCGCTCGCCCGCCGTTTTGGCGCCGTCCTTGGAGAATTCCGGCCAGAAGTCGAGTTCGATCTTGAGCAACTCGGGCCAGACCGCGAGATAGAACGGCGCCTGAGTGTACTCCACGTCCACGGTGGAATGATAGTAGCAGGAGCCTTCCCAGACACTGAACCAGTCTTCGCCCTTGGCGCGCAGGCACCACCACGTGTCCAGGAGCCAGGAGTGCAGGGTGTAAGCCAGGAGGTTGTTGACGCTTTTCGAGCAGTTGTTCCGGCCGACGATACCGTCGACGTTCTGAGCGTTGTCGAAGAGGGCTGTCGGGTTGCTCCGGGCCCAGTCGCACACCGCATCGAGCCCCGCAAACGTTTGGGTGTACTTGAACGGGCACATCACGCCCTGCACGCTCAGAGTTGGAGCGCTGAACGTGCACCAGGCCAGGTCCAGCGTCGTGGTGGGTTCTGTCCCGAACGCTACGGTCTGCACGAATTCTGCGCCGCGCAGCATGCCCCGAAGCGCCAGCACGCGGTCCTGCTGTGGCACGTCCTGGGTTACCGGGTTGGCCTTGCCGGCGTCAGGAGTGGTGGCGCTGCGGACGCTGTTGAAGCGCAGGGCCAGGGCGTCGTGGCCTTCAGGCTGCACCGCGATGCCGGGGCCGCTGAACTGCACGAACAGTTCGACGTCCTGCGGGTCCGATTCTTTCTTCTCCCAGCGGAAGGCGCCGCCGATCTTTTCCGCCTCGACGCGCAGGCCGAGGACCGGCGTGGTGGAGAACGCCGCATCGCGCGGGCGGAACGGGGTCAGCGCGGTGAGCTTGACCTTGACGCCGCTGGCGGCATCGATCCCCATCAGTGCCATGGAGCAGGGGGTAAGGCGTTGGTCGTGGAAGCGGAAGGTCTGTCCGTCCGGGGTCAACGGCAGCACCAGTTCGCGTCCGGCAATCCGTGCCCCGACCTTCAGATGCAGTTCGGGCAACTTGTCAAAACGGTCGAACCGCACCACCCCGCATTTCCGCGCCAGCGGGTTAATCAGCAGTCCGTGCCTGGAACCCAACACGCCGACGGCATCACACATCAACTGCATGGGCTACACCTCCTGAAAACAAAAAGATACGGATGCAGCGTTCCCCGGCCCCATCTGACACAAGCCGCGTCAGAAACTATAGCCTCCCCGGTGATGGTTGCCACCGTGGTCCGGGATGCCGACGCCCTGGCTGTCCTTGACCTGTGCGGGGAAACCCGGCATCGCGGAAGTCCGGCCGCGGTGGCTCGGCGCGTCCCGCGCCGAAGCGAGGTGCACTGGCCGGTCTCCGGCCGAGGGTCTCGGTCCGGGACGGACCCGAGGCACCCCACTGCGGTCCCGGAGGTCCCGCGCCACTGCCTGCTCCTGCGGACGACCGGGAACGGGCGCATCGTGGCGCCTTTTGCACAGCCTTCTCCCTTTGTCGATCTAACAGCACAGGTCGGTTTTTTTTCCTGTTTCGGATAGGCAAACGCGGGAATTGCGTCTAATATAGCTTTATAGGAGAGGTGGCTTGAACGGAAAACCGCCCGGTTGGTTTCCTGGGGCTTCGACCGGGCGGGGCCGGGTTGGGTCGCCGCGTCATGAATCGACAAATTAACTTTTACCGGGCAGTTCGACTGCTGTGCTGCGGTGGGATTGCCCTGATCCTGGGTGCCGTTGATTGTGCGTCTGCCGCGGAACCGGCTGAACTGGCTGAGCTGGTGGCGGCGGCGTTGTCGGGGAATCCGCGTGTTCAGGCGGCCCGACACCGGGTGGACCAGATGCTGGCGAAGCACGAGGCCACCTTCGGTTTCCTGGATCCTTCCATGTTCGCCGCGACCGGGTATGCCCAGAGAAGCCGCGGCACTCCCGGTGCGTCGGGCTTTACGGCACTGACGGACAACGCCTTGGACAATCAGGCCGGTGTCCAGACGCCGCTTCGGCCCGGCGCCTACCTCGCCGTGGGCGGCGCGGAACGTCTGCTCACCGAACCGGGGGACGGCAGCAATCAGCAGTACCAGAGCCTGGCATCGGCGCGCCTCCGGATCCCCCTGCTGCGCGATCGTGGGTTTCGCCTGTGGGATTCCGAGCAGGCCATGGCGGTTGCAGAGTACAACCAGGAAGTCAGTCAGTTCACCGCCGCGATCCAACAACTGCGCTGGGAGATCGAACTGGCCTACATTGCGGTTCTGGAAGCGGCGGAGATCCGCAGTTCCGCCCACGACGCCACGGTGCGGTTGAGTGCTTTGCTGAATGAAACCAAGGAGTTGGTTCGCCTCAAAGTCGTGCCGGAGTACCAGCTTCATCCCACCGTCATGGAGAAGTCGCTTCGCGAGGAGGAGGAGATCAGCGCCAAGGACGGGTACGAGCAGGCCTTAATCCGTCTGCGTCAGGTGGTCGGCGGCGGCGGTGCTGTGGCGGTGAGCAGCGGCGTGGGTGCGTTGGTCGAGTGGGCTGCCGGTGTGACGCTGTCGGAGTCCGACGATGTCGCCGTCGCCATGGCCACCCGGGGCGACAGTCAGGCGATTCTCAATCAGGTCGAGTTTTCGCATGCCGAACTCGGCCGAGCGGAGGAGAATCTGCGCAGTGACCTTGACCTCAATCTGGGTACGAGTTGGCAGGGCGAGTCACCCAACAACCCCTTTGGGGGAGGGCGCGCCCTGTCTGGGCATCATATGGGGGGTGACATGACCCTCGTGTGGAGCAAGACGCTGGGGCTCAGGCGTGAACGGGCTGAGGTGCACCGTTTGGAGAGTCGCATCGCCGAACTGATGGCCTCGTTGGCGCAGATGAGGGACTTGGCCGTGGCTGAGATCGCGGCCGCCCGCCTGGCGTATCAGTCGGCCCAGGATCGGCTTCGGGCGGTCGAGGGCGCCACCGAGGCGGCCCGGAAAGAGATGGAGGCCGAGGAGGAGCGGTTTCGCCTGGGCGAAGGCCGCAGCCGTCAGGTTCTGGACGCGCAGCAGGACCTGAATGGTGTCAGCCAGCGGCGTACGCACATTGCCGCCGCCCTATTGCGGGCGCATTCGTCGTACCGTCGCGCTACAGGATACGTCGGTCAGGAGTTGGCGCTGCAGCCGTCCCTCCCACCGACGAAACCGTGAGGATTCAACCATGGCCAAGTTGCTCAATTTCCTGGGTAAAAAAGACAAAGATGACGCCGACAGCGACGAGCAGCAGAAGGACACCGAGGCAGTCCAGAAGGCGCTCCTGCACGAAACCCAGCAGGAGAACCTGCAGCAGGACATCTCCATCCTGGACGACACAGACGGTGAGACGGAGCAGCGTCTCCGCAAAACCGCCGAGAAGGAGGTGCAGAGCGCGGCGGAGGACTCGCTGAAGCGGCTCCTCGTCGTGCAACTGGGGCGGTGCCCCAGTTGCGGGGAGCACCTCCACCAGCAGTTGGGTGCGTCCATCTGCGACGCGTGTGGCTGGCACACGTTTGACGGGCCATCGCGCGGCCCGGTGCGCGTTCATCTGCGCAGCGGACGGCCTCCCATTGAGGGCGAACGGTGCTATGTTGTCAAGGACGGCTACGTCTTGGTGTTGAAGCAGGATCTGGTGGTGGCCAAGGTCCCGCGTGACGCGTACGATTACGTTGAGTACATCTGGGCGGAAAGCGAAGTCCAGCAACGGCAGAAGCAGCTCAACGAGCGGTTGCAGATTGCCTGTGGCTGGTGCAACAAGCCCACCAATCCGGAGCAGGATGGGTTCCATCTGGTCCACGTGGCCTTGGGGTCATCTCAGGAGCGGTACTGCTTCTGTTCGGACGAGTGTTACGAGGCGTTTAGGAAGATGTATCCGGCGCGCGTGCACCGGGACTGTTACGAGCGGGACTGCGAGGAGTGTAACCTGTGCCTGAAACGGTACGGTAATGTCGCCGAGGGGTTACGCATGCTCGCGAAGGATTACATTGCGGTGAAGAAGAAGGAAAAGCAGGAGTAGCCAGGGAATGGTTCGATGATTCACCGTTCAAGGGTTCACGGTTGGTCGAATCTACGCTCACAACCGATACCCTGAACCCCGAACCCTGAGCCTTGAAATTTGAAATATGGGCGACTATCGCACAACCACAGGTGAGGCGCCGCCGGCGACCGGCAAGGAACGGCGGCGGACGGTGTCCATTGTTCTGCTGATTTTGGTTCTCCTCTTTGGCGGCATCGCGCTGTCCGGCACGCTCATCCAGGTTCCACGCTACGTGCGTGCTGCCGGGTATGTTACGACCGAGGACTACGCTGAGGTGCGGCCGTCACAGGAGGGCACGGTGGCCGAGATCCTGACCGCGTCCGGGACGCGGGTCGAGAAGGGCGATATCCTGGTCAAGCTCGACGCCTCCGTGGAGATTGCCACGGCGGACGAAGCGAAGAGTCGCGTGCACCAGACCGAGGCCGACATCGCCCGTCGCCAGGCCGAGATTGCCGAGAAGAAGCGAACGCTTCAGGAACAGATAGCCATGGCCAAGCTGCGGCTCCAGAATGCCACCACCAAGCTGTTGCGGACGCAGGAGTTGCTGGCAAAGGGGCTGGTGGCTGCCAGTGCGCTGGAGGACGACCGGCTCAAGGAGGAAATCACTCGCGCTGAGCTGACCTCATTGCTCAGTCGTGACGAGACGATCTACGAGAAGGAACTCGCGGTGCTGGCCCAGGAACTCCAGGCCCGCAACGAGGCGGTGGTGCGGGCCGAGACCCGTGTCCGGGCCCGGGAGATCCGCGCTCCGATCACCGGCCAGGTGTTGCGGTATGAGTTCGTTATCGGTCAACTGGTCCGGACAGACCATGTGCTGTACGAGATCTTCGGCGGCGACAAGAAGGTGCTAAAGCTGCGCGTCGGAGAACGCTACGCCACGCGCATAGCGACCGGGCAGCGATACGAGGCCAAGTTGGCTTCGTACAGGGGGGTCATCAAGGACGTCGAGTTCTACGGTGAGGTCCAGTACTTGCGCAACGTGATCCAGACCGAAGGGCAGCAGACGTATCGGGTGGCCTACTGCAGCTTTGACGACCAGGGACTCACGGTCCCGCCGGGAACCACGGCCGAAGCCAAGATATTCTACGGCAGATCGTGCCTGTTCCTGTATCTGATTGGCGTGGACTGAAGCCGCGGGCATGCGGTGGGGGCGAGCCGATCGGGCTGTCCCAGCTTTCATTTTCGGTGTTGAGTGTTGGACGTTCGATGTTGGGTGTTCGGTATTCTGACGGCTGTGGGGCTCGCCTCGAGAGACGCTCCGGAACAGGCGCAATCGTCGAGCAGGGGTGCACGGTTCGGGTGTCCGACCGGGCGTCGCGTGCACGGCGCGGCAGGACGGTCGTGCGGCGTCCGGGCTTAACGGCATTCGATCCGGTATGCGAAGACGTTCATCTAAGCCAACCGGCATTGCGGAATTTGTCCGGCCTTACGCGGGGGGGCTGGCGCTGCTGCTGTTTCTGACCGTTGTGCTGTCGGTCATCTCGATGTGCCCGCCGCTGATCACGCGCGCCATCATTGACCGGGTTCTGACTCGCGGCGACCACGCCCTGTTCGTGCCCTTGGCCTGCTGCATGTTCGCCATCCCCTTGATCGGTGCGCTCTGTGGCTACATTCATACCATCGGCATCGCCTACATTGGGCAGCGCTTCGTCTTTGACGTCCGGATCACTCTGTTCGAACACCTGGTCGGGTTGTCGCTGCGGTATTTCGGCAAGAACAGCGTCGGCAAACTCAGCAACCGCTTGATGGGTGACACCGGTGTGGTGCAACGGGCACTGACCGCGCAGAGCATTTCCGTCGTATCCGACCTGATCTGCGCCGCATTTGCGATCACCGCCACCTTTGCCATCAACTGGCGCCTGGCCATACTGCTGACCTGCATTCTGGTCACGTTTGTGGTCAACTACCGTTTCACGATTCGCCGCATCCGCAAGGCGACCCGCGGTTACTGGGGCGCCATGGACCGGCTCTCGGGCAACATTCAGAACCGGCTGCACGGTACCCTGGCGGTGAAGACGTTCGGGACGGAAGGCCGCGAGCACTCATCGTTCCGCGAGGAATCCCAGGCCAGTCTCGGTTTGGCCCAGGAGTCCATGGTCGCCTCCAACACGTTTTCGATGAACACGGCACTGTTGGAGAGCATGGGTCGGACCGTGATGTACTTCTCCGCCTGCGCCCTGGTGCTGCGCGGCGAGCTGTCCTACGGCGATGTCATCGCGTTCCTCAGCTACGCCATGCAACTGCTGTGGCCGGCCATCCGCTTTTCGCAACTCGCCAAGGAGTTCCAGGAGGTCGGCATCGCCACCGGCCGCGTGTTCGAGATTTTCAAGGAGGACCCGGAGATCCAGGACCGGCCCGGCTGCATTCCGGTCTCCCGCCTCCGCGGCCAGGTGGACTTTGACCAGGTCCGTTTTCACTACGAAGAAGGGAAACCTGTCCTGCGCGGCTTTGACCTCCACATCCGGGCGGGCGAGACGGTGGCTCTGATCGGTCCGACCGGCTGCGGCAAGACCACGGTCCTGTCGCTGCTCATGCGCTTCTTTGACGTCCGCGAAGGCCGGGTCCTGCTCGATGGCATCGATATTCGCGATATCCGGATGCGGTCGCTGCGGCACCAGTTCGGCATCGTGCTGCAGGAACCGCTTCTCTTCTCCGTCAGCATTGCCGAGAACATCCGCTATTCCCGTTCCAGCGCCACCCAGCAGGAAGTCGAGGACGCCGCCAAGGTGGCCGAGATTCATGACTTCATTGCCTCGCTGCCGGACGGCTATCGCACCATCATCGGTTCCGAGGGTCTGGAGATTTCGGTCGGCCAGAAGCAGCGCATCACCATTGCCCGGGCGGTCGTGGCCAATCCTGCCATCCTGATCATGGACGAAGCCACCAGTGCTCTGGACAGTGACTCGGAGCAGGCGATTCAGCGCGCCATGGCCCGTGTTCTGGTGAACCGTACGTCGTTTATCGTCGCCCACCGGCTGAGCACGATCCGCAACGCCGACCGGATCGTTCTCATCAAGGAAGGACAGATTTTCGAGATGGGCACGCACCTGGAACTGATGGAACGACCGGACGGCCAGTACCGCGGACTCTACCTCAAGCACATGGGGTCGGGCGTACTGGAGGAGTGAGCGCGGAGCGCGGAGCACGGAGCGCGGAGCACGGAGCACGGAGCACGGAGCTAGGGAGCTAGGGAGCAGGGAGTTCGGAAATTTGGTGGATATGGCCGGGCGTTGAGTTGAGGTGAGCGGGGGCCGCGGGGCGGCCCCGGGCATGAGCCCCGTAATGCGTCAGTCGCGGGTGGACGGTTGGGCGGTAGGTAGATGGCCAACGTGGCGGGAGCGGTTCGCTCCCGCGGGTGTCGGAGCGAGCCGCTCCGACCACTTTAGGCGTCAGCCCAGGTCAAACTTCGACCTTATCTCCACCCGCAACTGACGCATTACTGAGCCCCGGCCGCGTGTGGTTGACAGGGCATCGGTGACGGCAGGTATGAAGGCACACCATCGCAAAATACCGTTTCGCCCCCCGGCCAAGCGTTACGACGTGAAGGTCAGCCGGGCCGGTTTGTTGCTCCGGTTCCTGCGCTGCTACGTGAAGCCGCACCGCTGGTCGATCCTGTTCTGCATTCTGCTGAGCGCGCCGCAGGTTTGCTCGGTCTACCTGATGTCCTACTACGGCCGGATCGTCGTGGATCGCATCCTTGTGATCACCCCGTCGGCGCCGGCGCGGCCGCCCCAGGTCGGGGCGGAAAATTACCGTGTCTGGACCGATGAGAGCAAACGCGTGGGTGGGGCCAGCCTGCCGGGAGAGAGTCAGGGGCGTCGCATCGACATGGGGGTTGCCGCCTCGGCCCGCCCGCCCGGGGCGGGAATCATGCTGCTCACGGTCTTCATCCTCTACGCCACCACCCTGATCGGGCTGAATTTCCTGGGGCGCGCGGTGCAGCAGCGCCGGATCCGTGTCGGGCGCCAGATAGCCGGGCATCTTCGCGAGGACATGCACGAGAAGATCCTCAGCCTGTCGATGTCGTTCCACAGAGCTCACAGCCCTGGCCGGCTCCTGTCCCGGATCCTCTCCGATGTCGAGGTGCTGCAGCAGCAGTTGGTGGATACCATCATGATGGTCAGCAACACGGTGATCATGATCTGTACCGGCACGGTCATCCTGCTGACCATTGACTGGAAGATTTTCCTGTTTGTGGTCGCCACCGCGCCGGTGTACGCCGTCATGTATCGCTACGCTTCGGAGGTCATCCGGGAGATCAGTTTGGAACTCCGCCACACCAATACCTGCCTGTGGGGCTTCGTGTCGCAGAAGTTCGACGCCCTCAAGGCCGTGCAGGCCTACGGCCGTGAACGGCTCGAACGGCTCAACTTTCACCGGTTGACCTCCTGCTTCCTCCGTGACGCACTGCTGCAGCAGCGCGCTTCGGCCGGCCTGGGCCGATCGGCTGGGATTGTCGGTTCCGCGGCCACGACGACGATTTTCCTTTTCGGCGCCACCCGTGTCATGGCGGGGCGGATGACGTTGGGTGAGATGCTTTTCAGCTACTCCACCGCCGCCAGCCTGTTCGGGCCCGTGCTCGAGTTGGCCCAACTCAACCTGATTTTTGCCAACCTCGGCGTCACCATGCAGCGTGTCGCCGACATTCTCGACACCCCGTTGGAGATCACCGATGCCCCTGATGCCGTCGAGTTCCCCAGCCCCGTGAAGCGTGGCTTCAGTCTGCAGCATGTCGCCTTCTCCTACGACCCGGAGAATGAGGAGGTGGAATCGGTCCTTACCGACGTGAACCTGCACATACCCGCCGGGACGTGGCTGTGCGTCATGGGACCCAGCGGTTCGGGGAAGACCACCTTGCTGTACCTGCTCTCCCGTCTCTACGAGCCGACCCATGGCAGCATTCTGGTCGATGGTATACCAATGAAGAAGATCAAGACGGATTCGCTCCGCATGCGCATGGGGTTCGTGCCTCAGGAGGCGAAGATTTTCAGCGGTACGGTGCGCGACAACATCTGCTATGCCTACCCCGACGCGCGCCCCAAGCAGATCATGGCTGCAGCCAAGGCGGCCGAACTCCACGATTTCATTATGGACATGCCGGTGCAGTACGAGACGATCATTGGCGAGAAGGGCACGACGCTGTCCGGCGGCCAGCGCCAGCGCCTGTCCCTGGCCCGGGCCCTGCTGACCAGCCCCGAAGTGCTGATCCTCGACGACTGCACGTCGGCCCTGGACGCTGACACGGAAGGCAAGATCCAGACGACCCTGGCCACCATCCTGGAGGGCAAGACGGCTGTCATTGTCTCGCAGCGCGTTTCCATGGCTAGGCGCTGCCACAAGATCTGCGTGGTCGACAACGGAGTCATCACCGAGTACGGTACGCACGATGAACTGATCGCCCGCGGCGGCTTCTACTCTGTCCTGCATGCCCAGCAGACCGAACTGCCGCCGGTCATTTCGTGACCGGGGCGTCTGCGGAGGGGCGAGGGAACCGCCTGAGCCCTGAACCCCGAACACTGTCCCCCGCATCTTGCACACGCCGCGACAGATGGTATATTTACGCCTGTTCGACGCACCTGTTTCCCAAGGTTCCGGCGTAGCTCAGTGGTAGAGTAGGCGGCTGTTAACCGCTTGGTCCCTGGTTCAAATCCAGGCGCCGGAGCCATTTTTTTCAAGCCTCGCGAGAGCGGGGCTTTTTTTTTTCGACCTGTGCGGGTAAATCCGCTCTCACGGCGAAGTGGTGTGCCCGGTTGGGGTGTGACCGGACGCGCGCCGGTTCGGCGCGTCCCGCGCCGAAGCGGGGTGCACCGGGCCGGCTCTGTCCGGCGAAGTTGCCTGGGCGAAGACGGAACCCCGGCCGCGGGCCTCGGGCCGGGACGGCCCCGAGCACCCTGCCGCGGTCCCAGAGGTCCCGCGCCACTGCCCGCCGCCGCGGACCACCACGAACGGGCACATCGTCGCACCCATTGCCCACCCAAAGAGCCTGCGATTCGGTTCGGTGCGGTCGCCTACGGCGCGGTGCCGTCGGCGGCTTCCAGCCGCATGCCTTCGATCCAGAGTGTGCCGGGTTCGGTGAAGAAGAATTCGAACCGCGCGTTGGTGCTGTCGCGTGTGGCGGTGAAGTCCGTGCTGAACGTCTGCCATTCCTCGCCGACCCGGAACTGCCGCTCCAGCCCGCAACCCTGCCATGGCTTGATGTTGTAGACGGCCACGCCGATTGTACCGGTCAGGCCTTGCTGCCGGGCGCGAAAGGCCACCCGGTATCGTCGATCTTTCAGGATCCGATCCTGGCCGTCACGGGACAGAATGATCCAGCCATTGACGAAACGCGTGCAGTTGATCTTCTGACAGTGGAATTCGGCGAATCCGGCCTCAATTGCTGCCTCCGCGGCGTTGGCTTGGCCGGTCGACGTTCCGGTGCTTTCCGGGTTGAGCCGCCAGCCGTCCGCCAGCCCGTCGTTGTCCGCGTCCGCGATGGTTGGGACTAAGGTGCGGGAGGACTCGACCCGCGCGCCGCGGTCGGTGGTCAGGCGGAAGGACACTTGGTCCTGGGGCTGCGGCGTCCGGGTGCCGCGCAGTTGCAGGTGCGGTGTCAACTCGGCGCGTGGCGCCAGCGCCGAGACCTGCATCGAACTGGGGATGGCTTCGAACCCATCCGGAACCTGGAACGTCAACTCACCGCTGACCGGGCGCTCGTCGCGATTTCGCAGCACCAGGTCGATGTCAACCGGCTTGCCGTCCGGTTTCGGGATGGCAAATGGCTGCACCTGCATGGCTACGGGCGAGAGCGCCCGTACCCAGGCGGTGAACGTCGCGGTTTGCCGGTCCGGCAGCGTCACGGTGATAGGCAGGCGCTGCATGCCGCTGGCTTCGGGGGCGACGGTGAAGGCGAGTCGCGTCTCCCCCACCGCTTGCCACCTCAGGCGTTGCGCGGTCTGCGCCTGAGCCGCGGCAATGCCTGGCGGCGGATCGGGACGAAGAGTCAGTTCCGCGGGGTCCGCAAACCCGTTTTGGATCCGGCACTGCACGGTGAAGGAACGCCCGGCCATGACTTCGGTGGGGTATTGGATCTCGATCGGCTGTACGCGACAGCACCACCTCGGAGAGTATGGGGCCTTCAAGGTAGACGACGCGGCCGGACAGCGAGAGGTAGCGGCCCTGCTCCCTCAGGGTCCAAGAGCCCGAGTTGCCGAACATGTCGAAGAGTGTCAGTTGCCGTTCCGTCGGGGCGCGCAATTCGACGAACTCGCCCGGGCGTTCGCTCCATAGGGCCAGCACATCGACGTCCCCGCGATGGAACAGCATGCCATGCACCGGCGCCTCCACCTCGCAGCGGCGGACCGGCGCGGCGCCGGTCAGGCGCGATGTCAACGCGGCATAGCTGAGCATGGCCGGTCGCGGAAAACCCTTTCCGTCGCAGAGACCGAACATCCCCAGCGAGAAATCATGCCAGCAGAGGTTGGCCACACATCCGGCGCCGTGCGTCAGCAGGTAGGTCCGGGCCAGGTATTGGCCGTGTTCCTCCTCGGACACGGTCGGCCAGTCGTTTCCGGTCAGTGCCCAACCGATCTCGGTCGCCCAGATCTCGGCGTCCGGGCGTGGGCGTGAACTCAGCCACGCGCGGCAGTCCTGGAACATGACTTGGATGTCCGCCGGCTTGCCGGCCAGGGCGTTGCCGCAGTGGGCTTCGGGGTTGTTCCCGGGCCGGTAAGGGTGGACCACGACCCCGTCGTAGTCCTTGTCCAGCCCCGCCTTCAGGCAGCGGTCGACGAACGCCAGGCTGTCGGCGGAAACGAGTACCTTGTTCGTTGGGTCAATGTCCTTCAGGATGCGGTAGGTGCGGCGGTGCAGATCGACGTACTTCTCGACGCTCCAGCCGTCCAGGCCCGGATCAGCCTTGTAGGAAATCTCGTTCCAGCTCTCCCATGCCTGAATTTTACCCCGATAGCGCGTCGCGACTTGGCGTACGTATTCCTCCCAGTCGGCCATATCCTTGGGGCACCCGGGGGTGGTCGCGGACTTCTCCGGCACGTGGTCCGGTGACGACCACGCGGGCTGGCCGATGCCGCCCAGCACCCCGATGGTCTTGAGCCCGGATTCTTTGGCGGCCGCCATGCGCTCGTCGTGCCAGTTCCAGCGCCACTCACCTTTTTTTGGCTCGATCCATTGCCAGCAGAACCAGTGCCGGCTCCACTCGATCCCGGCCGCCGCCATGGGTTCGAAACTGGAAACGAATTCGTGGTGATTCACGCCGAAGATCGTGCCCTCTTGGACGCGTTTGGGCGATGGCTCCATGATCCCGAAGCGGATTTCGCGCTGCGCGACGGTCCGGTCACCGGTGTCGACGCGGAACTTGGCGCGATAGAACCCATTCCGTGCCTTGGCGAGAGGCACCACGTACGATCCGGTGGCGGCCTCGCCGACGACGGCCAGGTGCACGGTACACTCACCCTTGCTTGGCGGCGTACCCGTGTCGCCCGACACATCGTAAGTCACGCGGCAGTCACCCGCCAGGGCGGTCGCCACGCTCAGCGTCAGGTCCTCACCGCGGTAGAGGAGGTGAAAAGGGTGGAGTTCGGCGCGGACGTGCCACTTTCCGGGTTCGGGCGCGTAGCTCCACTCGGGCTTGGCCGGTGCGGTGTCGTCGATCCACCGCACGTCGCACCAGTCGGCCAAGTCTCCGTTCGAGTAGGCCTGCGCGTCCGTGATCAGCTTAACCTGGCGTGAACCGTTCAGTGGCACGGTGAAGCGTACTGGGGCGTCGTCACGGCTCAGTGCCGGGCTTTGCCAGAGCCGCTTGCCGTCCGCCCATATGGAGAAGTACGTGTCGCCGCCGGCCACGACCGTCTCGTCGTCGATCCCGGCCAGGCCGGTGACACCCGTGACTCCGGCGGGCACGTCGAACTCGAGGATGGAGAAGCCGCGGCACCCAAACCCGTGCTGCCAGGTGCGCAGGGCTATCATCAAAGGCCGGCTGTTGGCGTTCCGGTCCCGTTGGACTTCCGGGCTGGCGCGGCCGTACGCCGGGTCGTAGACGCTGTAGATCAACCCCGAGAGCCACGGCGTGTCCGACACCCAACGCACCGCGCCGGCAGTGTCCGGTGCGGCCGTGGCAGGGGTTGCGAATGCGGCCGCGGCGAACAGAACGCACAGGACCCGTCGAGGCATCATGCAGTTTCTCCCGCACATGAAGAGACAAAGACCCAGAGACAAAGACCCAGAGACCGGTCTCCCGTCTTCGGCTCTCCGTCCCGTCCGTTCTTCTTTTCCCATGCCAAACTTGGCACTACCCGTTCCTCTCGTGAGTCCCTCGCAGGGGGTGACCGATCGTTCTGCCGCAAAGCGCAAGGTAGCACCGGGCGCGCGAGGCGTCAACCTTCTGGTTCCGACGTGCGGTGAAGCGTCAGCGCCCCCCGGGCGGTGTACCACCCGGTCATACCAAGGTGAAACTGGCAACGACGGTTCCAGAGCCCGCGAGGACGCGGGCGCTCCAAAGTCAGACCCCGTGCCAGCCCCTGGAGCGCCCGCGTCCTCGCGGGCTCTGGGCTCCTTCAGTTTCACGGTACCCTACGACGGCAAACTCGCGTTTCCTGGCAGACTTTGTGACGATCGCAACGACGCTTTTCGAGTGTCGGGGGGCGGACTTCAGCAATCAGCAATCAACGATCCGCAATCGGCGTCGGTCTTGGTTCCGGCTACGCCGGGGTAGGAGTCGCGGGTGGAAACGGATCCGCCAGGCGGTTTGCAGAGCCGTTCCCCTCCACGAGGTCACGCCCTGTCTGTTTGGTCGGGACACTCCGATCACACCGGCGCTCCAGGTGGATCCCGCGTTCCACCTCGCCGCGCTGCGGGAACTGCCAAGGCCGGTCGGGGTGTTCGCCTGCAATGACCGGATTGGCTTCGGGGTGCTGGAAGCCTGCCGGCAATTGGGGTTGGCATGTCCCGAGCAGGTGGCCGTGGTCGGCGTGGACAACGACGACGTGTTGTGCGCCTTGGCCGCGATCCCGATGACGAGATCCAGCGGGTCCGAGTGGCCCGAGCGCAAGAGTTGTTGGCACAGACCGACTTGAGCGTCACCGCGGTGGCGCGCCAGTCGGGCTTTGGCGGATTGCAGCGTTTCGGGACACTTTTCCGACGCCACACGGGGATGTCGGCCCGGGCCTACCGGAACCAGGCTGCCGGCGATGTGGTGGTTCGGGAATTTCCAGCCTGAGCTGGTTCTTCGGTCCTCGGTTCCCGATTGGCGAGCGCTACTGCCGGCGTCCGGTGAATCTGCTCAGGTTCTCGAAGGCTTTGCGGGTGTCGGCTACGGCGTCCGGTTCGCGGCCGCCGGGGCAATCGGAGATTTCGACCATCAGCGTGCCTTGGTAGTTCACCTCGCGGAGTGCCCCGATCGTGGCCGGCCAGTCGATGGTCCCGCAGCCGGGCGGGAGGTGATCGTCGTTCTTTCCGAAGTTGTCCTGCAGGTGCGTGGTCAGCAGGCGTTTGCCCATCAACCGGATGGCTTCGGCCGGTTGCATGCCGCGGATCTGGGCGTGGCCGGTATCGATGTTGAAACCGATGCCGGGGAGATTCAGCCGGGCGAGCAGGTCTGCCACGGCCTCCAGTTCCGCGCGAGGGCCGCAGTTCTCGATGGCCATGCTGATCTTGACTGCGGCCAGGGCAGGGGCCAGACCCCGGAGCGCGCTCTCGATGGCCTGGTTCCAGGCGGTCCGCTGCGCGACCGCCGTGACGTCCTTAGGGTATGACGGCGGATGCACGACCATGACGCTGGCGCCCAGGGCGGACGCACCTTCGAGGTTTTGGGCCAGTTGCGCCGAGCGTTCGGCCACGGTTGCCGGGTTATCCGGGAGTGCAACCCACGAGTGCGCCGACCATGGGGTCAGGCCGAGTCGCCCGCATTCGGCGCGCAATGCCTCGCACTGCTTCAGATCGAGCCATTCGTAGTGGGAAAACTCGCAACCGTCAAAGCCCGCGTCGCGGATGATCTTCAGCGCCAGTTTCTGCGCCTCCAGCGTGAACTGCGCCTTGCTGTCCGTGAGTCGGCCATGGGGATAGAGTGTGTTGCAGCCGAGCTTGTTCTTCATGATGCTTGCCCTCCGGGAGAATGGCGGCGGTGGAGTGTGGACCGCCGCTCGTTTGGCTCACACGATACGCCGTGGGGTGTTTCGCGTCAAGGCGAAACAAGCGGAGGGGGCGCGCCAGTGCTACTAACTCACATTTTGCATTTCGGAATTCGGGCAGGGGCAGGGGGTCTCCGTCCGTGCCTTCGGCAACGGGTTTCCCCGCTGGTGTTGTCCGCGGTCAGAAGCGGACCGCGTAACCGGTGTAGAGCGTCAGCCCCGGGTCTTTGTAGCCGGGGACGGTCTCGTAACGCTCGTCGAGCAGGTTGCGGACTCCGCCGTAGAATTCGTGTTCGAGACCGGCGGCCCTGAAGGTTCGGCCCAGATTGATGTCGACCAGTGTGAAGTCGCCGACGTCGACATACTGTTGCGGGGTGGTGAGGAAGTCGTCCTGGTACCGGGTTGTGTGCTGCACGGCTGCGGCGGCTTTCCACGGGCCGGTCTGATAGCGGAGCCCGCCGGCGAGCAGGTAGCGTGGGATGCGGTCATCCGGGTCGCGGGTATCCTGATTGATGCTCTTCACGTAGGTGCAGGAACCGAAGTAAGTGAGACCCTCTGTGAGCTCGCCCCGCAACTGGGCTTCGTAGCCGTACCGCTGAAAGTCGGCCGCCTTCCAAGCGGTCACCCAGTCGGTGCCGACCTGCGCCTGGCCGTCGTAGACCAGTCCGTTTTCGATTTCCTTCCAGAACCCGGTCAGGGTGAGCACGAGCGCTTTGTGGACACGGCACTCGTAACCCAGTTCGTAGCGGTTCTCGGTGCAGTCGTCCAACTGGGCGCCGGTCTTGGTCGCATAGGCGCCCGAGACGGCTTCCTTCGAGTAGGCATAGCGTGCGGTGAGCGTTTGCCTCTGCGTCAGTTCGTATTTGGCGCCGAGGCTGTAGCTGATGGCCGGGTCCTGCCAGTAGCTGCCCTGGGAGGCTGTGGCGCCGTCGCGCTCCGAGAAACCCTCGGAGACGTAGGTCCGGTCCCAGCGCACGCCGCCGTCCAGGGTCAGCTTGTCAGGCAGCACGACCAGTTCGTCCTGGACATAGCCGCCCCAGTCGGTCTGGTCCTGGGGAATACTCTTGAGGAAGTAGGTTTTGTTCGGCCGTTGAAACCAGCCGCCGTAGTCGAGTTTCCCGCTCGGGTTGACCCACGTACCCACCTGACCGCCGAACCGCAGGGTGTTGATATCCCAGAGGCGTATGGTCTGGCGGACATCCGCGCCGCGTTTGGATTCATTCACGTCGAATTCCTTGCCGATTTGGTGGTAGTGGTAGGTGGTCTCCATGTCGCGGTAATAGGCGTTGATCATGGTGCTGATATCGGGGTCCCACACGTGGTTGATGGAGAGCATGGTCGTGGTGCTCTCCCACGGGTCATACTCCTCGACCCAGCCGTAAGCGCTGCTGTACGGCTCGGCAAGCTGCATTTCGCGCCAGCCTTCCTCGCGGTGGATCGTCAGTGTCAGCGTCGAGTTGCCCTCGTAGCGCCACACCGTGCGAGCCAGCACGTCGTTGAACTCGTAGCCCATGTTCTGGCCGCCAGGCCCGTCGAAGTAGCTCCGGTTGACGCTGAGCACATAACCGAGCTGCCCCTTGCTGCCCAGCGGTCCGGAAAGATGCAGGTGTTCGACGTTCTCGCGAAAACTGCCAATCTCGGCGCGAAACTCGCCCTCAGTCTTGTCGCCGGGTTCGCGAAGCCGTACATCGAGCACGCCCCCGAATCCGACCGTGCCGTTGCCCGACTGCGCCGCGAATTGGGGCGGCCCGTAGTTCAGGCTGGTCGAGTCGCGGATAATCACCACTTCCTGGACCATCGACGGCGGCAGCGACTGGAGAAAACGATAGTCGCGCCACGTCCCGACATACATGCCGTCCATGAGGGCGAGCACGGTTCCCTCGCCGCGCAGGCTGAGCAGCACGCTGTTCTTCCGGCCCTGTCGCTTGACCTGCACGCCCGGCTCGAACTCCAACGCTTCCATCACGGTTGACGGACGCAGGGTCTCGAGTTCATCGCGGGTGATCATGGACAGGGACAGGCGCTGGCTCGGCGACGGCAGCCACGGCTCCTGCACCGGGTCGCGCCCCGGGCTCTCAATGACCACGAAATCCGCCAGCCGCTGCGCTTCCGCCTCCGCGGTCGCCGGCGAGCCGGTTGGCGACGTGGCAGCACCCGGTTCGTCGTCGGCGGTCGCGCGGACGCCCACCAGGAGCAATCCGACAACCACCGTGCCTGCAAGGCGTCGCACCAGCGAATTCTTTCTCACCCGATTTTCTCCCTACCGTTCATCGCCTTGGATCAACGCCACAGATAACCAGGCCTCACCGTCCTGAGCACGCGGCACGCGCAACCTGAACGCCCACACTTTTCCACAGACGGGGGACGGGTGGGGGCACCCGTCCTTACTGCGGGCGGCGCCAGTACGACAGGTGCCTTCACCTGTCGTCGATGCGCTTACTGCGGGCGTTCAGTCTTGCCCGAAAAGATGCGGTCTGGATCACGGCACGCTGGCGCACAAGGTAACCTCACCTCGCGCTGGGAAGGGCGCACAGGTTGTGAAGAAAGTGTGAAATCAGGCAGCGTCAGGTCCGGACGTGGGCAGGTGGAGCGTGAAGCGGCTGCCCTTGCCCGGGGCGCTGTCGAGGTCCACGCGGCCGTGGTGCAACTCGGCCACTCGTCGCACCAGCGCCAGGCCCAGGCCGGTTCCTTCGGCGGCGGCGGCACCCGTCCGCGGACCGCGCACGAACCGCTCGAAGATGCGGACCTGCAGGTCCGCGGGAATGCCTGGGCCCGTGTCGGCAACCGTCAGCGCCACGGCGCCGTCGGCGACCGTTGCGGCGATCGTCACGTTGCCACCCTCCGGGGTGTAGCGGATGGCATTGTCCACCAGGTTGCCGAGTGCCTGGTGCAGCAGGGATTCGACGCCCCTGACCCGTGCCGCCGGTTCGGATGGAGTGCACAGCGTCAGCCGAATGCCCCTCGCCGCCGCGCTGGCGGCGTAGAGGTCCACGCACTCGGCAATGAGTTCACCCATGTGCAGGTCCTCCCAAGGGCCTTGCGGCACCCCAGCCTCGAGCTGCGACAACTGCAGGGTCTCGGTGACCAGCCGTTCCAGCCGCGCGGTGTGTCGGATGATCATCTCGAGGAATTCGCCATGTCGCGGATCGGTGACGGTGTTGATGCCCCGGAGGGTCTCGGCGGTTGAAGCGATGATGGCCAATGGCGTTCGCAGTTCGTGCGACGCATTGGCGACCAGTTCCCGTCCCATGGTTTCGGCACGCCGTGCCTCGGTCATGTCGCGCAACACCAGGACAACACCGTTCGTCTGGCCAGGCCCCGCGATACCAGCTACTGGACTGGCGTGCGCCTGGACGACCCGTTCCCCGGCGGTCACGTTGCCGAGTTCCACCTGGCCGGCGCGCGCGCTGCCGTTCACCTGCCCGGCCAACTGTTTCAGGGAGGCCGGTACCGCGGCGCTTCCGAACACGGTCCCTTCGTGCAGCGCCGGTTCGGTCAGTCCGAGCAACCGGTGGGCTGCGGCGTTGGCGAGAATCACGTGGCCTTCCGGGGACAGTGCCACCACACCGTCGCCGAGGTCCTGCACGATGGCGAGAGCCTGATTCCTCTCGTTGCGGAGTTGGGAAAGGGTGGTTCGCAGGTTCTGCTGCATGGCACCGAACGACTGCGCCAGACGTCCGATCTCGTCATCGGGGGGAACCGTTGGGATGGAGCACTCAAAATCTCCGGCGGAGATCCGTTCCGCGGATGCCGTCATACTTTCGAGTGGTCGCGCAATGCGCCGGGCGATCAGCACACCGATGGCCACGGCGGTCACCGCAGCCGTCAGGCCGCTCAGGAAAAGCAGCCAGTACATGCGCGCCAACTGGTCCCGGACGGGCGCCAGCGGCAGCGCAAGCCGCACCGTGGCCGGGCCCTGCTGCCCCAGACTGACCGGTACGCGGACCGCGACGGTGTCCTGCAATGGGATGTCCTGCTCCCGCAACGGCTCCTGTGCCGTCCGAATCTGGGCGACGCATTCGGGCCGTGCGAGCGCCGCGCAACGCTCGCTCAGTGAATCGCCAAGGATTCGTCCATCGGGCGCCACGACCGACACCCGCCCGTCAAACTCCTTGTTGAGGTCTGAACAGATGTGATCCAGTGCCGGTCGGTCACGCTGTTCGGCCGCCGTCGCCAGTGACGGCGCGACCTGCGTCACTTCTTCCTGGAAACGGCCGGCGGCGCGGGAGACATAGTTGGTGCGGAGCAGCAGATGCAGGGACGGCGCCAGCAACCCGATACAGACCGCCACCACGGCCACGAAGGCCAGAAGGAGTCGTGTGGAGAGTTTATGCAGACGCATCCGCGGTTCCCTTGGGTGTCGAGGAGCGAGGGTCGAGGGAGGGGAATTCCCCGAACACCGAACACCCCCATCACCCCAGCAACTCAACAACCTTTTCCCAACTCCCCGTCTTCCGCCAGCCTGTACCCGACTCCCCAAACGGTCATGAGCACCTTACCGGTCGGGCCCAGTTTGCGCCGTAATGTGCGGACGTGTGCGTCGATGGTTCGCTCCTGCACCGAGCCTCCCGCGCCGAGACTCTCGCAGAACTGCTGGCGCGTGAAAACTCGTCCCGGGTGACGCAGGAATTGAGCCAGTAGGTCGAACTCGGTCCGCGTCAGTTCAATCGGGGTCCCATCCACGGTAGCGCGCCGTGCCTGCAGATCCAGGGAAAGCGCACCCACGCTCAGCATGGCCGCGGCCGGAACGGGTGTGCGAGGTCGGCGCAGGATCGCGGCGACGCGGGCCAGCAATTCCTGAATGCGGACCGGCTTGGCCACGTAATCTTCAGCGCCCAGGTTGAGAGCTTCGACGACCGTCCCTTCATCGCCTATGGCGCTGACGACAACCACCGGGACCGGCGCGGTACGGCTGTCGGCCTTGAGTTGCCGCAGTACATCGAGCCCCGAACCGTCCGGCAAGCGCACATCAAGGAGAATCAGGGCCGGCGGCGCCGTGCGGGCCTGGGCCAGTGCGTCGCGGCAGTTCGTGGTCACGAAGGTCGAGTACCCCTGTTGCGACAGGTTGTACTCGAGGACCCGCGCCATGTCGGGTTCGTCCTCGACGATCAGGGTGTGGGCAGCGTCAGCCATTGGGGCATAGAACCTTCGCCTTACGTTGGCGCTTACCGTAGCGCCAGGCGGAGCACAAGGCCAGCCGGCAAATCCACAGGGGCAGAAGACATCGTCGTGTGCTCGCAGCCGCGGACAGCGCGCGGAGCGGCAGCGGCGCGGGACCTCCGGGACCGCAGTAGAGTACCTTCGGGCCGTCCCGGCCCGAGGCCCTCGGCTGGGGATCCGTCTTCGCGCGAGCAACTTCGCCGGACAGAGCCGGCCGGCGCACTCTGCTTCGGCGCGGGACGCGCCGAGACACGGGGCGAACTTCCGCGAGGTCGGATTTGCCCGCGCAGTCCGAAAAGGAAACGTCCGCGGATAGGTCCCGCGGACGTTTCTCAAAACAGGCCCGCAGAGGGCGTCGGGCTTAGGCGGCGTACAGGTTATTCTTGTACGCCGCCTTACTGCGCGGCCGCCTTGGCGCGCGCGGCTGAGGCCTGCGGCGGGTTCTTGAGGTCGGTCACAAACTCCCGCAGAGCTTCGTCGTGCTGGATTTCGGCTTGTTTCAGGGCCTCGGGCCGTTGTGCAGCGGGGATCTCCGTGTTCTGGACCTTGATGTCGTCAATGATGTGCTTTTGCTCGGCCATTTCTTCGATGAGCTTGCCGAGTTTCTCGAAGTAGGCAGCCTGAACGCCAACGCGGTCCGCCTGTTCCTTGCTCTTGGTCTGCGCGTCGAGGCTTCTCTCCTTGAGCGCGAAGTACACGTCTGCGTAGCGCCTGTAGAACTGCCAGGGCATCTGGCCTTTGCCCTGGCGGTTCAAGAACTCTTTGCCCACATCCAGCGCGGACTTAGGCGTGAGCAGCATGACCTCTTTCTGGGATAGAGTCTCGTTGCCCTGTGGTGCGCCCTTTACTTCCGCTGATTTGCCTGTCGCTCTTGCTTCCGCGGGCTTGTCCGCCGCCCAAGCCGTCGCCACGATTGTCAATGCCGCCGCAGCGAGGCAACTCAGGCCACGGCCATAGCGTCCGAACGCTCGCGTCATGTTATGCTCCTCCCTCTCCCCGTTTTATGGATGTTACTCGCGTGCCGCTCCGCGCCGCCACGGTCCTTGCGGCCGTGGGGCGACGATTGGGAAAAAGGGAGGGGCGAGGGCGCCCCTCCCTCTTTCCCAATCGTCGCCCCACCGAGACGAGCTCGGTGGCGACGCGGAAATGCTGTATCGGTTGGCATTCCTGAACCCTGACACCTGAAACCAAGCTCTCGCAGGACGCTATTCGTTCAGGTACTCCAACTGCTCGACGCGCAACTGGTTTGTGAATCCGTCGCGGTACACCACGGCCAGGACTTTCTGCTCGGCCAGGATTTTGTCGATGTAGCGGTCGATGGTCCCGTCCGCATTGTGCTTGATGTCCAGCCCGTGCACGCCGCCGGCTCTGCTGGGGTCGGCTTCATAGTAGCGCTTGGCCTGCGTGGGCGTGCCTGCGTCGGCGTACGGGATGCCGACCACGTCCTTGATCGCCTGTGCCGTCACCAGAACGGTGAAGTAGTTCTGGCGCACCGTGACCAGGCCGGTCATCTTGCCGATGGCGGTTTCCTCGGTCAAGTCGTTGGCCGGGTTGTTGCCGCCAATGCCGGCGGTAGCGAACACCTGCCCGATGTTAGTGAACACTGTGCCTGCTTGGCGTTTGGCAAGGACCGCCGCGGCGGCATCGGCACCGCTGACCGTGGTCGCTCCGTCGAACAGGGCCATCAGCACGGGAAGCTGGAGGGTGTTGATGTTGACCTTGCCGCGCGTCTGCGTGGCGGCGCCGAGTCGGAACAGGTCGATGATGGCCGAGTCCGCCGTGGCTTCGAGGGCGGCATTGGGCGACCAGAGCCGAATCGACTGCATCGACTGGTAGGAGTGGAGTCGGCCGAGTTCGCCGAGTGTCGTCATGGGGGCGTTTTTCACCGCCGTGTCGCCGAATTGTGCCGATTCGTAGCCGCCGGCCGGCAGTGCGCCGATGCCGGACCCGTCGGCGGTCGCCAGGGTGGTCTTGTTTGGCGTTGTGGTCCAGAACATGTCGAAGACCGTGTCGTTCTCGGCCGCATCGTTCATCAGCGGGTCATTGCAGCTGACACTGGCGTAGAAGGACGCGTCGGCGTCCGACGTGCCGTTCTGGGTCCAGTTGCACAGGAACCGCCCCTGCTCGCCGCCTGCGGCGAGCGGCGCGCAGTCCACCACTTGGTCGCTGGCGTTGCGCAACTGTGCGGCTGTGATCTGGGCCAGGGTGAGGGTGTACGAAGTCAGCGGCGGAATACTCGTGGCGTCGAACGCATCGGCGATCGTCACCGTTGGGCCGGCCGTGTAGGCGGTCGAGTAGACCAGAGTGCCGTTGTCCGCGTTGGTGGCGCCCGCCAGGACCAGGTTTACGGTGGCATCGGCGACACCGGTTGCACCGGTCGCCGTCGTCACATTGACTCTGTACATCACCGACAACGTGCCGGGCGGCACGCTGGCCTGCGCATCGGGCTCGAAGGGGTAGTACAACTCGCCCTTGAAGCTGGGCGTGAACTCCAACGCCGTGGGGGTCGGTACCGGCGGTGGAATGCCCGGGTCCGGATCGATGAACACCGGGTCGGCCCAGATGCTGATCCACCAGTGCCCCATGGCCTGGGCCCAGTTCCTGGCCGCGGGGTTCAGGTTGCGCAGGTTGACCGTCATGTTCGGCCCCGAAATCGTGTAATGGACGTTGGGGGCCAGTTGCACAGGCTGTCCGTTGATTGTCAGGGTGCGGCCCTGTGCTTTGACCTTCAAGTATACCGAGGCTGCGGGGCCGACGTAGGTCAGCCCCGGACTGTCGGCCATCAGAGTGTCGCGGGTGATATTGCCGCTGGCTTTTGTCAGCGTGAACTCATCCGCACTGTTCTGTGGGTTGATGTTCAGGTCGCCGCCCGAGCACACGTTGTGATCGCCCGCAGTCATAATAACTGTGGTCGAGACCTTCATGGCGACCTCGGTGATACCCCAGTTCTTCTCGACGCCCACCACGTTGCGGACTCCGCTGGCATCCGTGTTGCCGTTGAGGATTGCACCGCCGGCGTCGATGTAGGCCGGGGTCGGGAGCGAATCGGCGTCGATGTAGTCCAGGATGTTGGTGGCAATCTGCGCCGCGATCAGGCGTCGAGCCTGCAGCAATGAGATGCCCATGGCCGTGCGCCAGGTCTGCACCCACGGCACATTGTCGACATTCTTCAGCCAGGCGCTGTCGTCGTCGCCAGAGGCCAGATCGGTGCCCACGAACAGGTAGTACAACTGCTCCAGCGTGAGCGTGGCGTTCAGATCCACCCGCTCCTCGTCCTCTCCCGCATCCCACTTGCCGTTGTTGTTCTTGTCGCGCCAGAAACTCTCGGTGTCGTAGCTGAACGGGAACAGGTTCTGGGCCATGACGCTGAACTGTTCCTGGCTCGGGTTCAGTGCCCGCGCCATGTGCGACATGGAGAACCAGCGGCCGTTGGCCGGCATCAGCCCGTCTGGGGTCGGTCGGTAGGCGTTGGCGTTGGTGATGCCGGCGGAAGTCAGGCACACCTCGCTGACGGACGTGCCGGTGCGCGATGGTACGACCGTTTCGTCCACTCCCGCAGTGGTCAAGGCCCCCGGATCGAGCTTGCCCGATTCGTCAATGATTGTGTAGCAGTACCGGCCGATGATCACATCCTTGCCTTCAGCCGCGTCCTGCTGACGGGACTTGACCGCGACCCAGCCGGCGGTCGGATCCAGCGTCGTCGCGGGTGTGAAGTTCAGCCCGTTCATTTTGACATTCATCCCGTCGGCGATCCCGGCGGTGGCGTTGTACGCCCCGTTGATGCTCGCCAGGTAGCTTCGCCCCACCCAGTCGCCCGACTCAGGACGGAAAAAATCGCTGGCTGGAAATACGTTCGACTGAAACTCCGTCTGCAGAAAGGCCATCACCCGGTCCAGTGCGGACTCCGCCAAGAGCCGCGTGCGGATGGCGTCCGCATTGACGGCGGCTGCCTTGCGCTCGGTGCGCGTCGTGATGACCAGGCTCATGGCCAGCATCATCAGCACCGCCAGAAACCCCAACGTGATGATCAGCGTCATCCCGCGTTCCGACCGTCGCGTGTGATCCCGCCCCGACCTTCCCGTGCATCCCGTCCAGTTCGCTTTCACTTGTCCGTCCTCCTTTTTCTGGTCAATATTCTCCAGTATTGGTTAACAGTCCTTCACCGTACAGGCTTACGTGCCTTGAGGCTGTCGAGGCACGAGCCACTTATTAACTCAAAACGGTAGCACAAATTGTGCCAGGTTTCTGGGGTTGTCTACTGGTTGCCCAGGTAAATCGTCTTGCGGAAGGTGCGGGAGACCTTGTTTTCCAACTCCGGACGTTGCGCCAGGGGCAGGCGTTTCCACAGCTCGTACGACTTGCTGTCGATGAGCTTGAGCGTGACGCTGACCATGCTCGGCAGCATGGTTTCGTTTCCGGCGTTGTTGGGCGTGTATGGGGTGAGGGAAGAGTCGTAGCAGACGAAGGACTCGGAAAGTACGCCGCCGACGACCCTCAGGTAGCCGTCCTGGTCGTGGGCGTCATCCCGTTCGCCGTAGATATTCCAGTTCGCATTGGTATCGTCCACGAACGCGCGCTCGAACTGGTTGTCGCTCATTCGGTATCCCACTTCGATGAGGGAGGCCTTGGCGGCGTCGCTGGGGTCCCCGGAGGTGACGAACCACAATTTGTCGTCACTGTCCTGGTGGAACCGGATGTGCTGGCCAGGAATGTCGTTGGCCTTGGCCACGGTTGCCTGGAGGTCGCGGGTGACGATGTCCAGTGCGACCCGGGCGTTTTCGTACAGTTCGGTGGTGTTCATGGACACGGACCAGGCGTCCTGGACATTGGCGAAGAAGCGGAAGAGGATGAGCATGACGACCGCCAGCACCGCCATGGCGACCAGCATCTCCAGGAGGGTGAAGGCGTACCGTCGCGGCGCACGGCGTTTCGTGGCATGCGAAAGAGACTGGGTCGCTACGCTCATAGAATCTGCCTCGTCAGCCATACTCAGTCGTTCTGGCGGCTATCCCTACTGCGGCTTGTATACTTCGATGTGATACAATGATTTCTGGCGGCTGGCGTAGGGGATGTTTGACGGCCAACTGACCTCGATGTTGATCCCCAGCGCCGCATCGTCAGACGCGGTGATTTCCTGCCAGACGCCGCCGATGTACGCCGAATATGTCACCGACTCACGCCAGACTCGGTAGATGGCGCTGAAGTCTGCGTGGGTCGCGCCTGCCGCCCGTTGCTCGACTTTGTAGAATTCTTTGGATGCCCCTGCGTACAGGAACGTCGTCGTGGCATCGGAGAACCAGTTCGACCAAGTCGTCGGGTCGGTGGCCGAGGGCTTGGTGGTCGGCAGCGTCTTCCCGTAGGTGTCCCAGTTGGGAAAGTCGTTTCCGGCACCCGGATCCTTGAGGCGCGTGGCCAGGAAATGGAGGAATTGGTCGGCGCTGTCGGCGGCGTAGCTCTCGGCGATCGAATCGCGGCTGGCGTTGAGTCCGACGGGGAAGAGTCCCAGGGTGCTGACCAGGCCGAAGGCAATCAGCCCCAGGCCGAGCACGACCTCAATCATATTGAACGGGTGCCGGCGCGTTCGTCGCCCTGTCCAGGGGCCCATGCTCTGTTGTCCACAACGCATTCGATCATTCTCCCCAGAACGCTCCCCGAATCACACCGTTTCTCATTCCTGCGAAAGGTCGACTGTGTCGCTGAGGAAGATACCCGGACCTAGCTGTCATAATCAGTCGGCTGAGTCGCGCCGTCGGGCCGGCGGTTCTCAATTTTGCGAGACCTTGGGCCGAGGCGATTTTTCCCGGTGCAGGCCTTGAACTAGGGTAGGCGGTCTCCTATACTTCTTGACGCCTGTCAGGGACTCTTCCGTGACTTCTCGGTTTAGAATATAGACCGGGAAGCGTGGATACCAAAGGCTTGTGGTAGCGGGAGCGTTTTTTTTTCGGTTTTCGCAGAGCCGGCAAGAGGTGAGCGGAACGGGCTGCGCCGGGTACTGAACCGTGATGGTGTGAGGGAGACTCGACATGGCAGACAAGGCAGCCAAGAAGGCGGACCGCAGTACAGGTCGCGTCGAGTTTGAGTACTTGGCGATGGACGCCGCCGGCCGTGAGTTGAAGGGCACGCTGGAGGCTGGCGACGAGATGGAAGTGGTCGCCAAGCTGAAGCAGCAGGACTTGTTTCCCATTAAGATCTGGCAGGCCAAGCAGGCGAAGAAGGCCGGCAAGGAGAAAGAGAAGGACAAGCCGAAGGCGCCCAAAAGGTCGGGTTCGGCCGGCGAGGGTACGATGCAGAAACTCGGGCGCATCCTCGGACTCGGGGCGGTGCTCAAGACCAAGATCCTCTGCATCTTCACCCGTCAGTTGTCGACCATGCTGGATGCCGGTTTGCCGCTTCTGCTCTCCTTGCGGACCCTGCAGGAACAGTGCGGGCGCTCACTCCGGTACAAGCCTCTGAAGATCATTCTGACGGACATCGTCGGGCGGGTGGAAGGGGGCATGTCGCTGTCGGAGGCGCTGTCCGCACACCCGAGGTCATTCAACCGTCTGTACGTGGGGTTGGTGCGCGCCGGCGAGGCTTCCGGCGCGATGGAGACGGTTTTGTCCCGGCTCGCGGAGTACATCGAGAAGTCCGAGCGGATGAAGAAGAAGGTCAAGGCCGGCATGACCTACCCGGTGGTGGTCTTGACCATTGCGTTGTCGATCACCTTGGGGTTGATGATTTTCATCGTGCCCAAGTTCGCGACGATGTTCGACGAGCTGCTGGAGGGCGTGCCGCTGCCTGGCCTGACGATGTTCGTGATGGGCATCAGCAATATCCTGGTCAACAACGTGAAGGAACTCATGGGGAGCATTTTCCTGTTGGTGGTCTTTGCCAACATCACGTTCAAGACGAAAGCCGGCAAGTACATGTTCGACTGGTTCTCCGTGACCATGCCGCCGCTGAACATGCTTGTTGTCAAGACATGTGTCGGCCGGTTCTGCCAAACGCTGGGCACGCTGCTGCAGGCGGGCGTGCCGATTTTGGATGCGCTTCAGATCACCAATGAGACGGCCACCAACGAACTGATGCGCAAGGCCATCGAGCGGGTCTACAACTCGGTCAGTGTCGGCGAGAAGGTGGCGGCGCCGCTGGAGAAGGTGCGGATCTTCCCCGGCATGGTTGTCCGCATGATTGACATCGGCGAGCAGACCGGCGCGTTGCCGGACATGCTGATGCGGATCGGCAAGAACTACGACGAGGAAGTCGAACAGGCCTTGGAATCCTTGATCTCACTTATCGAGCCGCTGATGATCGTGTTTCTGGCCGTTGTCATCGGCGGTATCGTGCTGGCGCTGTTCCTGCCGTTGATCAAGATTATTGAGACCCTCGGCGGTGGTTGAGCGCGGCATGACCACCATCACCGGCTTCATCCTGGCAGCGGGCGAGGGTCGCAGGCTGCGGCCCTTGACCCTGAGCCGTCCCAAGGCCCTTGTGCCTCTTCTGGGAGTCCCCCTCCTGGATTTGGCTGTCGACCAGGTGCGGAGCCTGCCACTCAACGCGCTGGTGGTGAACGCGTGGCACCGCGCCGACGAGGTCGCCGCCGCCGTGCAGCGACGGATGTGCGACGTTTCTGTTCCTGTCTACGTTTCGCGGGAGAAACGGCTTCTGGACACGGGCGGCGGGTTGCGTGAAGGGGTGCGTCTGGCGCCGGCCTCGGACCACATCTTGGTCCACAATGTAGACGTGATTCTGGACGCTGATCTGCGGGAGCTTCTCCAGTCACACTTGGCCACGGGGGCGGCGGCCACGGTCGTCCTCGTGCCGACCCGGGGGCCCCTGACCGTGGACATGGCGCCGGACGGTTGCATCCGCGAGTTCCGGCGGCGACCGGGGCAGGGCGGATACACGTTCGCGGGAGTTCACCTTCTGCAGCGGCGCGTGCTCGAGCTTCTGCCGGAACGCGAAGTGTGCTCCATTATCGAGGCCTACGAAGCGGCTCTGGCGGCAGGAATGGACATCCGGGGGGTTCCTCTTGCGGCGGCCTCTGCTTGGGCGGACTTGGGGACCTGCCGGTCCTACCTTCAGGCACACGCCGAGTTCGCCGTCCGCGAGATTCTTCACCACCGACGCCTGGGCGAAGCCCAGGCCGAACAGCGCCGCCGCCGGGCCGCGCTTCGGGACACAGGGGTGACTTGCTCTGGTGTGGTGGGACTCGGCGCCGACATCTTCGTGTCGGCTGGAGCGCACCTCCATAACGTGGTGGTGTGGGACGGCGCCTGCGTTCGTCAACCGGCGTGTTTCTCGGAAGGCGTGCTGCCCGGCGGCGAGATCCGGTTGAGTCCCGTCACAGAAACGCGGCAACCCGACCCTCGAGTCTTTGCCAGTCTGGGGATGGACCCCGCGCGGTGCGAACGGGTCGATCTGGCAAAGCGGGGCAGTGGTCGGGCCTACGCGCGGCTGATTTCGGGGGACCGGTCGTGGATCTGGTGTGTCTACAGCCCGGAACGGCGCGAGAACGGCGCTTACGCGGCGCATGCCGAGTTCCTGCGCGGCCTGGGCGTACGGGTGCCGGAGATATTCCTGCACCTTCCCGATTGCGGCGAGACCGTCTTCGCGGACCTGGGTGAGGTCGACCTGCTGCAACTCCAGGGCGGCGCGCAGGTTGACTCGTTGCTGCAAGCCGCGGAGCAGGCGGCGCGCCTGCACGTGCTGGGGGGGCGCGTGCAGCAGGTCGACGAGTTGCCTCTGCAACAGCCGTTCGATGAAGCCCTCTACCGCTGGGAGTGTGATTACTTCCGCGAGCACATGCTGGGCGCGGTACTGCAGGCCCCACCGCAGCACTGGGCTGCGGTGGAACGTGAGGTCCATGCGCTCCGGGACCTGTTGCTGGCTCAACCCATGGTGCCCGTCCACCGCGACCTGCAGAGCACCAATGTCATGGTCCACAACGGGATGACGTACCTGATCGATTTCCAGGGGTTGCGACTGGGGTGTGCCGCCTACGACGTGGCGTCGCTCATCTACGACCCCTACACCTGCTACCCACGCCCGGTTCGCGACCGGGCGTGGCGCCATTACACCCAGTGCGTCCGTGCGCTCGACGGCCAGGCCATGCCCGAGGGCGTTCTGCAGGCGGCGGCCATCCAACGGTTGCTTCAGGCCTTGGGCGCCTACGGCAAGCTTTGGCTCACGGACGGTCTCGAACGTTACCGGCAGCACATCCTGCCCGGGTTCACCATGCTCGAGGCCGCCGCGGCAGAGAGCCGCCGTTTTCCCGCGTTCCTCAGCCTGGCCCGCGAGTGCCGCCACCTTGCCGGATTGCGCCTCGGCGCGCGGGACTGACGCGCTAAGCTTCATCGTCTGCTTGGGGTAATGTGTCAGCACCCCCCGGGCGGGGACCGCCCGATCATACCCTGCGGGTTACTGACCGGTTCGCGCCGCCACGGGCCTTGTGCCCGTGGGGCGTCGATTGGGAGCGGGGAATGGCCCGTCAGTAACATGGAAGTCGCGGGTGGAATGACTGCGTGCTGGCCCATGCGTGAGACCCCCGTGGCCTTGTGCCACGGGTGAATCGGATTCGCCCGCCAAACGTGCGTGTCCCCCCTCTCTTCCCTTTCCCCCGTCCGCCGCCGGCGGACGGGGGAAAGGGGAGAGAGGGAACGAGGTGCGGCGAAGTAGCCAATGAACCCGTTCACCTGCCACACGAGGTGGCAGGTGTCTGTGCTCCACCCTTAGCTGACGCATCACTGGTTGGGGGCATGTCGCCTTGCATCCTTCCCGTTGGCAACGCCATATTATGGGGTGAAATGTTTCCGCCGCCTTTCCGGAGGTGGTGGTGAATGGGCGGGCCGGGATGTCCGTCTGCAGGCTAGAGGAGAATTGTCATGAGAACGCAGAACTTCCTTCCTTCGCGGCCTGGGATTCTGGCGGGTGTGTGCGGTCTGGGGTTGCTGATGACGTTGAGCGGTTGCGTTACCGAGCCGTACACGGGCCGCAGCCAGTTCATCTTCACGAGTTCGAACATGGAAGCGAGCATGAGCTTGGACTCGTGGAAGCAGATTCTGGAGAAGGAGAAACCGAGTGCGAACGCGGCGATGTGCGCGGCGGTGGAGCGGGTGGGGAGCGCCATTCAGGCGGTGGCGGGAAAGCCCGATTACGAGTGGGAGTTCCGTGTGTTGCAGTCCGATCAGGCGAACGCATTCTGTCTGCCCGGCGGCAAGGTGGCGGTTTACGAGGGGTTGTTTCAATACATGGAGAACGACGCGGAACTGGCCTGCGTGGTCGCGCACGAGGTCGGGCACGCGCTGGCGCGACATGGCGGCGAACGCATGAGCCAGGCGATGGCAGTCCAGGCCGGCGCCTTGGGGTTGTCGCTGGCGCTAGGCAGCCAGACGGACGTCAACCGCGAGCGCTGGTTGATGGCCTACACCGGGATTGCCACGGTTGGGTACATCCTGCCGTACAGCCGGACGCAGGAGTACGCGGCGGATCAGATCGGTCTCATGCTGATGGCCAAGGCGGGCTATGATCCGGATGCGGCCCTGGCGTTCTGGGAGCGGTTCTCGCAGAAGTCGGGCGGCCGTTCGACGCCGGAGTTCCTCTCGACGCACCCGGTCGGGGCGAACCGGATCGCCAAGCTCCAGGAACTGGTCCCCAAGGCGGTCCTCGAGTACGAGATTGCCGACCAGAAACGCGGGCTGGGTGCGAAGTATGCCAAGTGAGCCGGCTGAACCAGTCCCGCCCCTCCCCGGCGCTGGTTCGCGGCAAGCGTCGGTGTCGGGGGGGGGGGCATACGCCATGAGTCGAACAGGAAACCCTCCAGCATCGAGCCAACCTTGACGTCACCGATCAGAGACCAAATCCTCAAATTGCTGTCTGAGCGCGCCTCGGACGGCATGCGGCGTTGCGATGTGCGCCGGCGCCTGGAGTTGACCAGTCGCGACGGAATGGCGGCGTTCCGCGATGCGTTCCGCGATCTGGAAGAGGAGGGGCTGATCGTCCGCCGTCGCCGTGGGCACTATGTCCGTGCCGAGTCCGCTGACGTGGTCTCTGGGCGTGTGACGGTGCATCCAAACGGTTTCGGGTTTGTGGATCAGGGCAACGGTCAGCCGGACATCTTCATCCCGCCGGGCCGCCTGGACACGGCCATCTCCGGGGACCGCGTTCAGGTGGCGTTGTCTCCCGACCGTGACGACAAGCGCGGGCCGACAGGCACCGTCAGCAGAATATTGGAGCGTGGTCACCCGTTCGTGACCGGCCGGTTGGTGCTGCTGGACGAGGGATTGGGGGTGCGCCCGCTGCGGCGAGACCTGCCCGAGACAATTCCCCTGGTCACGCCGGAGGCGGAACTCGCGGCTGCGGCAGAGCCTGGCGACTGGATTGTGGCCCGCTTGCTGCCGCCCGAGGGACCGCGGGGTGAACTGGCTGCGGAGTTCGTACGGCGGGTTGCGGGTGGCGGCGCCCTGACGGGTGATCTGGATGCGATCGTCAGCGAGTACGATCTGAAGCCGCCCTACACGGCCGCGGAGGCCGCGGCCGCGGCTGAGGTCAGGCCGTGCGACGCGGAACGGCAGGAGATGCAGGCCCTGACGGTGGTGACCATCGACCCGGAGGACGCGAAGGACTTCGATGACGGACTCTCGGTGGAACCGGGGCCGACCCCCGGCACCTGGACGGTCGGGGTCCACATTGCCGACGTCGCGGCGTACGTCCCCCGCGGTTCGACGCTGGACGAAGCGGCGCGGTTGCGGTCGTTCACCGCTTACCTTCCCGGGCGGACGTTGCCCATGCTGCCCAGCCCGCTCTCGTCCGACCAGTGCAGCCTCATTGCCGGCGAACCGCGCCTGGCCCACTCGGTCTTTTTTGAGGTCTCCGACTCGGAGTTCGGGATCGTGCGGACCCGCCGGGTCCGCACGCGGATCCGGGTCACACGGCGGCTGAGTTTCGAACAGGTCCAGCGCTTCATCGAGAACGGGACGGATGACGGCTGGCCCGACACGGTGCGGCAGGCCGTGAAGAACCTGGCGCGCCTCGCCGATGGCCTGCGCGAGCGGCGCGCCCGGGAGGAGGAGTTCCTGGATTTGGCTTTGCCCGACGTGCGGGTTCGTTGCGAAGGCGATCCGCCGCGAGTGGTCGGGATCGAGCGTGTCGAGCCCAATCAGGCCCATGCCCTGGTCGAGGAGTTCATGCTGGCGGCGAATGTGGCGGTGGCGCAGGAACTGATCGCCCGGCGCATCCCGGGGATGTATCGAATCCACGGTGCCCCCAAGGCACACGATATCGCGGAGTTTCGGGACTGGGCGCGGCGCACTCTGGGGGACAAACCGGGGGACCTTAGCCAGCGCGGCACGGCAAACCGGTTCCTGCACCGGTTTGCCGGGACGCCGCTGCGCGACGTGGTGCTGGGCTTGTTCCTGTGTTCGCAGCAGCGCGCCGCGTATTCGGCGCAGGCGGGGCTGCACTACGGTCTGGGCAAGGACGGGTATTGCCATTTCACCAGCCCGATTCGGCGCTACCCTGACCTGCTCGTCCATCAGCAACTCCTGGCTTACGACCTCGGGCTGTCACGACGCGGCGAGGACGAATGTCGCGACCTGGCGACGCACTGTTCGAAGGCCGAGGAGAACACGGACGCCGCCTGCCACGCGGCCTCGGACCGCCTGAAACTGCGGCACGTCCGCGAACTGGTCGAGTCCTGTGCCGACCCGCGCTATGAAACCATCATATCGCGGGTCGTCAGCGATGGCCTGGTGGTGTATGTCCCGGAACTGGGGCTTTACGGGCGCATCCCACGCGGCAGTCTTGACGGTGAACCGGTTCGACTCAAGAAGGATACCGGCGCTTTGCGTAGCCCGCGGTCTGGAAAAACGTACAAGTGCGGCGATGTTATCTACGCACAAGTGCGCAGAGCGGACGTCGTCAAGGGAACGTTGCAGCTTCAGCCAGTGTCGCTCCGGACCGAATCGCGGCGTCAGAACCGCAAGGACTGACGGCCCAACCGGGCGTCACGCGGGTCCCCGACTCTCCTCTTTCGGCATGGTGTGGTGTATCCATTCCGGTCGGTGTTTCAGGTGTCAGGTTTCAGGTCAAGGGGGGAGATTCAAAGGGGAGGTGATTCGTGGGTCACCGGCCCACCGGATCTCTCTTCCTGACACCTGAACACTCGTTTGGCGGGTCGTGACGCAGAAAGGAAGACGGTAGCTGTGCTAACTTTGGGTTTAGGCGGTTTGGTTGGGCTCTTGGTCGGGCTGGTGGCTCATTTTTCGCTGGACAGCGTTGGCTGGGCCGTGTTCGGGTTCGTCCTGGGGTTCTTCAGTACGACGATCTCGATTAACCTGTGGATGCGGAAGAAGCTGGAGGCCATTTTTCTCGATGTCCAGAAACAGGTTGAAGAGGGGCAGGGGCAGCTTCGTCGGAAGATCAACATGCTCCAGGCGAAGAATGCCGGGGGCGGCAAGGGGTTCCTGCGCCGTATGGAGAAGGAGCAGGCGGTCGGCATCCGTGAGGCGATTGCGGGCCTGGATCGTGTCAAGCCTATGCAGAAGTGGAACTTCCTTGCCGAGAAACAGGCCAATACGTTGCGGGCCCAGTTGTATTTCCAGATCCGGGAATATGAGAAGGCCGATGAGTGCTTCGATCGCTGCCTGATCATGGACCCGCTGACGCTGGCCATGAAGATGACGCGGTTGCACGCCAAGGGCAACCAGGCCGAAATCGAGAAGCTGTTTAAGAAGGGAGTGAAGCAGTACAAGGACGAAAAGGGCGTGATCCTGTACGCTCTCTACTCGTGGATTCTGGTGCAGACGAACCGCATTGACGACGCGCTGGCGTTGTTGAGCCAGGCCAAGGACAAAACAGAGGATGCGACCTTGCGCACCAACTGGGAACATCTGGCCAACGGTCGTGCCCGGCATTTCTCAAACGCCGGCCTGGGCGATCAGTGGTACGCGCTGCACCTTGAAGAACCGAAGGCGGTGAAGACGCGCGGCCACATTGCCGGGCGCTGGATGCGGTAGGCGGTCTGGCCGTCCTGAACTGCCGGGCAAGCCACAGGTTTTCACAGGTGATGGTCGACGACGCAGCCTTCTGCAGGCTGCGTCGTGACGAGGGGCTATGAAGCGTGGATTCAGAGCACTTTGGGCGTTGGTGCGGGTCGCGTTCGTGTTTGCCCTTGCGTTGACGATCGTCGCAGACCTGTACTGCGAACTGGTCGGCGTGCCACCGGTGGCGCGCGATACCGTCGAGGGCTTGGTGGCGAACCACGGCTGGCGGGCGCGACTGCAGCGGGTGAAGTTCGGGCTGGTGCGGGGATTGGTGGCCGAGGGGGTGATCCTCAGCACGGACGACCGCCCGGGCAGCCGGTTGCTGGAGGCCGAGGAGGTCCGTGTCTCGCTGAGCCTCCAGTCTCTGCTGCACGGCAATCTGTTGCCGTGCCGAGTGGCCGTCTCCAACGGTTCCATCCGTGTCCCGTGCTTTGCGGGCACCGAATTGGGCGGGACGCTGCTGGGGGTGCAGGACGTGAGCGGCCGGTTCTACTGTGGGGACCGCACCTTCAGCGTGACGCGCCTCAGTGGGACCGTGGAGGGGCTCCGCCTCGACTTGTCGGGGGAACTGGCGCTTTCCGAGTCAGCGGCTGCGGATGGGACGGGGAAGGGGGCGAATCTGGCCGAGGCGTTGCGGCGCTTTGTGCAGGAACACCGCTCGGAGGTGGAGACCGTCCTGGCGCGGGTCAGAAGTCTGCATCTTAGCGAAGGGAATGCGTTCCTCGATCTGAGGTTGGACGGAACGCTGAGCGATTTGACGCAGGCCCGGATTGCCGGGCGTGTCCGGGTCAACGACGCCGTGGTTCGGGGTTCGGTGGTGAGCCGGTTGTTGGCGACGTTCCGGTACGCCGACGGGGAGTGGCGTTTCCAGAACGTCACGGTTCTGACCGACAGAGATGGACTGGTGGAGGCTGAGGTGGCGTTTTGGCCGCGGGATCGGCAGGTTGAGGGGCGTGTACGTGGCACCCTGCCGTTGAGCGTGGCCCGCACTTGGGCCGGAAGCGGACAGATCTGGTTTCCCTCTGAACTGGACTCGGAGCAACCGGTGCAGTTCACCGCGGTCCTGCAGCGTTCCCCGTGGCGGCTGCGGGACTGGAAGGCGGACATCACCTGCCGGGCCACGGCCTGTCGTTTCCGCGAACTTTGGATAAGGTCTGCCGCCGCGAAGTTTACCTACGGGGGCGGGCGGCTCGATGCCGACGCCGTTGAACTCAACGCGGGCCGTTCGGGAGCGGAGCGGCTGGCTGGGCGCGCGACCTGGTGGTTGGACGAGAAGCGTGTGGCGGGCCAGTTCCGCGGCACTTGCTCGCTGTTGAAGCTTGGCGCTCAGGTGGGCCTCATTCCACCAAGCCTGGCTGGGGACATGAAGCTGAATTTCGCGCCTGCCGAGGTTGAGTTCACCCTCGAACCGTCGCCTTACGACTGGCTGGAATGGCGCGGTTGCGGGAACGTGCGGGTGCCGGGCGGCTCGATCGGGGCGTACCGCGCCGGGAACCTTGCCGGCGCAGTCAATCTGGAGAATGGCCTGCTCAAGGTCGACAATTTGGCGCTGGACTGGGGGGACGCGCCGGGGGCGGGCGGGATTGTGGGCGCTGTGGCCGTGGATCTCAGAGAGTTCTCCGCCCGAGACACCGTTGCGGTGACCTTTCAGGCGGGGATCCGGGAGGCCGCTCCCGGTCCGGTGGCCCCGGTCGTCGGAGTGCCGGATGAAGGGGTCCTGAGCTGTAGTGGCAGCTTGGTGATCCGGCCCGGCGCGCGGCGCCTGCAGGGCAAGGTCGCCGGACGGCTGCAGCCACTGCGGGCCTATGAGGCGTTGCGTCGGCCACTGAGCCTGCCGGTGGTGGCCCAATTTTCAGACATCCAGCAGTCAGGGCCCCCGCCGGTGTTCTCCCTTGACCTGCCGGACACACCGTGGACGCTGGAAGGTTGGGAGTTGCGCGGCCAAGTCTCGGGGCAGGACCTGGCGTACCGCGCCCTCCGTTTCACGCGTTGCTTCGGTTCCATCGAGGTGAACTCCGAGCGGGTGCTCTTCCGCGGTCTGACCGGAGAGGCGGAAGATGGCACGCGGGTGATGCTGGACCTGGGGGTCGATTTCAATCCGGTTTGCTTGTCGATATCCGGGACCTACGTCGGCGACCCGCGCCACATCGTGGAGTTCATCTACGACGACGAGGGGCAACGAGTCTACCTCGCCATATGGGACGACTTCCACTGGCAGCAGGCCTCGCCTCCCGAGTTGACGGTGGACGAATTCCGAATCGGCGTGTGGCCGGGCAAGGGCAACTGGGCCCTGAAGATGCGAGGGCGGTTTGACGTGGTCAACGCCGTCTACCGCGGCGTGAGCGCCGACCGCATCGAGATGGCCGTCAGCCTCGATCTGCCGCAGCGGGTCACCCTGAACGACATCCGCATGACGCGGGGCAAGGACGAGATGCGCGGGCAACTTCGCATCCAGATCGAGGGGCTGACAACATACGAGTTTGACATCGATGGCGTTCTGGACCCCAAGGAACTGCTGCGGGCCGTTGAGCCAGGCATGGAGAAGAGGCTGGCGGACTTCGACTTCGCGCCCGGGACGCGCATCTCCTGCAAGGGGTCGCTCTTCCACTCTCGCGAACCCATGCTGCGCTTGAGCGGGACCTTGACCGCGCCGACGATGACATACCGCAAGCTGCGGATTGACGACCTGCAGGGCGACTGGCAAGTGGCCGAATCCACGGTGCGCTGGAACGTGAACAAGGGCACGTTGCATGGCGGCAGGTTTGCCACGCGTGGCTACTTTGATACGGCATCCGGCGCCGGCGTGCTGGCGGTGGACGCGGCTGGAGTCGACCTGCGGCGGCTTGCGGAGGATTTCCAGATCGAAGCGACGGACACGGATCGAGTTACCGAGGGCAAGCTGACGGGGCACTGCCAGGTGCAGATCCTGGATGGCTGGGCAGGACAGCCGCTGCAATTGACCGGGAACGGGCATGCGTTGATCAGCGAAGGCAACTTGTGGAATATCCCGTTCCTGTTCCAACTGGGGCAGGTGCTGGACCTGACAATGTTGAGCCGGCTCTCGCGGGGCAAGGTGGGTGGCATCGGGAAAATCTCGATTCTGGATGCGGACTTGGAGTTCAAAGGTCGCAAGCTGTTGGTCCCGCAGATGCGGACAGACGGGACCCTGCTCTCCCTCTCAGGCAACGGCGAGTACAACTGGCAGACCGGGGCCATCAATATGAACGTTAAGGGTGAGACCCTGCGGCAGTTGGGCGTTCTGAGCCTGGCCCTGCTTCCCTTGTCGTGGGTTTTCGATGCGGAGTTGACCGGCACTCTGGAGAGCCATCAGTGGCATATGAAGACGGCGCTGCAGCGCGCGTTCACCGGCAAAGACGCGCCCGAGGCGCCGGCGGGGGAGGTGGCGCCCCCGACACAGAACGACGTGCCGCCGCCCCAGCCGTGAGATTTGGAAAGGCTCGTCCCGTCGGGCGGGAATCCCGGTCATGAGGTCAGGATTTCCGCCCGACGGTCCCAGGACGGGGAACATTTTTCGCCGAACCGGTTTCCCTGACACGGGATTTGGTGATATTGTCCCTCGATCGTTGTGGGATTTGGACGTGACGACAGGCGGATCGGAAAGACGACGAGCACGATGTCTTTTGTAAGTAAAATTCGGAGCTTCTTCTCCAACGATATCGGCATTGACCTGGGCACGGCGAATACGCTGGTCTATGTGCGGGACCGTGGCATCGTGATCAGCGAGCCGTCGGTGGTGGCCGTGTTGGCCGACACCAACAAGGTGATTGCCGTGGGCAGTGAGGCCAAGCGCATGCTGGGCCGGACGCCTGGCAACATCAAGGCGATCCGGCCGATGAAGGACGGGGTGATCGCCGACTTCGAGATCACCGAGGAGATGCTGCGGTACTTCATCCAGCGCGCCCGGACGCATCACACGCTGATGCGCCCCCGGGTTTTGGTCGCGGTGCCGTCGGGCATCACCGAGGTGGAGACCCGTGCCGTGAAGGAGAGTGCCCTGCGCGCCGGCGCGCGCGAGGTCCACCTCGTCGAAGAGCCGATGGCCGCGGCCATCGGGGTGGGCATCCCGGTGCAGGAACCGGCGGGTAACATGATCGTGGACATTGGCGGTGGAACCACGGAAGTGGCCGTCATCTCCCTGGCCGGTATCGTTGAAATGCGCAGCATCCGCAATGCGGGCGACGCCCTGGATGCGGCCATCACCCAGTACATGAAACGGGCTTACAGCCTGCTGATCGGCGAGCGCACCGCCGAGGACATCAAGATCAAGATCGGCAGTGCCTACAAGCTCGACCCGGAAATCACCATGGACGTGCGTGGCCGCGACCTCATGGGCGGGCTGCCGAAAACGGTGACCATCTCCTCGGAGGAGATCCGCGATGCGCTCATGGAGCCGGTCAGCCGCATCGTTGAGGCCGTGCGCATGAGCCTGGAGCGGTGCCCGCCCGAGTTGGCGGGTGATCTGATCAGCCACGGTATCGTTCTTGCCGGCGGCGGGGCCCTCTTGCGGGGCATTGACCGCCTTATCTCAGAGGAAACGGGACTGCCGGTGACCGTCGCGGACGAACCCCTGAAGGCCGTCGCGAAAGGGACCGGCATCATTCTGCAGGAGATGGACACGCTGTCCCGAGCGGTGCGCTCCTCCTCGAAGCGACCCCGGCGCTGGATGTGAGTCGTGGACCGCTGGCGCCCGCAGTTTTGATTCGGTCGATTCCGACCGCCAACGATCTTCCCTTATCCAGTCCGACAACCGACTGCAACTTGAGAGACCGCCCGGATAGGACATCATGCCGCACTCTGATAAAATATGGCACGCGGCGCAGGTGACTCGCATCGTGTCGTCGCCGCGGAAGCTGCTCGAGACGTTCGGCGAAACTTCGGTGCACTACTACGTGCTGAGCGACCTGCTCGACACCGTGAATCAGGTCCGCATTCGGCAGGGCCTGATCCTGGCCGAGAGACCCCGTATTCTGGCGCCGGGGTACCTGGTCCACCAACTGGTCGAAAATTTTGGCGAAGAGGCGCGGCAGTATGCCGAATGGCTGGCCGAGAACGTGGACGGTCTGCGCGTCCTTCAGTACGGACTGCGGTTTCGCAAAGAGGAGTATGGCGAAGAGGTGGTCGGTGGCGCTCTGGAGGAGGTGGCCAAGCAAGTGGCCACCGACGCCGAGAGCAAGCAGGATGCCGTCTGCGGGGTGGTTATTGGCGTCGACGACCTGTGGGAGGTGTCGCTGCTGAGGTTCGCCTCCCACGTGGTGCGCGAATCCCTGCCCGGCAACGTGCGCGACCTGTCGAACCGCGGGTTGCTTACAGCCTCCAGCGGCAACGTCCCCAACGCGGTGCGCATCGAGATCGAGTCGGACTTCCGCGCCGCGGTCGGCAGCCGTGACCGCGTCGAGGCGCTCGGCCGCAAGCTTCGCGAGTACGGTTTGTTCAACCAGTACGAAGACCGCTTGTATGGTCTGCTCAAGACGGTCTGAACCGGCCTTGAGCCGCGCCGTACCGCCAGGATGAGTGTTCAGGTGTCGGGTTTCGGTTTGCAGATCTTAACTCCCTGATGCTGAATAGGTTGAGAGTTAATTTCCCCTGACCTTTGAACCCTGAACCCCGCGCTTCCCGCCGCCGTTCCGCAAGAGCCTCTGGAGACATAACGCCATGGACCCAAAAGAGAAAGGCACCCCCGGAGAAGACCTGCCGCGTCGGTTGCAGGACATGCTGCGGCGCGCCAACGTCAACGTTGTGTTCGGCTCGCCTCTGGGTGCGGCCGGCGCACCAACCCAGGCCGCGGCCGGCGACACGGAGGACGACGAGGGCAGACGTCGTGTCCTCGAGACGGTGGGGCGCTTCAGTCTGAAGCCGCGCGAAGTCCGTGACTACCTCGATCGGTTCGTCATCAGCCAGGACGAAGCCAAGAAGGTCTTGTCCGTAGCCATCTGCGACCACTACCACCGCGTGCGGCAGTGCCTGGAGAACCCGGAACTGCGCGAGCGCGAGTATGCGAAGCACAACGTCATCCTGCTTGGCCCCACCGGGGTCGGCAAGACATATATGATCCGTTGCCTGGCGCGGTTGATCGGGGTCCCGTTCGTCAAGGCCGACGCGACGAAGTTTTCCGAAACGGGCTACGTCGGTTACGACGTGGAGGACATTGTCCGGGACTTGGTCAAGCTGGCGGATGACGACACCGAGATGGCGCAGTACGGGATCATCTACATCGACGAGATCGACAAGATTGCCAACAAGGCCAAAGACACGGTGCGCGACGTGTCCGGCCGAGGTGTACAGGTCAATCTGCTGAAGCTGATGGAAGATACGGAGGTCAAGCTGCTGAGCCAGACCGACATGCTCGGGCAGATGCAGGCGATTCTCACCATGCAAACGGCTGGAAAGACGCCCAAGCGCACCATCAATACGCGGCACATGCTGTTCATCGTCAGTGGCGCCTTTGACCAACTGGCGGACCAGATCCGGCGGCGTCTGGGCCGTCGGCAGATCGGGTTTGACCGTGGCGGCAAGGCGGAGTCTGAAGATCCGGCCGAGTACCTGGTCCAGGTTCAGACCTCCGATCTGGTCGAGTACGGGTTCGAGCCGGAGTTTGCCGGCCGCCTGCCCGTGCGCGTGGCTCTCCAGAACCTCTCCGCGCAGGACCTGGAGAACATCCTCCTGCACGCCGACAACAATATCCTCGAGCAGTACGAGTCGGACTTTCGCGGCTACGGCATTCGGTTTGCCATGGCGGCGGAGGCGGCAACCGAGGTGGCGCGACAGGCTCACGAGGAGAAGACAGGCGCGCGCGGGCTCATGACCGTCCTGGAGCGCACGCTGCGGGAGTTCAAATTCGAACTGCCGTCAACGGCGATCAAAGAGTTCGATGTGACGCGCGAGACGGTCGCTGACCCGAAGGCGGCCCTGGCGACACTGCTGACCACGAACCGGGCGCTGCAGACTGATGTGCTGCGCACCGAAGTTGGCGAGTTCGCGACGCGCTTCAACCGCGAACACGGGCTGACGCTGCAGTTCGAGCCCGCCGCCGTCGAGGCCATCGTGGCGCTGAGCGAGAGCAGCGGCAAGACGGTGCGCGCCCTGTGTGAAGAACGGTTCCGCGATTTCGAGTACGCGCTCAAGCTGATCTCACGGAATACCGGCAAACTGGAGTTCCCCGTCTCCAAAGCCGCCGTGGACAGCCCGGACCAGACGCTGTCCCAGTGGATCATGGACAGCTACGGCCGCGGGGACGGTGGCGGGGGGAAGGCTGAAAGCTGAGGGTGGAGGGTGGGGCGTGTATTCTGGAGCGCCCGCGTCCTCGCGGGCTTAACGGTTGCCAAGTGTGCAGGTGCGTAAGGCAGAGACGCGTCCTGCCGGGTGTTCAGGGACTGCCCCTCCCTCGACACCCGACATCCGCCCCTCGCGACCGCGGCGTCTCGAGTGGGGCAGGGCAACAGCGAGAGGTCGACGACGCGTGTCTTCAACGCTCCATCAAAGCGCATGGCGGTGGCCGGTGGTCGCGTGGGTGACGCTGGCCGTGGCCGGCGCGTTGTGTCACGGCGCGGACGCGCCGAACGGCGAAGATAGCGCACCGGCAACCACGGCCGCGGAGTCCGCAACGGCGCCGTCCTCTGAGCCGGCACCGTCGCGGCTCTTGTCGTTGATGCCGGACGCGTGGCTGCCGCCCAAACCGGTCCAGGCCAAGCCGGGTGAGAAGGCCGCGCCTGCCGTGCCGCCAGCCGTGGCTGCCGAGCCGGAATTGACGATCGACTCGGACGCATTGCGGACGTCGCCGTCAGGAGTTGAACTGGGGGAGGACGTCCGCGATGCGACGATCCAGCCGGAACCCAAACCGAACCCTTGGCACGGCGAGTTCGGGGTCGGGATGGGCACCGGCGACTACCGGGAAACCTGGCTCACGGTCGAGCGTCAGTTCCTTTCGGACCGTATCACGCTCGGTTTCGGTGCGGCAACCGGCAGCTATCCGGGTTGGTGGGACTCGCCCAGGGCGTGGCGCGACGAGTGTCGCTGAGTCGGCGCCCTGGCCGGGCGCTCACGCCAAGGGCGAACGCATCGACAACGGCGGGCTTTGAACCTACCACCGACGTGCTCCAGACCTCCCCTTATGTTGCGCGCGCAACCTAAGGTGCGGGATGGGCGCGGAGGCGGGGACGCTGTCCCCGGACCCCTGCCGGGGGGCGTCATTGACTCCCCCCGGGCCCCCCCTCGGGCTTCCGGGCAGGCGGCCGATCGGCGCTGCCCGCGCCGATGCAAACACAGTGGCGCGGCCCGTCCCGGGCCGCAGAAGGGTGCCGCCAGGCCGTCCCGGCCCGGCGTTTCCGGCGAAGTAGTGCAAGGCTCCAGCCTTGCAGCGTGCCATTCGGGTCACGGGTGCGTGTGCGTGCGCCGGCGCCGGCGCTCACAGCGGTTCGGTGTAGTCCAGGTCTTTGCCGTAGGTTTCCTCGAGTTGGAACAGGGCGAGGAGTGCGACCAGGATAGTGACCGCGCCGATCAGGATGGCGCAGGGGACGGTACCCAGCCCCGGCTTCAGGCTCTTGAACGCCAGGGTGATGACGACGGTGAGACCGCGCACGAAGTTCGGCGCGGTCACGGCGACGGTGGCGCGCAGGTTGGTGCCAAACTGCTCGGCGGACACGGTGATGAATACGGCCCAGTAGCCGGAGGACCAGCCGATCAGGAAACAGATGACGTAGAACGTTGTCAGCGAGAAGCCGCCCAGCGTGAAATAGGCGGCACAGAACACGGCGGTAAGCAGCATGAACACAGCGATGATTTTCTTGCGGGTTTTGAACTTCTGGCTCAGGAACCCATTGGTGAGATCGCCGAACGTCAGGGCGAGGTAGTACAGCATGATGGCGGTGCCGGCCTTGGGCGCAACGTCGAGGCCGAGCGTGACGCCGAGCTCGGGCGAAAACGTGATCAGGATTGCGATCGCGTACCAGATCGGCATGGCGACCAGGATCAGGCAGGCGTACTTCCGGAACCGCGCGGCGTTCGTGAAGAGCGCGAGGAAATTGCCGCGCGACACGGCGGTGGTCTTGACTCGGTTGAACATCAGCGACTCGCTCACTCCCATCCGCAGGAGCAAGAGCAGGAATCCGAGTCCGCCCCCGATGAAGTACGCCGTGCGCCAGGGGAAGGCGTCGCCGACCAGCGACGCGGTGACGACGCCCAGCACGCCGACCGCCGCGACAATCATGGTCCCGTAGCCGCGGTTCTCCTTGGACATCAGTTCCGAGACCAGAGTGACTCCAGCCCCGAGTTCCCCGGCCAGTCCCACGCCGGCGATGAAGCGGCACGCGCCGTAGACCGGCACGCTTGCCGCGAACCCGTTGGCCAGTGTTGCGGCCGAGTACAGGATGATGGAGCCGAACAGCACAGACCGTCGTCCGTAGATGTCGCCGAGCACGCCCCACAGGATACCGCCGAGCAGCATGCCCACCAACTGTGCATTCAATAGGTCGATCCCGACGGTCAGAATCTGGTCACTGGCAACCCCGATCCCCAGCAGGCTCTGGTTGCGCACAATGCCGTAGAGCAGCAGGTCGTAGGCGTCGACGAAAAAACCCAACGCCGCCGCGATGACGGCAAGGGCAATGACGGACCTGGACGGTTTCGATTCCATTGCACTCTCCGTGGCTGTTGCCGCTCTCCGCCGCGCCTGGACGCACCGCCGCGCATCCGTGTCAAGTCATGGTCCGAGTTGCTCGCGCTCTTCGCCGGCTGCGCGAAGAAGTGTTGATCGGGCATACAGTGGCCGGATGTTGGCGTTCCGCTCGGTGGCCGTGAACGGAACGCTCGACGGGTCAATCTGCATGGACACACTCCGGCGCAAGTCAGGGCGGCATACGATCCATCGACCGTGTACCATAGCTCGCCTGACCGGTGTTTCCGCTCGCGCGATGAATCATCGGCGGCGGGCAGGCAAAGAGAAATACCAAGCGACCTTGGAACAGTCCAAGGCCCGTCGTGAAGAAGCCAAGGGGAAGGCGCATCAGCACCGCGAAGGGTTGACGAAGAAGCGGGCACCCGGGGCACTTAACTGACCGCACCAGCCAGGCCCTGCTGCAAAAGGCGCAGCAGCCGCGTGCAACGCGGCCACTACAGCGACGCAATCTCGCGAACGGCTGCAGCGTCGACCTTGCGGGCTCATCGATCCTTTTGCAGCGGAGTGCAGCTATCGTCGCGGTGAACGGCCACTGGCCTTCCGGCCGGGCCGGCACGGAGCCGCTACTCGACCTCCTTGAACTCCGCCGCGTCGAACCAGCAGGTGCCGATCGCATCCTTGACCTGGAAGAAGAGCACCGCGGAGTCGGCGTTCGGCGGGGCAACGAGGGTGATCTCGCGCTTCACCCAGTCCGTTTCGCCGGTCACCGGTTCGCACGGCACACCGGAGGCATTCTTTCCGGGCACGCCGGCCCAGTGACCGTCATTGGTGAAGAAGGTGAGCGAAATCAAGCCGTTCCCCTGTGCAAGACTCGCCTTGAGCCAGGCGCTGAACGTGTACTTCCGGCCGGGCACGACCGGGATTCTGCCAACGGCATCCACCGCACCGGAGCCGTAGTTGCTCCAGTACGCCGAACTCTTCGCTGGCCCGGTTCTCATCCTGAGGGAATATGTGTCGCCACGCGCGACCCGGTAGTCCTTGTCCATCGACACGTTGCCCGCGGGAACAGTCAGAACGAAACCACGACACATCGCGAAGCTGGGGTTCGGAATCCCCTCCTTCATGTTCACGCCGACGGGGCCTGTGATTGGTCGCTGCGGGCACAACGCGGACGTCAGCGCGTAGCGGTACTCACCTTCCGGCACCACCTTGCCCGCTTCGTCCCGGCCGTCCCACTCGATATGGACGACAGCTCCGGAACCGGCAAGAGTGCGGACCGTCGCCCCTGCCGTGTCCGAGAACGCGACCGTCCAAGGCGCCGCGGCGGTCAGTTCCGCATCGAGCGCAAAGGTTTCCAGGATGCCGTCCCCGCTGGGGCTGAAGACCTCGGGGCCGGCGCGCAGGTTGGTACAGAGCGGCGGTTCCAACGGCGCGGGTTCGGAGAACGTTCCTTCCCTGCCGGTGACCACGTCCCTTGCCTTCACGCGCCAGAAGCAGGCCTTTCCCGGCACCGGCGGCTGCCGCAACAGGTGCGCCGTGCCTGGCAGGTCGGGGAACGCTTGGGTCCCTCCCGTGGGGAAGTCTTTGTCCGCGCTGATTTCGAGGGTGTACGCCTGATCCCCCGGTCGCGTACCCCGGCCCTGCCACGCCAGCAACGGGAAGCACGCGAGTCGCTGCTGCTCCTCCAGCGACATCAGGGTCGGCGCCTCGATCGTATCGGCGCCATCCGGCACCAGCACATGAAGGATCCGGACATCCCGGGCGGGGACTTCGAACGATAACGTTGCGCCATGGACCGCCTTGGAGTCGTAGTCCACACAGGCCATGCCGTTCTCCCACGCGAGGTGCTCGATGTCCACGCGTCGTGGGCCTTGTGCCGTCTCGTTGAACACGAACACCAGCCGCTCCTTGCCGCGCACCAGAACGGTGACGTCCTCTTTCTTTCCCTCGCCGCCGACGGCGACCAGACTGTCGTCGCGCCGGTACCGGCTCTGGAAGAAGCCCTTCTCGTCCTTGTCCCACAGGAAAAACGGCTCGAAATCCGCCGCCACGCTGGCGACCGCCGACACGGCATCATAGAAACGCCCGTCGACGATCCAGTTGAAGTAGACCATGATGCCGGAACCGCAGTCGGTGAGCCTGCGGAACAACGCCGTCTTGCACCCGGCGCAGTCGTAGGGGCCGCTGCCGTACCAGGCGAGCTCGCCGCCGATAAAGGGGCGTCCGGCAATGGCCGTGTGCGTGGCGGCGATGTTCTCGGCCGGCCGGCCGTATCCGCACCAGACTAGGTCGCAGTACTTGCTCACATAGCGCCAGTCGATACCGTACTGCTCGTCGGTCGGCCCCTGGTAGCCGGAGTAGACGCTGAAAACAACGTCCGGGTTGCCTTGCTTGATGGGGCCGCGGAAGGATCCTGCGATCTCCGCATTCTGCCAGCAGCGGAAGTCCACCCACTCCTTGCGGTGTTTCTCCAGGATGCTCTGGGGCGTAAGCTGTTCCTCGGCGGGCAGGCCGGCCCGCGCGTGGAACGCCGTGATGCACCGCTCGCAGACGCAGATCGAACTCTCGCGTGTCACCGGCACCTCGTAGTCCCAGTCGATCACGGCCAGGCCTTTTGCCTTCTCCTCCAACCACGCCGCCATGTCGGCACGGTGCGCGTTCTCGGAACTCAGGAAATAGGTCGGACAGAAACAGTTGTCGTACTTCCTGCCACTGAAGTCAACGGCCCGCGCCTCGGGGTGTGCCGCAAGGTATTCCCGGCCTTTCGGGAAAAGGCTCCCCGGCGAGTTGATCAGCGGAATGTTCGCCTGCAGCGCGAACCCGTACTTTGCCGCCGGTTCCGTGCCGAGCGGCATCCCCACCTGTGTGAAACCGGTCAGGCGCCAAGTCTGCATGACCAGGTCGCGCTCCGCCTCGCTCAGCTGCCGGAATGGGCGGTAGAACGAACTGCAGGCCCAATCGTTGATCAGAACCCGCGCCGGTCGCTTCCATTGCAGGGTCGGCAGCACGATCAACGGAGTCTCGTTCTCGGCCTCTTTTGCGTCGCCTGCCTCGCCATGGAAGAACACCTTCCACTCGCTCCGACCTTCCGGCGCCGCGCCACATCGGAACAGGAGATGGTTGACACTCGTCCCCTCCTTCTTCGCCTCGGCCGGACTCACGTCCCGTGGCTCGTACGCCAACACGTACCGCACGCAGGCGCCCCCGTCGCGTTCGGTGCGTTCCGTGGCTACCATCCGGGCCCGGGGAAGGGGGTCGATCAGGGACAGGAAGGCGGGGACCTCCAGGCACAGTCTGCATCCAGCCAACTGCTCGCGCACGGCACTTCTCAGCACCACCGGCAGGTAGAGGTATCCGCCCTGCGCAGCGTACAACGTCCTGAGGCGGTACATGTCGGACGAATCGCCCATGCAGGAAAGGAGCGTCAGGCTGCTGCTGATGATCGTCTGACGCTTTTCGACCTCGCCCGCGAGAGGCGCCGACGAGTACAGAACGGCCGCATCCCCGTCAGCCACCTGGAAGGCAACCGTGACCTGGCTGCTACGCACATAACCGTCAACCACCGGCAGAGCGACGGGCCACCCGGCCAGGGCGCCATACTCGTCTTTCTGCACGGCCCCGTTCGGGACCACGTTCACCACGCTGCCGCGCCGGCAGAACCGGATGTCATCGACCCAGGCTTTGCCGGTGACGTTGGCGCCGCCCCATTTCACCATCCAGAACAGCGCCTTGACCGCGCCTGCCGGCGAGTGCCAGACGCCCTCGATGCGCTTCCAGTCGTACGTTCCGGTCGGGATGGCTACGGCCGGCACGTAGCTGCTGATGGTCTTGCCCGTCGCGTCATAGCTGCTGACCGAGAAAGCCAGCGGTCGACTCCCGCCACCCGCCAGGTTCTCCGCCCTGACCCAGGCGGAGACTACGTACTCGGTGTCACCGCGGATCTCGACTTGGTCGGTCCGGAAACACTGTGTGTCCGGTATCTTCTCGGCTGGAGCATCCAGGAAGAAACACTCGTTCGGCCCGCCCAGTGTGTAGATCATCTTGACCGGTGTGGCCGCCCCAGCCGGCAACGAGATGTGTTCCGTCACCGAGTTCCAGTCCCCTTTCTCGTACTTCGCCAGGACGGTCATGCTTGCGGACGCTTCTGTTGTGCCCGAGTTCCGGAGCGCCCCGACCAGCGCGTGTCCACCTTCGGCAAAATCCGGAACCCCAGCCCCGTGCCAGCCCACCGTCTGGCCACCCAAGCGCAGGACCCCGAATGTCGCGGGAACATGGAAACCCGCCCCGGTCGGCGACCAGCAGGACTTCTCGGAATTGGGGCTCTCGTTCCGGCAGATGTTGAAACCGATGGTGCTGCCATCCTTCATTGACGTTGCGAAGTCCGCACCCGGCACCGCCAACTCGACCTTCCAGGATTTCTGGTCCGCGGACACCGCAACCCGGATGTTGGCATTCCAGGCTTTGTCGAAGCTGCCTTTCTCGCAGCGTGCGTCATACACTGTCCCCAACCCGTTGATCACCAAGTGGTAGTAGGCCTCTCCCCGGCGGTCCGGCTGGATGAAGAGTTCGACGCTGTCGTCGGCCCACACGTCGCCGTCCCGGGTCTTGGCGCTGCTCTTGATCTCGTGCGTCCGCTGCAGCCGTTCGTCGAGCAACGCTTCGTCGCACTCGATGCCGACATACAGGTTGGTGCCATCATGGAGGACGTACGTCCGCGTCTGTTCCCGGGGGAAGCCGGCGCCCTGCAAGAGCACAAACGGCGCCATCTCGATCGCGCCCGCCCAGCAGGCGTCATCCAACCGCCCGTCGATGACCGGCGCTGCGGTCGTTCTGCCACACGCGACGTAGGGCACGGACAGGTCGAAGGCATCGCCGGTCGACGCGGCGCCCTCCCCGGCGACTCGCCCGACCGGGAGCAACGCCAGCCCCAACAACCATGCGGCAGTTCGGTTTTTCATGGTAGCCTCCCGGGCGATACGGTGTTCGGCGTTCATCGGAACGGACCCAACGGACCAAACAGACCCAACGGACAGGACAGACGGCCTTTCTATTCGCGGCGGCCCCCCGCTTCGGCCTGGCTCCCTGCCCTTTGCATTCTCTGCGGCCAATCGTTCCCCTCGGCCGGTCGATCCGCCTCGGGCCGCCCCTCACGTCCCCGCCAGTCGCTGCAGCACGGCGCGCATGCCGCCGAGATGCCGCGCCTGGTACGTGGTTAGCAGTTCGGGCGTGGCCTGGTCGGTCACGCACGGCCGCGCGTCCTCGTTCGTGCCCAATTCCAAGTCGAAGCCTGGAATCCGGGCGTGCTGGTAGAGCCAGCCGGGCAGACTGCCGGTCGAGCAACCGCAGGAGAACGCCAGATCTCTTGTCGCGTTGGGGTACATGCCATGCCGATACGTCTCCGCCCAAGTGCGGGCTTCGGCCAGGAACGCTGTGTCCTGCCTTGCCGCCTTGGCGGTCAGAAAACTGTCGCCGCAGATGCTGGCTAGGCAGTGCATGGAGAACACCACCCGCGGCCGGCATTGCGCCACGAAATCCGTCACCGCCTGTGTTTCGGGCTCGGACGCCGGCGCCGGCCCGCGGTAGGTCTCCGAATCGTGGTCCGTCGAGTCCAACCCGTACATGTGATCCGTCACGTCCCAACCGGCGTCGAAGTTGCGATTCAGGTCGACGGCGGCAACGTTTCGACGCAGGTACCACGGCACACCCTCGACCAACCGGATGCGGTTGTCGAGATTGACGCACGGCAGCACGGCCAGTCCCGCCCCCTGCAGGAGATCTGCGTGTTCACTGACCAGTCGCTCCGCGGCGGGGATGAGCAACTCCGGTCCCGCTTCGCCGGCGTGGACGAGTCCCACGAAACCGGCCAACCGTTCACGGTTGCCGGCAACCACGCCGCGCAGCGGTCGGCCCTCGATGGTTCGGCCGAACGTGACGACTTCCGCCAGTCCGCCGTTCGGTTCGGCGATCTGCGCCAGCCGTCGCTCGATCTCTGCCTCTGTCCACCACACCTGCGGATCCCGCACGCGCAAGGCTGCGGGGCCGAGCGGCGCCGCGTCCTGTTCGTGTCGAACCCAGTAGGCGTACGTGCCCCCGACCGCCGTGGTCGCATCCCGGAACTCGAACTTCCTGCCGTTCAGCGGCTCCAGCGTCCCGGCGAAGATCTCCTGCGCACTCCGTGCGTCGAGTCCGTGGAAGTACTCCTCGTAGTCCTTTCCGAACGTGAAGGTTGGGTGTTCCTCGCGGTACACCCGCACGGACATCGGGCCAGGCCGGTCCTTGTCGCCAGCGGCGAAGAACGTCAAGCTCACCGCGCCATCGACAACCCGACCACTCAGCCGCATGATCTGCTTTCTGTGCACTGTGGTCCTCTCTGCGCTACGCCGTCCGATGTGGCCGCCCGTCGGCACTAACCTTCTCAGCCGACCAGGTCGCGCCGTGCTTTCTGCAGAATCCGCTCCAACTCGCGCACCACCTGCACAGGGTGCGAGGCGGGTTGGTAACTCTCTACGGCGCGGCGGTACTCCGCGTGGCAGCGGTCAACGATCTCGTTCTCGGTGGCAGTCGCCGTGCCGCACCGGAAGTAGTGAGGCGTCCACATCTCGTCGCGGAAATGCGCCAGGGTGTGATCCGTGCTGAGGAAGTTCCCCGCGCCGTTCAGGACGGTTTCACGGATCCGCTCGACCGCGTCTCCCGGCGACGCCACGACGGGTGTGGTCCACACGCTGTCCAGGCCCGACAGCACCTCGATATCCAGCAGGAACTGTTCGACGCTGATCGTGCTGCCGTTCTCCAGGCACCCACCGCCGGCGTAGGACAGCCAGTGCTTGTCCACCAGCGCCGCGTAGCCCAAGGCCTTGAGGAACCGCTCGAACACCGCCTGAAGGCCCGGGCGCCGCGCGTTGATGTACGAGCGGCCGCCCACTCGGGTGCCACCCCCAAACGCGTACTCCATGAGCTGGTACACGCCCGCATCCACCCGCACCGTCTGCGGCGTGCAGGAGGTGCCGTTGCCGGTCAGCATGTCAACCTGATTGCAGGCGATGTAGCCGAGCAGCGGCGCCTCCGGGTCGATGATCCGCGACAGGATCAGGCCGCCCACGATCTCCGCCGTGCCTTGCACGACACTGCCATGGATGTCCACTGGACCGCTGCCGCCGATGCAGGGCATGGGTGTGATCATGCTGCGGCTATGATAGCATCGTCGCTGGAGCATGGTTTCCGCCGTGCGCGCTTCGAGGCGCAGCGGCGGGTTAATGCAGTTGCAGGAGCCCACAAACGCCGCCGGCGCGTGACCGAGCACCGCACCCATCTCGGCCAGGTACGGGACGCTTTCCGGCACGGTCGCATCGATCGCGCCGAGGGGTTTGCTCGTGAGCTTGGCCATGGCCACCAGGCTGTCCATCTGCTCGACGGCCGGCGGCACGTCCTGCCGCGACACGGGCAACGTGACGCCGGTCACCCGCGGTTCCGCCTGCACGAACTTCACGATGTCCTGTAACACGGCCAGGGTCCCGCCGACGGCTTGCCCGCTGGCGTGGTCATACACCTTGGGCGTGATGTTGCCGATCGCGGCCCGGATCTCGCGCGGCGGATGCACCAACGTCGTGTCCGACGCAGTCGGCGGCGGATACTGCCGGAGCAGTTCGGCCCGCAACTCGTCGATCTGGCGGCTGTCGAACAGAACACGGCCGGCGCCCGACTCGCGGCAACCGGCGCGCCACGCCAGCGCTTTGACCTCCGGATGGTCCACCGCGTAGCCGACCTCGGCCAATACGCGCCGGACTTCGGAGGCCATCTGCTCAAACTGCGTATCGGGGAACAAGGCAGTTCTCATCGGGCGCTCCCTTTCCCTAGTGCTCGTCCGCCAGAAATTCCCCCGCACTTCCTTTGCCTGTGCAGGCAACGACCCC
>MHBL01000141.1 GCA_001803235.1 Lentisphaerae bacterium RIFOXYA12_64_32
CGGATCGCGCCGCGGCGCGATCCGCCTGTAGAAGCAGCGCGGGGGTGGACAGCGCGGGTAACCGCTGAACCCGCTTCACCACCGGCGCAAGGCCGGTGGGGTCGCCGAGCCGTCCCGCCCGTACATCTCGGTGAATACTTCTGGCAGCCAAGCACTCGTTCCATCGTACTCGCGATCGTACTTTAGCTCGTACTCGAACGCGAAAGCGCACAAACGCCGGATCGAGTACGATCACGAGTACGAGTGGTCGCCTCGCTTGGCGCCTTTCATGCCGAGTTTGGCACTGCCGACACCTGTCGACCATCGCACTACGAGTCGGCTCTCACCCACGACGCGTTGGGGGGCACGATTCGGGTCCGCGAGCCGGGCGAACAGCAACTCGGCCGCTGTTGTCGCGAGCTGAGCAATACCCAGATCGATCGTCGTCAGCGGGACTTGGAAGTACTGACTGACGAAGATGTTGTCGAACCCGGTCACCTTGAGTTTGCCGGGCACGTCGACGCCTTTTTCGAGCGCGCGCCGGATCAGGCCGATGGCGTTCCAGTCGTTGTAGCAGACGATCGCGTCCGGCCGGATCCGCTGTGCGAGAAACCGGTCCATGATCACGCGGCCGCCGTCCTCGCCCTCGACGGCGGTGCGCACCTGCCACTCGGGCCGGGTTCGGAGCGGGCTGTTGGCCACGGCGTCGCGGAAGGCGCGGTAACGCATCTCGTCGTAGTGCTTGGGCAGGCAGCCGCCGGCGTAGCCGACCGTCTCCGCCCCGCACTCCTGCAGGTGCTTGACGAGCCGCGCTACGGCCGCGGCGTTGTGGATGCCGACCGTGTCGCGCTTTTCCGGCATGGCGTCGCCGCCGGTGACCCACACAATCGGCACGTCCGGGCTGAGGCGGTCCCCGCATTCCGGCCCGACCGGCATGCCGTACACGATCCCGGCGACACCATTTTCCTTCAGGCGCCGGAAGCATGCCGCGTCTTCTTCCGCCGAGAGTGAGCACTCGGCCACCAACAGGCTGGCCTGCTGCGCACCCACCGCCGCTTGGAGATGCCGGATGAAGTCCGCGTGGTACGGATCGCTGACGTTGGTGGCCATGTAGGCGATCAGTCGCGGCGCGGCGGCACGGCGCTGCACGAAGGTGCCGGCCGCGGGCCGGCACTGCAGCACACCCTCGCGCTCGAGCAGACGGATGGCGCTCTTCACCGTGTGCCGGCTCACGCCCAGTTCGGCCGCCAGCACCGGCTCACCCGGCAGTCGCGACGCGATCGCGTAGGCACCCTCGGTAATCCGCCGGCGGATGGTCTCGGCAATGTCGTGGTACTTCAAGGTCATGGGGTGGTCAATCTTATGGTTTGCGCGGACGTGGGCGAACCGTATCAGGCGCGGTCGTGATGCCTCAGGTTATGCCAAGATTCTCGGACTCGCCCTCGAACAGATGCGCGGCCCCATCTGGTCGCGTCTGCTTGATGTTGGAGAACCGCACGTCCTTGACGTCCGCTTTGACCATGACCGCATAGCGCGAACCCCTGGAGAGTACGTTCGAGACGGTGATGTTGCGCAAGTTCCCCTTCGTGTATCCAGTCCCGTATCCCGTGTAGATCTTCACGCAGGCCTCGCGTGACGACGCGGCATCCTCCACCACGTTTTCGATCGTGATGTTGTAGACCTTGGGCGAGGTGGCGAGGCAGATCACTCCGTGATGCTGTCCTCCAGTCCGAATGTTGCGGATGACAATATCGTGAATGTCGGCCGCCGCACCCTCAAAGGTCGTGCCCATCGGCTGCATCGGGTAGACGTACTTGGATGCGGCGGTGATGTAGGTGCTGTTCAGTGCCGTGCAGGCGACCGTGTCGTCGCTGGTCGTGCCCGATATGTTCTCGACCCGGCAGAACGAACAGCCGTTCCGGAAATCAATGCCGTCGCCGTTCTTTACGTTCGTATCAAAGACGATATCGTGCAGATAGCCGTACGAACACTGCTCCTGCGAGATCGCCCAGCAGTGCGTCTTCCGCATGGTGAACCCCGAGATTTCATACCGCGTCACCCCCGACAGTTGAATGCCGACGGTGCGCCAGCCGAAGAAGTCGCCCAGCCATTTTTCGACCACGCCCGTCTTCGGGTTCGCCGCGCTGTAGGGGTTGTCCGCGCCCTCGAGCACCGCGTTGTTGCGACCGGTGATCCGGATGTTCCCGGTCGGCTTGACCGTCAGGCACACGCCGTTGGGATTGGCAGGATCCGTCTCGATCCCGGCGGAGCGGATGATGTTGTCGTGCACGCCGTCGGCAAGTTTCAGCGTGCAGCCATCGATAACCAGCTCCGTATTCGACGGCAGCCGGACCGCCCTGTCGATGAGCCAATCCTGCGTGTCCAGCACGAGCGTGGCAGGCGATCCGGAAACTCTTGCCGCCGCGATCGCCGCCTCGATCGCCTCGGACGGCGTGCGTCCCGGCAGGAAGTCGGCTGCCCGTACGCAGCAATCGGGAACGCGCTTCGGAAGATGACGCGCGGCGAACTCCGCACTCGAGAGTCTCGCCAGTTCACCGCCGTCCACGCCGTCCGACGTGCCAGGACGGCGAGACGGACGCACGGCCCCGGAACTCTCGAAGGCATCGACGTACCGCGCCATCGCATCGCGATCTGCGGCGTTGACGTGCAGAATCATCCGGCCTGACGTGCTGTACTTCTCCCACAACGCGACGGCCGTCTTCGGCGAGTCTGCCGACAGCCACAGGCCCTTTCCCAGTGCATTGAGTTTCTCATACAGCCAGGTCCAGTCCCTCTTGGAACTCTCGCCAACCCCGGCAACCCACTGGACGACCTTCACCGTCTCAATGCCGCAGATGGATTCGGCATGGGCAATGTTCCCCGGGCCGTCGAGGTGGTATTCGACGGCATCGAAACGGTCGATCTCCTGCCGAAGGTAGGGCAGGGCGAATTCATCGAAGTGTTCTTTGCCGATGTTGAAGCCGAAATCGCACTGCGGTGTCGCCGCCTTGCCATCGGCATAGAATCCGTGCCCCGTGACGCTGCCGTACTTCTCGACCTCCAGAATCCGGCACACCTCGGTCATGACGTCGGCGTGGGCGGTCATGATCTGTTTCATGGCACTGTGAACGCCGTCGGGGTTGTCGTAGAAATCCGTCATGAGCTCGACATTGCCGCGGAGCGCGGCCAGGGTGTCCAGGTTGTTGTAGTAAGGCTGCGCGGTCCCGAAGATGAGTCGGCCGGCGCATTTCCGTTTGATGCATTCGGCGAGCCGCACCCACTTCTCCCACCAGATGGACTCCGGCCGGAACCGGATCTCCGCCGAAGACAGGTCCTTGATGGAAGGTTTGGCATGCGTATCCGTGCCCCATGACTCTTTGATCGAAGTGATTTCCGCGCCCAGGAACGCCGGCATCAAGTCGATGATCAACGAGGGGAGATAGCACGGCACGGAATCGCCGAGGAACTGGTGCGTTTCCGCCCAACGCAGCGCCTGATCGACCAGGCCCTCATAGTCATCGCGCGAAAACGCGGCGCCCCAAGCGGGCTTGTCGACGGGCGCAACCCCTTTCTTCGGCGGTTCGGCCAGCAGGATCGGGCGCTGCAGAGTGCCGTCCCAGAACTTCCGCCAACTCTGCCTTACGTCACCAAAGTCGTTTCGGAATTCCAGCTCACTCATCGTCGTTTTCCTCGGTCTTCTTCCGGGATCGAACGGCACCCGTTGTCTGGCATCGGTTCAAGGGTTCTGGGTTCGGGGTACCGCGAATGCGGTCAGGCTCACGGGCGCGAGGGTGAGAACGAGTCTGCCGTCAGCCCCGGACAGGGATCCGCCGGTGACGAGGTCGCGCAATGCGGTTCCGCCCAAGACGTCAGTTGCCAACTCCACCCGCACCGGCTCCAACCCCTGACCGGTGTTAATGACGGCCAGATAGATCCCCTTGTCCGTGTCGTAACGGCGCACGACCACTCCCGGGGCCTCGCACGCCTTCACGATTCGGGACGGCACAGCCGGCAGGGCGCGGAACGCGGCCGCAAACTCACGGGCATACTCCGGGAAACCACGGTTGAACGTGCCGATGCGCGGGCCCATGATGAACGGGTCGCTGGCGGCCATGGCGAGCACCTCGTCGAGCATGCAGTACCGGCCGGCGGGTTCGTTGCCGTCCAGCCCCGGGCAGTTCCAGCCAATGTTGTGATTCCGGTTCGCGTCCTCGTTGTAGATCCACCACAGGCAGACAGCGCTGCCCTCGCCGGTGCGGAAGAAATCGAGGTACGAGGTGTTCCCGCAGGTGAAGGGATAGTGCGCGATGGCCAGGTTCCAGATGCCTTTGTCATTGCGGTAGAGGGGCGGGTTCATGCCGACGCTCAGGATGGCTACGTCCGGCCGGGTGTAGTCTTCGATCAGTTTGCTCAGGTCCAGCTTGGAGAAGTCCGGAAGTGAGACACTGCCCGGCACCAGGAACTCGTCGCCCTTTTCCTTGTCCCACCAGTACAGCGGCGTACCGAAGTGCAGGTTATCATCGCCGCCGTTGTAGTTGAGAATGAGCAACTTGAGACTGGGGTTCACGAGCTGCAGCGCGTCTCGCGCCCGCAGCAGGTTTTCGCGCTTCCGCTCGTAGTACCACTGCCGGAACGCCGCCTCGTGATTCGACGCGACCCACTGGCCCAAGTCCTTCTCGGGCGCAGCCAGGCCCCGATCCGTGGCAAACCGCCGGACCTCGAAGTCGCTGTAGCTCATCTGCCAGGCTTGGAAGCGCTGGGCCAGTTTGATGCCGCCAAAGCTTGGGTGCTTCGCGTAGCATGTGGCCACCTCGGTGACGAGTTTCGCGAGGTCTTCCCCGACCGCCGGGTGTGCCATGTCGATGCAGGTGCCGTCGGGCAGGAGACGGAGCGTGCGCCGGCCGTCTTTGCCTTGGGTTGTGCCCCAGTGGTAGTCGTGCGGGCTGCCGTCCGGCCACACGGCCAAAGCCTCGGGCGGAAGCTGACCCGTGCCGCCGTACTCGAGCGTGGGGAAGACAGTCATCCCGGTTCGGTCCGCCGCCGCCAGGACTCCGTCCGTCTTGCCGGAGCTCGCGATGTAGTACGGCGGCTTCTTGAGCGCGTGCGGATTCCGCACGCCGTCCGGCCCGAACAGGTGGCTGGGCCAGTCCACGTACCCGCTGTTGGTCTCGTAGGTTCCGCCGCAGTAGGAGAGCGTGATCGGTGCGTAGAAGTTCATGCCGACGAAGGCGCAGCGCTGCATCATGGGAACAGAAGGCCCAAGATCCTCACCGAAGAACCCGTACAGGCGGTGGGGCAAGCCTTCCGGTTCGGTCGCCTTTGGCACAAGAGCCTCCAGGGCAGCGTCGCATTCCCCGACTTCGTAGAGACGCAGCGCATGCACGGCAACACCCGCCCCGAACGGGTCGGCCTTGGCGCCCATGCTGTGGACCGCAATCCACCGGTTCGAACCGCTCGTGGTCAGGAACAGGGTGTGCTGCTTCTCGTACCGTTGCGACAGGGGCAGATCGACACGCTGCATGAGCCGCTGGCGCGTGTGCGGGTCGCCCAATGAGCTGCCGGTATGAAAGCCGATGGCGCCGCCTGATGCGCTTTCGCACCAGAGCAGGAAGTTGCGCGACACGTCCTGCGGATACTCCACCTCCAGGACGTAATACTTGTTGGGCGTCAGAGCGCCGCGGCCCATCTGGTAGGCGAACCAGCCCCAGTTGTCCGCGGTGCGACACGGCTTTCCGAGAATGGTTTCGATTCGCGTGAACTCCTCGCGATTGTCCCGGTAGGTCGTCCCCCAGTCGAAGTTGAGGCGCGTGCTGCTACCGTAGTAGCCCAGCGGTTCGCTGGTGTACTTGGCCGCCAGGGATTTTCCGCCCTGGCGCATCGGGTGCTGATCGCTCGGGTCGCCGCACAAGACCTCGTCCACGAGCCGCAACGCGCCGTAAACCGGCAGCGTGTCCACTCGCGGCGCCAGCGGCGGCAACTCGACCTTGGGAAGCGGGATCGACGCCAGCGCCAGGTCCGAGTCGGCACCGGCGATGTCTTGGTTGTCCTTCTGCACCTTGACCATCATCTTGAACCGCGACCCCAGCCCGTCCTGCGCCGAACGCACAATCCTGCGAACCTGCGTTTCGGACAGTGCGATCTTCGCAAGGTAGCGCTTGCCCTCGGGCACTTCGACATCAAGAGACCCGGTCGCCGGACGGAAGAAGAAGTCAAGGCACTCCCATTGGACGGTGGCCTTGCCCGTCAGCGTGCCTTTACCCGAAAGGCTGAGAATGACACTCGCCGAGTTTTCGCCCGCCTGCAGAGGCAGCGGCGCCCAGGCCGGCGAGAACACTGGCCCGGAATCGCGAGTCAACTCAACCCCGACAATTTCGACCGGGTTTGAGCCCGAGGTCACCGGACAGTCCGTCACGCCCCACGCCTGCGTCGCAATCGCCTTCATGAGCGCGTCGGGCATGACATCGAGAGTCACCACCCAGCGCGACTCGCACGGGGCGCCGTCCGTCTCGTACTTCCCGACCAGTGTGACCCGCACGCCACGCTTCATCATCCCGGCCGGAAAATGCAGCCGTACTGGAACTGCGAGCTCCGCATCCGACGCGATGGGCTCGTCTAGCTTCCCCTCGCCTGTGACGTCCGGGGAGTCCGCGACAACGATCGACAGCCCTTTGACGGGAGCCAGATGCCGGTTCTTCAGGCGCAGCGTGAACTCGGTATCGCCACCAACCATCAAGGGCGCCTCGAAGGCCGCGTCAGAGCCCAGGTCGGGCGGCAACTGCGGGGGCGGTGTCGTGTCGCTCTGGACCAGGACGACATCGTCGTACCAAACTTCACCCGTGCCGATCTTGCGCAGGGTCACACTCGCCCGCACGGCACCGGACGGAGCTACGGCAGCCACGCCCACCGGTGTCCAAGCGTCCCGATGGCCATCGAAGAAGAGCCATGCCCAGCCGTTGTAGAAGGGGTGGTCTTTGTCCTGGATGATCTCGCCCTTGGCATCCGAGAAGCCAAGGTGGATGCCGAAGGTGGTGGCCGCGGGGCCCTGACCGGTGTCCGGACCGCGGGGCCGCAGCAAGATCCCGTGGCGGCGCACCGTTGCAGACAGCACATACCGCTTCCCCTCTTCCACCGGAATGCCGCCAGCGGACCAGTAGGCGTTCCAGGTCGGGCCGCCGCCGCCGACGTGCAGTGTCGGCTTGCCCGAGTGCGAGACCGTCGAGCAGAGGTCCCCCTTGGCCTCGGTGGAGTAGGACGAAGCGAACCCTTTCAGTTGCCAGCGTGTGGCGCCCTTGACGGCGCCCGGATCCGGGAGGAGATTGATGCTTAGCGTTCTTGTCGCCTCATTGCCGCTATCCTGTGCTTGGCCCCAGGTGGCGATCCCGATCGCCGTGCCTCCGAGCACGAGCATGGCGAGAACCGTGTTCATCTTGCGCTTGGGTGACATCGCAACTCTCCCGTGGGTACCCAGCCCCTGTCGTTTCGAGCCAACGCGAGGACCGGAGAAGCGGGCCATCTCTGCGCGGGCGGTGCGGGCAGCGCGTGCCGCGCCAGACCGCCGCTGCACCTGCCTCAGAACGCTGCGTTGTACACCTTGCCGCTCTGGGCCGCGGACGGCTCGTAGGGTTCGTCCGGGGTCAGGCCGTACTCGCCGCTGCTCACCGAACCGACACGCGCCCAGGCCGAGTGCCCGTCGACATACACCAGGTTGCCGCCGTAGTCGTGCACGCAGGCGTACCACTCGCGCGTCATGCCGCTAAACGTCTGGAACAGGTGCCAACTGGTGTAGCCGGTTCCCCACGGACACGGCCGGGCGTAGGCACGCTTGCACACGGCCCAGGTCTCGTTCAAAACGATGATCGCCGACGGCGAACGAATCGCGGTGCCGCGCCGCCCGTTCAGCACACCGTTGAACTGGTAGCTGGTGGCGCTTTCGATGGTTGGATCGTAGTTTGCCGCGACCAGGATGGGCGAGGGGGCCTTCACGCTCGGACAACGCAAGGTCTCCGGGCACGCCCCGCCGCGCACCCCGGCGAGGAACGGGTAGATTGCCGTGTGAAACGAGGGCCCGCTGGTCACCGAGCCAAAATCAACGACCACGTCGGCGTAGGGACCCGGGAAATAGTCGTCATTGTCACTCTGGTAGCCGTGGGTGGCCACGCCGATCTGACGCTGATTGCCGAGGCAAAGGGCGCGCTTCGCCCGATCCTTGGCGTTGCTCAACGCCGGCAACAGCATGGACGCCAGCACCGCGATGATCGCAATGACCACCAGGAGCTCAACGAGTGTGAACGAGCGGGCCTCGAGTTTCCTGCCGCTGCATTCAACCCGCCTTGAGTGTCGCATGGGTGCTGCCTCCTCGTCGCGCCGCGTGGCGCATCCGGTCCGGAACGGTTCGCATGCCTGTACCATTCTAGTACCATACAGGATAGTGGCGCGCATGTCAAGCGGAAACGTCGGTGTCTCGTAATGCGTCGCAGGCGGAACGACGGCGTGTTGGCCCATGCGTGAGACCCCCGTGGCCATGTGCCACGGGTGAAGCGGGTTCGCCCGCCAAACGTAAGACTCCCCCCTCTCTTCCCTTTCCCCCCGTCCGCCGCCGCCGGACGGGGGGAAAGACATCTGAGGC
>MHBL01000142.1 GCA_001803235.1 Lentisphaerae bacterium RIFOXYA12_64_32
AAAGAGGCTGTCCCTTCTTCTCCCCCTTCTTCTCCCTCCCAAACGGTAGGCAATGGGTCCGGGGACGGCACGGGCGGCGCCCGCGGCCGCCGCGGACACCGCACGGGACGGCCACGGACGCTTTGCCGTTCTTCGCTGCAACCACCGATCGGCGCGAGGTTCGTGTAAAGCTTGCGGATGGGAAGTCGAGTCGAGCGGCGGCAAGGGGTGGGCGGTCGGGGGATGGCAGCGAGCGACAGGAGTGCGGGGCGTGTGGGCGGGGACGGGACCGGCGCGTCTGGCGGCGGCAGCGGTCGCTCGGGCCAGGCTGCGGGAACGGGCAGGGACCCGTGGGCAGACTGGCACGGGCGAACAGCGGCACGGAGGCGGCACTACATAACGGACCGCGTTATGCGACGCAGCCGGGGGGGCGCGGCCGCAGCCTGGGGCGGACGCGAGGGCCGATCAGGGCTGACGGGGGCGGGAGCGGAAGGGTCCGCGCAGCCACCGGCAGACCCGGCCCGCACCCCGCGGCTACGTGTGAGGCTCGGCGAACGCACGCATAACGGCGAACCTTATGTAGTGCCGACGCAGTGCGCCGCCGACAGGGGCGACGGGCACGGCCACGCCCACGCGCCCCGCACCCGCGAGCGGAAGGCGGGCTCTCCGGAATCCGAATCCCGCGTCAAGACAGGGGAGGACGGTAGGTTAGAGATCGCGGTCTCGTGCAATGACAAAGCTGGACGATGTTGCAGAATAAGCTGTTACAACTTCCGCAATTGCAAATGTCAAGGCGCGACCCCGGTGCCACTCGCCCCCCTGTTGACCTACTGGTTGCTTCGCGGGGGCTGGTCGGCAGGCAACGCGAGAGTCGGCATCATCCGCCTGATCATGGGGATGGTCCCTTCGCAGAGAGTCTGGAGGTTCCGGTCAGCCTGCTCGTACAGGAATTCCCCGAGTTCCTCGTTACGAAAAAGGAAGCCCTCAACGGGGCAATCGCGAAAACTGAAACCCATTTCTGTAAGATAAATGTCCCAGTCTGTGTTCTGCCTGTCATGTAGTTTGAGTTGCGCAAAATGACCACTGAAGCACATGGCGCCTCGTCTGCTCGGAGAATACGGAAGAGCTTCGCTCGCACCTTTCACAAGCGCTTCAAGCCGGTGAACGCCTTCCCCCGGGAAGACCAGACGTATTCTCATCGGCCTTCCCGGATGCCCAAGCCAGAGCTCCGCTTCGGAGATCTCAGCGCGGGACAAGGCCCGCAGAAGGGACGCGGCGTCATCGGGCGCCCCGGTGCCATGCGGGCCCGAACCGTGCCCATTGCGAACACCACAAGATGCACACCCCTCCGCGAGGGTCAAGGAGATAGCGGCAACCGCTACAAGCAGGGAACGGGCGGCTTTCATGGTCAGAGCCCTCCTCCCGACGCCTTCCAGTGGGGCGATGAGTAGAACGCTGCGGCGTTCGGGAAGAGCACCCCAGGATCAGCAGAGAAGAACGCCTTATCGTCTTCGCTGAGCCATAGACGGTCGTCCGTTCCCCATGCAGTCGCACCTGTCCTAAGGACGTTGCTGGCAAACGGCGGGGCCACGCCATCGGCTGTATGGCAAGCCACAAAACGTACCTGCGCACGTCGGGAGAACCAGCAACGAGAGGGTCCTTTACGGTCCTTCGCCGCCTCATAGGTCTGGGCGGCGGGAGGCAGAGCCGCAGCCAGTGCTGAAACATCGAAGGTTGCCCCTTCGTTTCCCCAAATGTCGGGATCGCCCTGTATGTGGTGCCCGACCACCGCCATGTATGTGATAGGACTTGTCCCGTCGCCAGCCGCGTGGCGGATTGCCTGAAGATACCCGTCTCCTTCTGCAACCTTCACGTGATTCCTGATCACATTGGCCACTCGCTTCCATCGAGCCGCTTCCGCAACCACGAAACTCAGATTGGTGGTCGTGTCGTTGCCGACGACATTGGCAGCGTCGAACCTTGCGCCGCGTGGAGCTGCGGTGTTGGGCGCTCCGGTGTACATGGGTTCCGAACGCTTCTTCGTCGGCCACAGACACATCCAGTCATCGATTGCGGCACTGGTGCCAGGGAAGTCCGCGTTGATCTGGTTGATGAGTTGTTCGAATGTTTCGCCGCCATCCTTGGCGCAGTAGAATGGCCCCTTCCCCGCCTCCCACTTGCTCCGATCCTTATCGGAAGTCTCCCATGTGAGCCCGAATGGATCGGCAAGCAACGAACCAGCATTGCGGGCGAACCCGTAGACCGCCACGCCGCCGTACTCCCCGATCGGATCCCTGTTCACCCACCGTCCCGTTTCCGTGTCCAGATACCTGTAGCCGTAGTAGTACAACCCGGTCTCGGTGTCCAAGTACTTGGTGCTGAACCGGAACGGACAGGCACCTACATTTCCGGTCGCACGCAGTGTCCGGCCGAACGGGTCGTATTCGAGCCGCCCCTCCACGCTGCCGTCCGAAGCCTTGACCAGGACCATCACATTCCCGTTCCCGTCGTAGCCAGGATATGAGGTGCCGGAGCTGTCAGTGACACTGAGCAGGCCGCCAATACCACCCGCGCCCTGAAGGCTCCCAGACAGGTCCAGACCCCACGCGTAACTCCTGACAACTTCGTCCGCCGCGTCCAGCTCAGCCAGGAGATTCCAGCCATCGTAGAGGAAATGGTGATCAGTGGTCAGTGACCAGTGATCAGTGGCCCAGGAGAAGACCCTCTTCTGGATGCGGCGGCTCTGGGCGTCGTAGACGAACTCGAGCCGAGCCCGCGGGGACGCGGGCGCTCCAGGGGAGAGGGTTTCCATGGCCACGAGACGATTCTCCGCGTCCCACGTGTAGGTCCAGCGGCCGTCGGTCAGGAGGTTGCCGTCGTCGTCGTGCGTGAAGGCTTCGGGCGTGCGGGGCACGAAGGCGTGCCCGGTTTGTTCGGTCACCGCGTCTTCCCCGGCAGGACCCGCGTTGTTCCGCACGCCAACGATCTTGATCGATTCCCACGCTGGGGAGTTCGCGTTGTCCACGGCAAGGGCTTTGTAGAAGTAGCCGGCCTTGCGCACGGTCTGCTGGTTGTTCACCGTGACCGTCGCGTCAGGCGCCGCCTCTCCAATGATATCGACAGCGCCGGGGACCTGGCGCTGCTCGTATTGGTTCAGCGCATTGGCGGCGTACGTGGCCGCGCGGCCGTTGGTGGTAGTCTGGTGGCGGTTGCCAATATCGTCGAACCCGTAGCCGAACTGCTGGCCGACGACCGGGGTTCCATCGGCCCAGAACCTGTTGCCCGCGGTCACCTGACCGAGAATGTCATACTCGTAGACCCAATAGGAGCCGTCCGCGAGGGTGGAGCGGATTCTCTGATTGGCGGCGTTGTAGAGGTACGTGTGGGAGGAGACCGTCTGGCCGGCGGCGGTCTGCGAGATCGAGACGAGTCGGTTCAGGTTGTCATGGGTCTTGGTGGTCGTCATCTTGTCGGCACCGCCAGTCCTATGAGTCACTGTACCGACAAGGTCTGAGTTTGGCAAGTATGCGTAGGTGACTGTGGTGCTTCCGGCTGTCACCGTCTCAAGGCGGGATGCCGCGTCGTACGTGTAACCGGTCGCGCCGGAACTCGCGGGGACGCGACCGGTCCAGGTGAGGTTGGTGCGGCGGCCGACAGCGTCGTACGAGAACGTGACGTCGGGGGTGGCGTCGGAGTAATCAATACTGGCCTGGTCGCCGGCGGGGTTGTAGGCGTACGTGGTGACCAAAGGCGAATCCGGACCGCCTAAAGGCGGGACTACGAGCCTGGACCAGGTCCGGGTCAGGAGGCGGCCGGCGGGGGTGTAGGTGTACGATGGACCTTTGCCATCGGCATAAACCTTCGAAGATAATAGGCCACTATGTGGCTCGTAGTGCCAGGTCGTGACGGCTTGGCCGGAGTCACCGGCGAAGTTCTTCCAGGTGGTCATGGTCTTGCGGCGGCCCTGCGTGTCGTACCCGTACTCGACCGGGTAGGTGCGTGCGCCCCAGGTCTTGCGGAGTTCGCCGGTCGGCCAGTAGGCGTAGTGCACCACGCCACCGTCCGGCATTGTGACCTGCGAAGTCCGGCCGCGCGTGTCGTACTCGTAGCCTGTGACCTGCGGCGTCTGCGGGCCGGCGCCGTCCGGGTCGGGCGTGGTCATGGTCAGGAGCTGGTCGGCGTTGTTGTAGGTGAACGTGGTCGCGCCGGTGCGCGCGTCGGTGACGGACGCCTGACGGCCATGGGCATCATACGCGTACGTGGTCTGGCCGAGCTGGGTGGCGCCCTCATCGTAGCGCGTCGCGGTCATGAGGCGGCCGTCCTGGTAGACGGTGACCGTGTATGAGCCGTCGGGCGCGGTGTCGGTGACCGTCTTGCCGCCGTTGCCGTTGTAGACGGTCTGCGAGTGCGAGGTGCGCCCGAAACTGGTCGACCAGGTTTCGAGGCCGGTGACGGCCGCCTCGCTGACACTGACCAGGGTGCTGCTGTCGACCCCGGCTTGGTCCCAGACGTAGGTGCTCGAGCGGCGCACGTCCATGCCGTGCGCGGTTGTGACCTCGCTCGCGGAGCGCGTGATGCGGTCCGTGCCGGCGAAGTCCATCTCGCCGTCCTGGTCCATATCGATGGCGGAGAACTCCTGCTCGCCCTTCGCGTTGTAGGCGTAGAGCATGGTGCGGCCGTCGGGATCGACCGCCTTGACGAGCTGGCCGATGAGGTTGTAGTACGAGCGGGTTGCCGCGCCGCCGGACTGGATGGTGAGATAGCCGCGGCCGAGCGCGTCGGTGTAGCTCGCGGTCCACTCGGTTGCCGCGCCGCCGGCGTCGATGCGGATGGCCTTGGCGAACGCGCCGTTCGCGTCCACGCCGTACTCGTAGCGCACCGGGTGCACAGCGGTGCCGGCGGCGCTGAGCGCGCTGCCGTCCCTGGCCCGGGTCTCGATGCTGGTCGTGCCGTCCGCGTAGGTGGTGGTGGTGACCGGGTTGCCGCCCTCGTCGAAGTCGTAGGCGGTCAGGGTGGTGTTGCCCGCGGCATCGGTCGCGGTCACGATGCGGCCGGTCGCGTCGTACTCAGCCGCCGAAAGCGTGACCGTGGTGTTGTCCGTACCGGTGCGGGTGGTCGCGATGGTGCGGTCGAACTCGTCGTAGACGTGGTTCGTCGTGATGTCATTGCGCTCCTCGAAGGCGAGCCGGTGCAGTTCGTCGTAACCGTAGATAGTGGAGACGCCTTCGCGGTCCGTGACCCGGTCCGGGCCGCAGCAGCCGTACTCGGTATCGGTGAACGTGCCGTCGAGGTAGGTGACGCGGGTGAACCGGCCGAACGCGTCCAGGTCCGAATACGTCGCGGACGAGAGCGTGAGGTCCGACGCGATATCGGTGGTGGTCGAGGACAGGGTCCGTCCGGCGCGGTCGACCACGGTCACGCTGCGCGTGCCGTCCAGGATGGCGCCGCCGCCCGGGGCCGGTTGCCCGGAACTGACCGTGGTGGTCATGGTGCTGGCGTCGGTGGCGTACTCGTACAGGGTCATGGTCCCGTCGGGGTTGGTGACGCTCTCTGTCTTGCCGGTAAACGCGCCGGCGGTGTAGACCTTGGTGACGGTGACCAGGTTACCGGGCGCGTTGTACGCGGCGCCGGGCGTGGCGGCGCGGATCGAACGCGTCTCGCCGGGCAGGACCACCAGATAGCGGCGCGACGTTTCCTGGCCGAGCGTGGTCTCGGTGATGGTGCGGGCCGTGTTGGGCGCGATGCTGCCGTTGTCGCCGGCGCCGAGGGGCGTGTAGTCGTAGGTGGTGACGCGGCTCTGGGCCTCGAGTGCGTCCGGTGCGGCGCTGCCGAAGCAGGACACCGTCTTGGCGACGCGGCCCTGCGTGTCGTATTCGTACCGGTCCCAGGCGCCGTCGGAGCGTACGGTCTGCTTGAGCCTGCCGTAGTTCACGCCGTCCGCGACCGGGTCATCGTAATAGGCGTACTGCGTCGGCGCGACACCGGGCGGGGGATCGGCGGGGTCGTAGTCGGTCTCGGTGGTGAGTTCGGCACCCCAGGGATAGTCGTGGTACGTCTGCGACAGGGTTCGGACATAGTTCTGGCCGACCTTGCGGTCGGTGTGGAAGCTCCTGTCGCCGGTGTCGGGATCGACCGTTTCGAAGGTGCGGTCTTCGCGCCCGAACCGGGTGGTGGTCCACTGGCCGGTGTCCGGGTCGCGGGTGAACGAGAGCGAATCGATGACGACCCAGTCGCCGCCGATGAACGCTTCCTTGATGATCGAGGTGATGAACGGCGAGCCGTAGCCGATTCTGACCCGGGCGATGTCGGCCAGCGTGTCACGGTCCTTGAACAGGGCCTGGACGACGCGGCCGCCGGCCCAGACGAACTCGATCCGGTGTCGCGGCGTGGTCATGACGGTCAGGGGCGAGTCCCAGGAGAGGTCGGGCCAGGCGCCGTAGGTGCCCGTGGTCTTGTCGCCGGTGTCGAAGTCCGGGCCGTAAGCAACGCCAGTGAGTTGGCCATTGTACCGGTGGATGACGATGTCTTCCGGCGGAGTGTTCTGCTTGGCGAACGTCACGTCCACCCCCCCGGCCTTCTGCGCCATCGCGTAGGAATTACCGGTGTCCTCTCCTACCGGGATGGCCGCCGCCGCCGTATCGAACCGGAACGTGACGGTACGGCCGGTCGGGCGCAGGAGATTGACGAAGCGCTCCGTGATGTTGGTATTCGGGTCGGTGACCTGGATGTCGCTGACTACCTGCGTGTCGAGACTGAACGACTGCAGTACGCCGTCGCCGTCCGGGGGACTGCCCAGGGCAAGGCCGGTGTGCGGAATGTTGGTGTTGCCCTGCGAGATGTAGGCCATGACGCCGGGGCCGGACCAGGTGCTGCTCGAACCCAGGTAGACCTGGACGCCGGGAATGATGACGCCGTGCGGCGGTTTGCCGGTGAGCGGGCACATGGCATTAGCGCAACTCTCGCAGGCGAGGATGAGCGCGTCCGCCTCTGGATCCTTCGGGGGGCTGAAGCCGGTCGTGGTGATGTCGGTCGATTCGATGTCTTGCCATGGCGTGTAGACGAACGGCGTGTATCCGCCCGGGGCATGGCTGCCGAGGGACGAGAGCTGGACTTCGCCGTAGAGCTCGAAGTGCGGGATGTAGCAGTACACTCGCTTGTGGCCGAACTGCTCACGGGTCGCCATCGGTGGGGATCCACCGTAGAAGTTGCACATCATCTCGCCGACAGACCGACCCTGAGTGCGCACCAACAGACTCGAGTTCGCGGCTATGTCCTGGGGTGTCCCGGTCGTCACCTCGTTGTCGTAAGAGTCGCCGGCTGCGTCACAGACCAGCGTGCAGGCAGGCGGGATGGTGATACCCAAGTCGCAGCAGGCTTGGCGAAGCACCGCCTCCATCTCTGAGTCGGAGACCGAGTACGCGCGGTCCGCGCCCCACGCCAGACCGCTGATATCCAGTCCGATGTCGTACCGGCCCTTCAACTTGGCCAGAACGGTGTTGCCCCCATGTTGGTTCGCGTCGCTGGGCATGACCAGTCTGAAGCTGCCCGCGATCATGTGCTCGTTCAGGTGTTGGGGCGGCTGCGGCGACCCTATTGTCTCTCCCGTGTTGCAGTTCAGATCCCAACGGTAACTCCAGCCGGTGTCGAGGAACGCATTGCCGACGTTGATGGCGCCGTAACCAATGGCCTGCACCCACGCGTCCGGCGGGAAACTGCTTCCGTCGTCCCCGAAATCATACTGCTGGTAGAAATGCGCCGGGGGACAACTGAACCCGACGTATTCGAACTTGTACCAGTGGTGCCGCTGCTCATCCGCGATGGGTGGCGCCCCCTTGCTGATCCACAGTCCGTTACTGCGGATCGCATCCACGAAGTCGCGGATTTCCTGGAGGTGCTCGGTGCGGATCCAGTTCCCGATTGCGAGCCGACCACCCCAGCCGCCGCCGTTGCCGTCGCCGTCTTCGGACCATTCGCCTGCCGCCGCGCGCAGGTTGCTGGCAACCAGCACATCGGCGCGCGGCTCGGCGTGCGCGAACGTGATGGGGCAGGTCCCGTCCGTTGCCTTCCTCCAGCCGTTCTCTGCCGAGCCCGTCGAGCCCCCGCCTCTGACGTAGATCACGCTGGCCAGATCCTCAATCATCTTCCGCATCTGATTGATGTCTGCGGCGTCCACGGTTTGCCCCGCGTCGAAACATCCCTGATCCAAGAGTGCCTGCAACTCATCGCTGGTGTAACTGGTTGGCGACGGGCGGTGGGTCTGTCCGAACACGCTCTTGTAGACCTGGATGAGGTCCAGGACGGCCGGGATCGCGTCGCTGGCGGCCGCGAACGGACAGAGTTTCTCGGGCACGTCGCCCGCGCCGGCGTCCTTGTACTTGTTGTACCCGTACTTCGGGGCAAGGTACTTCAGTTCGTCAGTGGTGTCGTAGAGTTCCTGGAAGTGCTCCCAGAGCACGGGTGCGTCGTCGAACCCGATGCTGTACGAGGGGTGCGAGGAATAGGCCGCCGGAATGCGCGTGAATGCGTTCCGGTTCGGCATGCCGACATACTCAAACAGTGAGGTCGATTCCAGCACAGGGTTGCCCCACGCGTCTGTGCCGCCACCCTCGACCTCCTCGATGGCCATCTGGTACGGTTGCACGTCCAGCACAAAGGCGTCCGCCGCCATGAACGCGATCCGGCCACGCAGTCCCGCCAGGTGTGCCTGGGTGATCTCAGTGGTTTCCGGCACCACGCCGAAGGTGTCGATGTCCGCCGCAGTCAACAGTCCGGCGGCATACGAGCGCTCATTAGTGAACCGCGCCAGCTTGTTGTACAGCGGCACCCAGTGTTCGCCTTCGGCGTGGGTGGTATACGAGGCGGTGGCCAACGCCAAGGCCAGGCAGGAAACAGCGCACCGCAGGGCGAACGGGTGTTTCGGGCTTCGCATATGTGTGTCCTTCTGCATGTTCTCTGTGCTGTCGCGGCCGTGGCTCGGGGCCGGGGACTCGGGCCGGGACGGCCCCGCGCACTCTGCTGCGGTCCCAGAGGTCCCGCGCCACTGTCCCGCGCCACCAGGCGGCTCTCCTATTCGAGTACGGTGTAGACCACCAGACTCACTTGGGTTCCGGGGTCGGCGACCGCACCGGCGTGCGGGTTCCGGCCCTGGAGGAACTCGACCAGGTTACTCACACCATCCCCATCCGCGTCGGCATTCGCATCGTCGCCGGAGTTGGGGTCAAAGCCGTTCATCTGCTCCCAGTAATCGGCCATGCCGTCGTTGTCCATGTCGTCGTCGATGGTAATGGTCAGCGTGGGGGTATCTCCGGGAACGGCGCCGGCGAGGTCGGTGATGCTGAGAACGATCTGCTCGTCCGGGTCCCAGAGCAGGTCCGGGTGGATATCGAGGGTGAAGGTTTGCGTCATGTGACTGGCATCGAAAGTCAGGTTGACGGGGGTGAAGGTGTAGTCTGCGCCGTTCGTGGCGGTGCCGCCGGTGACGTTGACCGTGGCTTGGACGTCGTTGCGGTAGGGCGGGAGTTCGTTGAGCTGCAGGGTGACGGTCACCTGGCCGGCGAGTTCCGAGACGGTGATGGCGGCGGTGGTGAAGGAGACCCGGGCGTTACCGAGGTCCGGGACTTGCGGGTTGGTGCCGTTGGCGTACTCCTGCAGGTTGGTCAACCCGTCGTGGTCCGGGTCCGCGGCGGCGTCAGCGGCGAGCAGCGGGTTCAGGCCGTGCGCGACTTCCCAGCCGTCGGGCATGCCATCGCCGTCGCTGTCGGGAACACTGGGGTCTGTGTGGTACGTGAGGATTTCGGCACCATCGGAGAGGCCGTCGCCGTCGGTGTCGGCGACGCGCGGGTTGGTCTCGTAGGTATTGACTTCGTCGCCGTCCTGGATGCCGTCGGCGTCCGTATCGTTGGTGGCAGGGTCAAGCGCGAGTTCGAACTCGCGCGCGTCGGTCAGGCCGTCGAGGTCGAAGTCGGCGGTGCCGTCGCGGCTGAGGTCGCCGAAGTACTTGCGTTCCCACCAGTCTGCCATGCCGTCAGCGTCTGAGTCCTGATAGAGGAGCGGCGCGAGGTCAGCGGTGCGGCCGAGCGTGTGGAGTTCGGCGACGGCGGTGGGTGAGAGTGCGGTACCGAACAGTGTCACTTGCGCGATACGGCCGGTGAAGAGGCTTCCCGCGCCGCCGTTCGCGGCGCCGATGAGGAACGCCGCGCTGGTGTTGAAGATGTTGGCTATGGCGGTGTCCGGGTCGGCCGCGGCACTGACATCGGCGCCGTTGACGTAGATCCTGGCCAGTTCGCCCGCCTGCCAGGTGACGGCGATGTGGGTCCACTCGCCCGGGCTCACAGGTTGCGCGCTCTGAACCGCCTGCGCGTTGTCGTGGAGCCAGGAGCCATTGTCGGACAGTTCGGCGCTGACTGTGGCGTTACCGGTCCCGTCCGGCTCGAAAACCAGACGGCAGGCGCGCATGTCACTGGCTTCGTCCCAGCGTCCGGCAATGGCGCCGGCGGCGGCGTCCTTCACCCACGCGGAAAGTGTCCATGTGGTGGGGGTGTAGAGGGATTCGGCATTGCCGCAGTCGACATACCCGCCGGCAGCCAGATCAAGGCTGGCGTCGGCGAACACGGGTTGGCCCAGGCCACCGAACGTGCCGTGATTATGAAGGTGCGAGGTGTCGGTAAAGTCCGCGGCCAGAGGCCAGCAGCCACGCAGGTCGCCGGCGAGCGTGGCAAGCGCCGGGACAGACGCGGCGTTTGCCGGGTCCGTATCGAGCCGGTACTCGAGCAGATTGCTGAACCCGTCGCCGTCGACATCGGCGGCTGCGTCGTCGAGGGTAGGATTGAGGCCGGTGGCGAGTTCGAAGCCGTCCGGCATGCCATCGCCGTCCGTGTCCTGGCCGATGGGGCTGGTGCCGGTGTCGTCCACTGAGACGAACACGCCGGTGCCGGTCTCGACGCCATCGAGGAGGCCATCACCGTCGGTATCCTCGTTCAGCGGGTCGGTGCCGGTGTCGTTGACCGAGACGAACACACCGGTGTTGGTCTCGACGCCGTCGACGAGTCCGTCGGCATCGGAATCGGCGTCATGGGGATCGGTTCCGGCGGTGTACTCCTGCAGGTTGGTCAGGCCGTCGTTGTCCGAGTCTGCCGTCGCGTCGGTGGCCAGGAGTGGGTCGAAGACGTTCGTGACTTCCCAGCCGTCGGGCATGCCGTCGCTGTCGGAGTCGTCATCGAGCGGGTTGGTGCCTTGGGTCAGTTCCAGGCCGTCGTTCAGGCCGTCGTTGTCGGTGTCCGGGTCGGTCGGGTCGGTGCCGTAGGTATTGACCTCGTCCCAGTCGCTGAGCGTGTCGCCATCGGCATCGCCCGTGGCGCCCTGCGAGGAGTAGAGGTCGAGTACGAGCGTGTGCCATTCGCCGCAGGCCAGGCCGGTTGCGACGGGCGTGCCGGTTCCGTCCGCGAACTGCGCACCCAGGAACACGTCCAGCGTGCTGCCGTCCACGTCGTCGGTGACGAGTGAGACGCAACGGCCGCCGTAGGCCAACGCGGTGACCAGTTGGCCTGGCGTCTGCCCGGTCGGGACAAAGACGTGCACCGTCACGGTTGAGGGTGAGGGGTTGAATGTGCCGGCGCGGTAGACGCCCTGGGCCTGGGCCGGGTCGGCCACGCCCTGCACGGTCAGGGCCAGGTCGCCGGCGTAGACGGGAGTGTTCGTGAGGCGGATGGCGCCCGCGTCGGTGCCATCGAAGGTCCAGCCGGCGGGCGGGGCGCCGGCCGTGCCGGACTCGAAGGTCTCATCGAGCGTTTGGGCGCCGTTCACGACCAGTGCGATGCTGTCGAATGTGGCGGGCACGGCCGTTTCGGGTCCGTACAGGGACAGGTCGGTGAGCCAGCCGGGACTGCTGTTGATTCCGCACTGGGCCCACGGCGCGACGACCGCGCCGTTGACGGCCAGGCGGTTGAGGGAGGTCAGGAACTGCGCAGTCAGGTTGCGGGCCTGGTCCATGGTCACGTCTTGGAGTGGATTCTCGGTCGGATCGAGTCCGGCTGGGACATCGCCGGTCCACTGGACGAAATGGAAGTCGGTTGCGGGCGTGGCGGTGAGTGTGACCTGACTGTCGTCATCGTGCCAACCGGTCTGCACATCGACGGTACCATTCGTCGCGGCGGTGGTCAAGCGCCACTGCATGGTCCAGTTGACGGTCACGGTCAGCGGGGCGGTCATGCGTACAGTGCCCGAGGCGGGGTCGGCGACGAACTGCTGGCCTTCCGTGCCTGGCCAGGGCGAGGTGACGGACCATTGCGCGTCGGTGCCAGCGGCGTAGACGCCGGCGCCCTGCGGATGGTCATAGTCGCTGACAATGGTCAATTCGTAACGCGCGGGTGGTGGTGGTGGCGGCGTCACGTCGAAGTGGGCCTGGATCGTGCGGGGACGGTCGGCTGGCAGCGAGATGTTGGCGTACTGCTGGCGGTCGGCCGGCACGTCGCCGGACCAGTGTGTGAACCGATAGCCGGGCTCGGGCACGGCCCTGACGAATGGCGTCGTGAGTTCATGCACCCAGGCTTCACCCAAGTTTTCACGGACAGTCCAGTAGTACAGCATGGACTCGATCTCAGGCCCCAGCATTCTCCAGTGCGTAATCTCGGCCACGACAGAGCCGTGCGCGCATGGCGTGCTTGTGAACAGGTGCTCCCTGGCCCACTGGATGGTGACGGTACGGTTCGCGTTCATGTAGACTTGGCCGCTGCACCGTTCGGTCACGTAGCGGACGCCGGCTTCGCCAGCGGTCGGCGACCCGACCGACCAGTTCGCCCAGGAGTTCTTTGGGTACACGCCCGCGCCGCGCGGGTTGCCGTGCGCGCTGACGATCGCCAGTACCCAGTACTGCTGTTGCTCAACTACAGCGGTGTTCGCTACGTCGACGCAGGCAATTACGGTTTCCCCCAGACCGCCACCCAAGGCGGTTACCGCCGCGGCGGCCGCCGCGGCGGCATCGGTACGGTTTCCTGTGAGGTTGAGAACGACCTGTCCAGCCGCGACAGCGCCGGCCAGGATGGCCTCCGAGTTGGTGCCGCCGGCGGCGATGACCGCGGTGTAGGCCGCATCGCGGGCGGCATCGCGCGCCTGCTCCGGGGTGCCATTGGCATTGTAGACGTCCTGGGCCACCTGCCCGCCGACGACAGCGCCGGCGGCCGCCCGGGCGGTTTCTTCACGGGCGCCCGCAGCCAGAGCGGCTGCTTCGGCCACGGTCCCGATCTGTGCGCTGGTCGCACCGGCCTGCCGCGCGGCGTCGCCTGCGGCCGCGGCGGCTTCGGATGCCGAGCCGTTGCGGTTGATGACCACCTGAGCGGCGGCGGTCGCCGCCGCATTGGCCACGGTCTCGATATTGCCACCGGCGGCCAGGGCCGCGGCTCGGGCGGAAGCACCCGCCGCGGCCGGGGTGGCGCCCGCGGCGGCGGCCGCATTACCGGCGGCTGCGCCTGCCGTTGCGGCGGCTGTGGCGGCATCGCCGCCCGTTGCCAGCGCGGCGGCTTGCGCGGCAGCCCCGGCCTGGGCCGGGGTTTGGCCTGCGCCAGCGGCGGCGTTGCCGGCGGCGACACCGGCGGCCAGGGCCGCGTCGTTCGCGGTGCCGCCGGCATCGAGGACTGCGGTGGCGGCGGCAGCCCCGGCGGCAGACGGCGAACCGCCGCTGGTCGAGATGGCTTGCCCTGCCTTGGCGGCAGCGTCTTGGATCGTGCCGCCCTGCCCCATGACGACAGCGGCCGCGGCGCGGGCGACCGCCGTGTCGTCGCCGCCGGCGGCGCGTGCCGCCACGCCAGCGGCGAGGGCGGCACTTTCGGTTGTACCATTCTGGCCCAGGACGGTCTGTGCGGCCACCTCGCCGGCGACCGCGCAGGCGGTTGCGGAGTCGGCGCCGCGCGCCAGCGCCTCGGCGGCCGCACGGGCCGCGACGAAAGCCGCGTTCTTGCCCACGCTCACATAGTACTCGGCCACCGCGCGTGCGGCCGCGGTGGCAACATCGTTGGCCGTACCCGCGGCCGCAGTCACGGCCCCCGCGGCCGCATCAGCGGCCTGCTGCATGGTGCCGCCGGTGCGCAGGACATTGGCGGCAGCGGCAGTGCCTGCGGCGCGCCAGGCGTCGCCCGGGGTCCCGTTCGCCGCCGTTACGGCCGCGAACGATGCGGCCCCGGCTTCTGCGGCGGTGCCGCCGGCGGCGGTCACCGCGTCACCCGCTACCTGCCCGACGACCAAGGCAGAGCCGCCCGCCGCGGCAGCCGCGGCGCCGGCGAGTTGTCCGACCACAGCAGGGGCAGCGCCTGCCTTGCTGGCCGCCGCACCCGCCGCGTTTCCGGCATCCAGGGCGTTTCCGTGGGCTGCGAGCGCACCGGCGGCCGCGGCATTCGCCGCCGCGGTGACATTGCCCCCAGCGGCGAGAGCTGCGTCACCGGCCGCAGCGCCGGCACTGGCGGCGTCGCCGCCCGTGGCGATCACCACTTCCGCCGCGCCCGCGCCGGCCGCAATGATCGCCAACGTGGCGTTACCCGTGGCCGCGAGGATGGCCTCCGCGGCGGCGGCACCCGCCTGGGCCGAGGTGCCACCGCGTGCGGCGACCACCCGACCGGCGGCGGTGCCCGCGACCTGGGCCGCCTGCTCGTTAGCGGCGCTACCGGCCCCGAGCCCCGCTGCCGTGATGGCCTGCTCTGCCGAGCCGCCGGCCGACGTGACGGCCTGTGCTGCCGCGCTTCCTGCCTGAGCGGGTGTGCCGCCCGCCGCCGCGGCCGCTGCGGCCGCGGCACTTCCCACCTCGCCGATCTCGACGTTGGCAGCCTCCGCCGCTCTGCCGGCGGCCGTGCCGGCGGCGGTGATCGCCTGTTCGTCGGTGCCGCCGAGGATGTCCCGCATGGCGCGGGCGGCTGCGGCGCCGGCGTCGGCCGGAGACTGTCCGGCGGCGGTTGCGGCACGGCCTGCAGCGGCAGCGCCGGCGAAGAGCGCGACGTCCGCACTTGCGCCTGCGCCCAATGCGAAACTGCAGGCGGCGGTGGCGGCGGCGTCCGCCGCCGCCTGTGCCGTGCCGCCAGCGTTGAGAATGCTCAGGGCGGTGGCCAGGCCGATCCCACGGGCGCCGTACTCGACCGGATCAAGGCCGTGCTCGGCGGCGAGAGTAGAGAGGATGCTGCCGATCTGGGCGGGCGAGACGCCCATGGACAGAAGGAGTTCGACAGCGGCGTCGAAGGCCTTGTCAGCCGCACGGGAGAACTCGCGCAGTTCGGACATGCGGAGGTAGGCGGCGAGGAAGGCGCGGGCGATCTCCAAAGCTGACCTGTTCTCCAATCGGAACTGCTCGGCCACCGCTTCGGCTGCGGCTTGCGCCAGTTCCTCGGGGGCAGCATCTTCGGGCGCGGTGCGGTCGACGACGCGTGCAACCGCCTGGCCGAGTTGTTCCGGGGTCGCGCCAGCGACGCTCGCCGCTGCGGCCGCGGCGGTGGATGCGACGGACATCAGGGTCATGTTGGTCGTCGGCGGTGTGGGCGTGGTGATCGGGGGGTTGTTCCCCGCGTCGGCCTCATCGGCGCGCGGTGCGGACAACGGCGCCAGGGCCAGAACGGTGCCGAGCAGGGCCAGGTTGAGTTTCATCGCCATGTGCTGGGTACGGTGCGTCATGTGTTCTTCCTCGTTCCTCGGTGGAGCAAAGGCTGTAGGCTGTACCGAAGGCTGTAGGCTGTAGGTCGGAACCGAAGACCAAAGCCCCGGAGGGGGAGAGCGGGTACGGGACCGGGACTGTAGATTGGGGACGGACGGAGGTTGAGATGGCGAACGGAGGGTCCTCGGCGCCCTCCGCATTGCCGGGGCTGGTCGCTCCACGCCGCAAGGGCGTGGCAGCGCGGAGCCGGGCGGCGTGTGGCGGCGATGGTCGGCTGGGTGTGGCCGGTGGTGGATTCGCCGCGACGTGGCCGGCCGCAGTCGCTCCACGCCGCAAGGGCGTGGCAGCGCGGAACCAACACGTGGCAACGCGGAGCCGCTGGGCCAAGCGCACGGGCGTGGCAGCGCGGGGTCAACGCGTGGCAGCGCGGAGTCGCGGGGCCAAGCGCACGGGCGTGGCAGCTGGGCGCGCCATTTCGGACGGACACGACCAACCGGATGTTCCCCTCCACCGCCCGCGCAGGCCCCAGCCTGTGCGGCGGTGGATCGCGCCGCGATTGCGCGTTGGGACACGCGGCTCGGGGCGTGTCCCAACGCGCAATCGCATCGAGGGGGGCACGGGGGGAGTCCGCGACGCCCCCCGTCGGGGTGCGGGGCAGAGCCCTGCCGTCATGCTCGCCGTTGTGGTGCGTTCCTCTCACAAGGCCTCGCGGCGTTTGATGCGCTCTATCGCTGACGCGGCGGCGGTCTGCAGCCGCGTGTCGGATGCTGTCCTGGCGCCCGGGTTCGGGATGAATCGTGCGAGAAAGGCGGTATCCGTGGCCGCGCCGAGGTCGCCAATGGCGGCGATGGCGGCCATGCGCAGCGGCACGCCGGCATCGTCGGAGCGCGCGATCTGCTGCGCCACGGGCAGGACATCGCGGTTGCGGGCGTTCGCGCAGACCTGAACCGCGGTGGCGCGGACCGCGTCGCAGGCGTCGGCCGAGCGGGCAATGCTGCCGGCCGCGGCCAGTACCTCGTCGCGGTCAAAGGCCGCGTAGCTTCGCGACAGGAACTCCAGGCCGATGAGCGCGGTTCCGGCAATACTGGTATCGAGTTCGCGCGTGGCGTCCCAGTAGGCGTCGCGGACGGCGGTAAACTGCGCATCGTCGGCCAGGTTCGGGGTCTGCGGGTCCGGCCAGGTCTGCTCGACAAAGTAAAGGAAGTGCTGCAGCACGTAGTCACGCCACGCCCGGTCCTGGTCGGAATCGTAGAACATGCCGAGCATCAGGGGCAGGACTTCGTCCGGCACGGGTGCGCCGTCGCGGATCAGGTGCGTGAGAATGTCGTTCTTCAGCGCGTTGTTCGCCGTGGAGCCGTAGCGCGCCGGGTCCTTGGCGGCAAGGAAGCAGTAGAGGGCGCGCAGTTCCTCGGGCGAGAGTTCCTGCGTCTTCGGCAGTTCGTTGATCACGCGCTGCCGGTGGCGCGGGTCCGGGTCCGTGCCCAGTCCGATCGCGGTGCGCACCGTGTCCCGGAGTTGGGCAGTGTCCGGGGCCTGCAGGCTGGCGATGAACTCGCGCGCCGCGGCGACCGGGGCCGACACGTCCGGAGTTCGCCCGCCGGCAACCCCTGGCAGGCGCGAGGTGTGTGGCCGGGTCGCGCCGTGAGCGGGTTGCGCGCGGCCGGCGCGGCCGGCCGTGCGCGTGGTTGCCGTCTCTCTCTCGCCCGCGGCCAAGGTCACGACGCGGGAACGGAGCGCGAGCAGGCACGTCGCCAGCCCGGCCGCGGCGACGAGGGCGAGGACTGCTCCGCGCCGTTTCAGTGACTTGGATTGTGAAGGGAACAGTCCCATGTTCAGTTCATATCGCCGACGATGGCGGCGCCCTGGTAGATGCGTGTGATGCGGCAGATGGACAGGGCGGTGTCCGCCCGCAGCATGTGGTAGACGTAACGCCCGGTATCGTCCAGATCGGCGCGGAACACGTCCCGCACCGTCGTGCCGTCATCGAAACTGATGCCGCTGGGGAAGACCGTGATGTTGACCCGGACGCTGTCGGGCAGGCCCCAGGTGAAGACCTCGACTTCGAGCTTGTCGCTGTTGTCCGGGTACTGCTCGATGCTCTCGATGTGGCCTTCGACCGCGGCGCGCAGCCAGAACCCGGCGGTCGGCACGCTGGCCAGGACCGGGCCGCCGGCGCCGAGGCGCGCGACGATGTGCACGTCTTCGAGCACTTCGGTGCGCTGGAGCTGGAACGTGGCGGTGTCAGCGGTGTGCGCCGTCTGCGCCAGGTCCATGTGCGGGGCGTCGACGGTTGCGGCCAGGGTCAGCCCGGTCCAGGTCCAGGCGCGTTCGCGGTTGCGCCAGATGGCGGGCGCTTCCGGGACAGTGCACTCGACGACGGTGACCTGCAGGCTGCCGGTCACGGGCGCGCCGGTGGTGGGCGTGTACGTGCCGTCCACGGTGAAAGTTCCGGCGGTATCGAACCGGCACGTCACGGGCGCGGCCAGGGTCGTGTCGTACTCCGTGCCGCCCACAGTGAGGTGGACCGTGCCGTCGGTGGCGCCCGCCGGCGCGGCGGTCAGGCGCAGCGCATCGCCCTTGCGCAGGGTCAGGTCCGGCTCGGTCAGGACGTCGGTCGCGACCCAGGTCGTCGCAAGGGTTGCGGTCTTCGCACCGTGCTCGAAGCTGACCGTCCGGGCGGTCACGCCCGTTTCCAGCAGCGGCAGGTCGGCGTACCAGCGCCGCCACGTGCCGCGCTGCACCGGCGTGCCGTCCGAGATGCTCATGCCGGAGAGGAACCGTGTCGTGCCCTCGACGCAGAGCGGTGACACGCGGCTGGTGTCGGGGACCGCATCGAGCGTGCAGGTGGCGGCGAGCCGGTGGTCGAGCCAGTCGGCGCGACCGTTCGCATCCGCGTCCGTACCGCCTGGCCGCTGCAGACGCACGGCGCGGATGTCCAGCGTCGTGCCGGCGTAGACGTTCTCCCAACCGATGCGCACGGTATGGCGTCCGGGGAGGAGCCAGGGCGTGTAGAAATGCGTGACGCCCATGACGCCGAACGGCGCGGTAAGCGTGGCGCTGCCGACGTACTCGCCATCGACCTGGCCGAGGAGTTCGAACGTGCTGTACTCCGAGTTGGGTTGGTACTGGGTTCCTTCGACCTCGACCCGATAGCAGTCGGCGAACAGGACGAGGAACTCGAACGTCACGTCGCCGCGCTTGCTCTCCGCCACGATATCGTCGCCGTACTTGACCCAGGCGCCGCTGGCCACGGTGCCCGCGCTGCCGGCCAGTTCGCGGGCGGTGAAGGCACTGCCGTCAAAGTCGGCCGCGGTGGGATCGCTGCCGGCCAATTCGACCTCGTCGCGGTCGCCGACCCCGTCACCATCGCTGTCGAGGGCGGCGGGGTTGGTGCCGAGCTCGTTGCTTTCGCGGCCGTCCGGGAGCCCGTCGCCGTCCGTATCCGGGTTGGCGGGGTTGGCGCCGGCGGCGAGTTCAGCCGCGTCGGCCAGGCCGTCGCCGTCCGCGTCATCGCCGGCCTGCAGGAGCGCAAGGGCGTCGGGCGAGTGGAGCAGACACTCGGCGGGGATGACCTGGCGCGCGAGCCCGCGCGCTTCCCATTCCAGGACCAGTGACGCGTTGCAGTAGGTCTCGAAGTAGACCAGGCGCAGTGCGTGCAGCCCGGCACGCAGGCCGATATCGCCGTGCGACTGCCACGGCGCGCCGAGGTGCCAGACATAGCCGTCCGCGGCCGTCACCTGCACGCCGTCGATGTAGAGCATGCCGCCGTCGTTATTGGTGAGATGGAACGTGTACCAGCCGTCCGTCGGGACGGCCAGCCAACCGTCGAACACGGCGCCGACTTCGTCGGCACGGCCGCTGCCGAAGACCTGGCCAGTGGACTCAAGCATGTCGAGTTGCGCGACCAGGCCGCTGCCGTAATGCGGGAAGAACTCGAAGGACGGCATGAACCGCCAATCGCCTTTGTAGTAGGAGACCGCCAGGCCGGGCGCGGCGTCCGGAACGGCGGTGGCGGCGAACACCCAGGCGGCGCCGTCGTTCGGGTCGAGCGGGTCGAGTCCGAGTTCGAGTTCCGCGCCGTCCGGGACAATGTCGCCGTCGCTGTCCCAGGCGGCGAGATTCGTGCCGTGCACGATCTCGGAAGCGTTGCTGATGCCGTCCCCGTCCAGGTCGGTTTCGGCGTCGGCCGGGTCGAGCGGGTTCAGGCCGGCGCTGACCTCGATACCGTCGGGCAGGCAGTCGTGATCGCTGTCCGGGTAGGCGAGCAGAGCGACGTCGTCCAGTTCGGTGACGCCGCGGGTCATGAACGCGTAGACATAGAGGATGTCGGCGGTCGGATGCAGGCGTCGGACGTCCGCGAGAAGGTTGCGACGGATCGTGACCCACTGTCCGGTCCCGACGTTGGTCCCGAGCGGCACGATCGGGTCCAGACCGAGGTTCGACGATGTCGTGCCGGGGACATACCTCAGGTTCAGCCAGCCCGCCGTTGTCTGGCAGGTGGCGTAGATGAGGAAGTTCGAGGACGCGCGCATGCGCCATTCCAGGATGAGCTTCTGCGCCTCGGTCGGGTTCAGGGTGAGCCGGTACGCGGTGTCGTACGCGCCCTGGAACGCGATGACGCGATTACCCGCGTCGGTTGGGTCGACGATGTTGGAGAGAGTTGCGGGCGGGTCGGCGTCCCAGAGGTCCCAGGCGGCGGTGTCGCCGTCCTCGGCGTTTTCGAGCATGCGCCGGTCGAAGAGGTAGCCCGGGCCCTGGAGTGCGGGCGTGAGCGGGTCCATGGCGCAGCTCACTTCCAGGCCGTCGGGCATGCTGTCCGCATCGGTATCGGCCAGGCGCGGATCGGAGCCGTGGATGTGCAATTCGTCGCTGTCGGAGAGTCCATCGGCGTCGGTGTCGGCAACGGTCAGATCGGTGCCGTGCATGAACTCGTCCAGGTTCGAGAGTCCATCGCCATCGAGGTCGGTTTCCGCGTCGTCCGGGTCGGCGAAATCGAGTCCGGCCGTGATCTCGACGCTGTCGGGCAGCACGTCGAGGTCGGTATCGGGATAGGCCAGCAGCGCGACGTCGTCCAGTTCGGTCAGGCCGCGGGTCATGATGCCGTAGACGTAGAGGATCTCGGCGTTCGGGTGCAGGTAGCGTACGTCCGCGAGGAGGTTGCGGCGGATCGTGACCCACTGTCCGGCGCCGACATTGGTCCCGAGCGGCACGATCGGGTCCGGGCCGAGGTTCGACCACGTGGTCCCGGGCACGTATCTGACATTGAGCCAGCCGGCGGTCGTGTTGCATGTGGCGTAGAAGAGGAAGTTGCTCGAGGCGCGCATGCGCCACTCGAGCACGAGCTTCCGCGTCTCGGTCGGCGCCAGGGTGAAGCGGTAGCCGGTGTCGTACGTGCCCTGGAACGCGATGACGCGGTTCTCCGGGTCGGTCGGGTCGACCGCGTTGGACAGGGTGTTGGGCGGGTCGGCGTCGAACAGGTCCCAGCCGGTCGTGGTCTGGTCTTCGGCGTCTTCGGCGACGCGGCGGTCGAACAGGTAGCCCGGCCCTTGGAACGCGGGCGTCAGCGGGTCCATGTTGCAGGCCGTCTCATAGCCGTCGGGCAGGCCGTCCGAGTCGGTATCGGCTTGCAGCGGGTTGGTGCCGTAGAGGTTCACCTCGTCGCCGTCGGGGAGGTCATCGTCGTCGGTGTCGGCAACGGTGATGTTGGTGTCGCGCAGGAACTCGTCCAGGTTCGAGAGACCGTCCCCGTCCAGGTCGGTCGTGGCATCGCTGGGGTCGGCGGGGTTGAGGCCCGCGGTGGTTTCCACGCTGTCGGGCAGGCAGTCGAGGTCCGCGTCGTCATAGTTCAGTACCGCGATGTCGTCGAAGCAGCCGACGGCCCGGACCATAAGGGCGCGGAAGTCCGTGATGGTGGCGGTCGGGTGAATTCGGCGCAGGTCCGCGAGCAGGTTCCGGCGGATGGTGACCCAATGGCCGTTGGCGACGTTTGTGCCCAGCGGCACGAGCGGGTCCAGGCCCTGGTTCGGGACGGTTGTGGATGGGACGTACCGGATGTTCACCCAACCCACGGAGGTGACCAGGGTGGCATACAGCAGGTAATTGCCGGTGATGCGCATGCGCCACTGCAGGTGCAGGCGCTGCGTCTCGACGGGCGTGAAAATGAACCGGAAACCGGTGTCGTACGTGGCCTGGAAGGCAATGACGCGGTTCTGCGGGTTTGCGGGGTCCGCGATGTTCACCGGCGTCGCGGGCGGATCGGCGTCGAACAGGTCCCAGCCGGCCGTGTCACCATCCTCGGCGTTCTCAAGCATGCGCAGGTCGTAGGTATATCCATTCCCCTGGTCTGCAAGAGCGCGTGGCACCCACGCCAATGCCAGGGCAACGGCCAGCGCAAGGGCCCGAACAGCAGATGCAAAGCGTGTCGTGATCATACGCAAAAACCCCCATAGCGTCGCGGGCAGAATGCCACGCAACGCATTTTTGCCGAACACTTTATCGACCTGGAAACGGTGGAAATCGCCCCTTCCTCCTCGTTCAGTCTTCCGTCCTACGCCCATCAGTTTACCACTCCCCCCAAAAAAAAATCAAGCCAATTTCGAGCCCCAACCGAACATTTTGTTTCAGGTGTTCCCGCCTGTGGCTGGATCAGCGCCGGCCCGCGGCTCGCCTGGCAGGTTTCTGGGACGCGTGAGTCGCGGTGCGACACGGAAAAGGGCGGCAGCATTGAGACTGTCGAAGGCCGGACGCTCGAGCGTCGACACATGGCCCCCGCGCCCCGAGTCTGGATTTTCACCTCCCGCCGGGTATGTTGTCGCACCGGGACAATTGCGCCGGCATTCACAACAGCGAGAGACCATGGACCAACCAGCAACACGGACCGCACCGTCCCGCTTCTTCTGCGACTACCTCGTCATCGGGTCCGGCGTCGCCGGGCTGGTTGCCGCCCTGAAAGCGGCGCCGCACGGCAAGGTGGTGGTTGTCACCAAGCGCCAGGTCGACGAGTGCAACACGCGCTACGCGCAGGGCGGCATCGCGTGCGTCACCGCGGAACCGGACACGTTCGACGCGCACGTGGCCGACACGCTCAATGCGGGCGCCGGCCTGTGCCACCTGGACATCGTCCATGACATTATCCGGGGCGGGCCGGAGCGCATCCGCGACCTGCAGGAGTGGGGCGTGCACTTCACGCGCCGCGGCGAACTTGAGGACAATGTGGGTGCGCAGCACGCCCAGGATTTCGACCTGGGCCGGGAAGGCGGCCACACGCAGCGTCGCGTCCTGCACGCCGGTGACGTGACGGGTGAAGAGGTGGAGCGGGCGCTGATCGAACGCTGCCGCGCAGACTCGCGCATCCAGATCCTCGAGAACCACCTGGCCGTGGACCTGATCTCGACACGCCACGCCCATTGGGAAGGCGAGAACTACTGCCTCGGCGCCTACGTCATGGACCGCGCCACACACCGGATCAGCACGCTCATCAGTCGCTTCACGTTCCTGACCACCGGCGGGGCTGGCAAGGTCTACCTCTACACCAGCAACCCGGACGTGGCGAGCGGCGACGGGGTTGCCATGGCGTACCGCGCCCATGCGGAAATCCGCAACATGGAATTCATCCAGTTCCATCCCACGTGCCTGTACCACCCCCGCGCCAAGTCGTTCCTCATCAGCGAAGCGGTCCGGGGCGAAGGCGCCACCCTCAAAATCCGTCGCCACAACGACTATGTCGAGTTCATGCAGGATTACCATGAAATGGGCGCCCTGGCGCCGCGCGATATCGTCGCCCGCGCCATCGACCAGGAATTGAAACGCACCGGCCAGCCGTGTGTTTTTCTGGACATTCGACACCGATCGGAGAAGTTCCTCCGCAAGCGCTTCCCAAAGATCTTCGCCAAGTGCCTCGAGTTTGGGATCCACATGGGCCGCGATCTCATCCCCGTGGTTCCAGCCGCCCACTACTGCTGCGGCGGTGTCGGGACCGATGTGAACGGCGCCACCACGGTCACCAATCTCTACGCCATCGGCGAGGTCGGCTGCACCGGACTGCACGGTGCCAACCGCCTGGCCAGCAACAGCCTCCTCGAAGCCCTCGTGGTGGCCCACAACGCCGTCGAACACAGCCGCCGCAACGGCGGCGGCGAACCGCCGATCTCACCCGACCTGATCCCGGACTGGAGTAGTGGCGACGCCAAGGACTCCGACGAACAAATCGTCATTTTCCACAACTGGGATGAAATCCGCCGCTTCATGTGGGACTACGTCGGGATCCACCGCACCACCAAGCGCCTCGAGCGTGCCAAGAACCGTATCAGGTTGCTGCGCAAGGAGATCGAAAAGTACTACTGGGACTTCATCGTCACCCCGGACCTGATCGAACTGCGCAACCTCGCGTCCGTCGCCGAGATGATCATCGACTGTGCCATGGCGCGCAAGGAGAGCCGGGGCCTGCATTTCAATGCCGACTTTCCGGAGGCCGAAAAGGGCTCTGCCGGCAAGGACTCGGTCCTGCGTCGCCCAACCAAGGCTGAGATATGGCTCGAGTGAGACCGCCAACGTCAGAGCAGGTCGGCGTGGCGCTGGTGGTGGTCGCCGCCGGGCGCAACGAGCGCTTCGGTTCGGCCGTAAACAAGCTGCTCATCCCCTTGCTCGGACTGCCGGTCGTGTGCCATTGCTTGCGGCGCTTTGCCCCTGTGATCCGGCCCGAGATGACCGTTCTGGTCGTGCCGCAGGACCAGGAACCGGCGTTTGCCGCCGCACTGCGGAAAGCCCGCATCCGGGGTGTCACGCTGGTTGCTGGCGGCCCGGCCCGCCAAGACTCCGTGGCGCTGGGGTTGGCGGCCGTACCACCGGTCGCCCGGTACGTCGCGGTCCAGGACGCCGCACGGCCGTTCGCCTCCGCCGCCCTGTTGCTGCAGTGCATCGAGGCGGCGCGCAAACATGGTTCCGGCGTCGCGGCGCGGCGCGTGACCGACACCATCAAAGTCGCGTCAAAGGCCGGCCGTGTTCGGAGCACGCCTGACCGGCGTACACTCTGGGCCGCCGAGACCCCACAGGTGTTCCGCCGTGAGGTGCTGGTTACCGCCTACGCCCGCGTGTGTCAACGAAGGAAACAAGTGACGGACGACGCCCAGGCCGTGGAGTTGCTGGGTAAACCCGTCTTTCTGGTCGAGCACTCCGAGGACAACCGTAAGATCACGTTCGCCAGCGATCTCAAGGCCGCGGTGGAATGCCGGAATCTCGAGAATGTGCCAACACGCCGGAGCCGAACGCGAGGAGAACGGGGCGCATAGGGCCATTTGGGGTCGGGCTCATGCCTCAGTGACGCAGTGACTCATGCCCCCTCGACACCCGACACCCGCGTGCCACGGCGCAACTGCTGAGCGAAGCCGGGACACCCGTCAAGACAGGAGCGACCGCACCATGCAGAAACGCAATCCGCGCCCACTCTTCTCCGCCGCCGTTCTGGCCGTTGCCGGGGCGATGGCGTGCACTCCTTGCCTTCGCGCCGCCGAGAAACTGGTCCTATACGGCGGCCACGCGAAGGAGGCGACACGGTTCCAGTTCGACAACGGCAAGTTTGTCGCGCCGGACCAGGCGGCGATCGACCGCCAGGACGTCAAGGAGTGGTGGATCTCGGGCAAGCAGGAGAACGCCCAGGCCGCGGCCGCGGTTGCGCCGTCCGGCCCCGCACCCGCGGCTGCCGACGAGATTCAGACACTCACCGAGTACCGGCGCCAGGGCGAAGAAATGGCCGCGCGCCTGCCCGGCTGCCGCGGCGTGTACATCCTCGACGACGGGACGTTCATGCTGACGCACGACCACCGGCACGTCTACCGTTACCACTTCGTCGGCCTGGTGCTCAACGAGTCCCTGGTCGAATGGGGCAGCCTGAAACTGGGATTCTCGGAAGGCCACAGCCGCCAGAAGATCCTCTGCGCCCGGTCGCTGGGTCCGGACGGTCAGGTCCACGTACTGGCGCCGCAGGACATCCAAGTCAGCCAACCGCAGCGCGGCGACGTTTATTTCGACCCTGACGCACGCATGATGTCCGGCACCATTCCCGGCGTCGGCGTCGGCAGTGTGGTGGAGTACATCTACGAGTACGAACAGTACGCGCCGGAAGACTGGCGACTGTTCTTCCCGGGGTACTACTTCCAGATGGACCTGCCCCTGGTCCGGTCCGTCCTGACCGTCCAGGTCCCGATCGGCACTCCTCTCTACTCGTGGGAAGAGAACTGGAACGGTTACCGCCCGGCGAAGCGCCCCATGCCGGTCCTTGGCGCACTCCTCCGGTGGATCATCCCACAACGCAGTCCGGCAAAGAAGAGCTGCGTCGAAGTCGAGGGGAAATGGTACGACTCGCGGACGTGGGAGAAGACGCAAGTCCCTCCCATCGTCACGGAGCCGCAGATGCCGCCCAACGATGAGGTTGCCCCGGCCGTACACGCATCGCTGTTCAAGACCTGGGATTACCTCAACGACCTCACCGGCAAGTTGCAGGTCGAACGCATGAAGGTGACGCCGGAGATCGAGGCGAAAGTGGCCGAAATCTGTGCCGGTTGCACGACGACCGAGGAGAAGGTCGCCCGGCTTTACCACTGGGTGCAGAAGAACATCCGTTACATCTCGGTCAAGTCGTCGCTGAGTTCCGGCTGGGCCGGCCACCCGGCGACCGAGACCCTGGCCCAGGGCTACGGCGACTGCACCGACAAATCCATGCTCTTCTCCACGCTGTTGCGCTGCATCGGCGTGGAGTCCGACCCGGTCGTACTGCGCACCAACGACGAGGGCGAGTTCATTCCCAAGTTTCCCGTGCTGGCCTGCAACCACTGCATCACAGAGGTACAACTGAATGGCAAGTCCATGTTCCTGGACTGCACCTCCCAGGACCACCGGTACCCGGCCCTGCGCTCCGACGACCACGGCGTGATCTGCTACAACTTCATCCGCGACCAGCGTCCCATCATCCCGGTCCCGCCGGGCATGCTGGCGTACGGCAAGGCCACCGCCGAGCAGATGACCGTCACCGCGGACGGCAACCTGCGCGTGACCACCGCAAACCGCTACTCCGGCGACTACGAATACCGGCTCCGGGCGGGCTGGAAACGTGTTCCGGAGAAGGCCAGGCACCAGATCCTGCAGCAGTTCGTCAACGGCATTGCCCCTGGCGCACGTCTCGGCGACTTCAGCATCACCGACCCGCAGGACTTGAACGTGCAGTTCAAACTTGACTTCACCTACGACCTGCCCAGCTACCTCATCCAGGCGAAGGACCTGCGGCTCTTCCAGGTGCCCGACCGCGAGGAGGAGTTCCCGGAAATCAGCCTCGATGCGCGGCGCTACCCGGTGATCTATCCCACGGCGGAAGCAACCGAGCGCGAGATTGCGCTCGAGCTTCCCCAGGAATTCAGAATCGTCGAGATGCCGCCGAATGTCAACATTCGCAGTCGGCACGTGACCTACTCAGAGACGTGGACCGCCACAGGCAACCGGGTCACGCTCCGCATCGCCTTCGAGCGCCGCAGTCGCCGTATCCCCGTCGCTGACTACCCCGAGTACCGCCGGACCCTGCAGCAGATCACCGCCGCCACGCGTCGCCCGCTGTACCTCGAAGCGACGCCCACCGCCGCACCGGCCAAGTGACGGCGGCGGGGATGGGGACGGACCAAACGGACTGCCCCTTGCCTGCCCCGTGCCCCGTGCCCCGTGCTACACCCGCAACCGCAGCAGGACCGGGCAGTGGTCGGAACCCATCACGGTCTTCAGGATAGTCGACTCTGCAACGGCGCTCCGGAACTCCGTATTCACGCAATGGTAGTCGAGGCGCCAGCCGATGTCTTTCTTCCGTGCCTGGAACCGGTAGGTCCACCACGTGTAATGCCCGGGGTCCGGGCAGAACATGCGGAACGTGTCGACGTAGCCGGCGGCCAGGAACTTGTCCATCCAGGCGCGTTCCTCGGGCAGGTATCCGGCGTTATTCTCGTTGGCCTTCGGGTTCTTCAGGTCGATCGGCTGGTGCGCGATATTGTAGTCGCCGCAGATCACCAAGTTCTGCCCGTCCGCCCGCAGCCGGTTGCAGCGCTCGAGCAACGCTTCGCAGAAGCCGAGCTTGTAGTCGAGTCGCGCGCCTGCGTCCTGACTATTGGGGAAGTAGGTGTTCACGATCGTGACCTGCGGAAAGCGCAGGATCTGCACACGCCCTTCGCAGTCATGCTCCAACACGCCCAGGGGTGTAACCGCCACAGGCTCGGCGCGCACAAACGCCGCCACGCCGCTGTACCCCTTCCGCGCGGCGGAGGCCCACAGCGTCCGGTACCCACGCGGTTCCAGCAGGCTCGCCGGCAACTGGTCCGGTTGCGCCTTGGTCTCCTGGATGCACAGCACGTCCGGCTTGGCCTCATCCAGCCACTTCAGCATCCCGTGCTCCAACGCCGCACGGACCCCGTTCACATTCCACGATGCGATCGTCAGCATGATTTGGCATCTCCGTTCATGACGCCCGCCAAAGCCTTTCGCGCGACTGCGGATCAGGGACAATGGACCATGGACTATGGACTTGCAAGTGTTCGGGGTTCGGTGTCAGGGCTGTTTCAAGATCCGGCGCCGCGTCTCGGAAGGCCACGCCTCCGCGCACACCTGGTAGGGGCGGCCTGTCCTCAGGCCGCCCCCCCCCGGCGTGGGGACACGCCGGGGGTACTCGCTGCACGCGGCGGTCACGAATCCTGAAACAGCCCTGGTTCGGTGTACGGATGACCGTGACGCGGGCGGTCGAGCCACTATAGTACGTGGTTGCTGGGGTTTGGCCGCGACTGGAGTTCCGAGGCCGCGGAGTTTGTACGCTCGGCAAGAACCCCACCGCGGAAAGGAGAGTCGGTGCCGGCAACCCGAAAAAAGAAGCGCATCGAGAAGCTGAAGCTCGTCCTGCACGAGGCGAAGTCCATGCTCATCGTGATGCAGGACTACCCGGACCCGGACGCCATTGCCGCCGCCGCCGCGCTGCGCGAACTGGCCAATTCCCTGGCCAGCGTGCCTTGCACCATCGCCTGCGGCGCCGCGATCGGCCGCGCCGAGAACCTGGCCCTGGCCAAGTACCTGGGGCTCAATCTGCACCACCTGAGCGACCTTTCACTCGCACGGTTCGACCGCATCGCCATGGTCGACACCCAACCCGGCACCGGGAACAACCCGCTGCCCGCAGACGTCGTTCCCGATATCGTCTTTGACCACCACCCCATCCGGCGCGACACGCGCAAGGCCCGATTCACGGACGTCCGCAGCCGGGTCGGGGCCACATCGACCATTCTGTTCGAGTATCTGCAGACGGCGGAGATCACGCCGGACACGCCCCTGATCACGGCCCTGGTCTACGCCATCAAGACCGACACTCAGGACTTCGGCGAGGAAGCCACACGCGCCGACATCAAGGCGTATGTGACGCTCTACCCGCACGCCAACATCCGCATGCTCTCCCGTATCCAGGACGCCGACCTGCCCCACGCCTACTTCCGCGCTTTGGCCGGCGCGCTGCGCAATGCCCAGGTCTTCGGTAAAGGCATTCTCTGCAACTTGGGCGACCTTGACAACCCCGACATGATCGCGGAAGTCGCCGACCTGCTCCTGCGCTGTGAGGATGTGTTCTATGTGCTCTGCCACGGCGTGTTTGAGAACCGCATACTGCTGTCGTTGCGGACCGGTGACGACGCCACCAATGCCGGCGCCGTGATCCGGCGCTTCGTCGGCGCGCACGGCACGGGCGGCGGCCACCGCGCCATGGCCGGCGGCCAGATCCCGCTCCACGATGGCACGGCGGCGGAACGGCGGCGTTTGGAGAACCACATCCGCAAGCATTTCCTCACGTTCCTGAAAGCCGAAAGAGTAACCCCCGTGCCGTTGGTGTGATCAACACCTGTCCGGGACAGCGGAGACCAAGCGCGCATTCAACCCCCGTCCCATGGGGCAAGACTCAGAACTCAGGACGCAGGACACCCAACACCCGACAATCACCCCATGAATCTCCCCGACGTATGTTTCTTCGAAGCGTTTGAAGAGGAAGCCGCCGCGCTCCGGCGCTACCTGCCACCGGACGTACGCGCCGACTTCACGGCCAAGACCATCCAGGAAGCCGGGCCACGAACGCCCCCCGCCCGCATCATCAGCATTCGCACCCAGTCACTGATTCCGCCGGGATGGGCGGCGGCCGTGGGCGGCATCTTAAGCCGCTCCACGGGATTTGATCACCTCACCGCGTACCGCGAGGCCACCGGCGTTGCCATGCCCTGCGGGTATCTGCCACTGTACTGCGCCCGGGCTGTCGCGGAACAGGCCCTACTGCTCTGGCTGGGACTGCTGCGCAGGCTGCCGCTGCAGCTCCGGCAGTTCCAAGAGTTCCACCGCGACGGCCTGACCGGCCGCGAGTGCGATGCGAAAACGCTGTTGGTTGTCGGCGTCGGCAACATCGGGCACGAGGTCGCGCGTGTCGCCACAGGGGTCGGCATGCGCGTGCTGGGTGTGGATCTGGTCCGCAAGTGGCCCGAGATCGACTACGTCCGCATCGAGGAAGGTATCCGCCAGGCCGACGTCATCGTGAGCGCCATGAACCTGACGTCGCTCAACCGCGGCTACTTCAACCGTGAACTGCTGGCCAAGGTCCGGCGCGGCACACTGTTCGTCAACATCTCGCGCGGTGAACTGGCCATGGTCTCGGACCTTCTTGAGTTACTCGATGACGGTCACCTCGGCGGCGTCGGTCTGGACGTCTACGACGCCGAACCCGAGTTGGCCGTGTCCCTGCGCACCGGCCAGCCTTCCGCCAACCCGACCGTGCAGGCCACGCTCGAACTCGCCCGCCGCCCGGACGTGATCTGCACGCCCCACAATGCCTTCAACACGGCCGAGTCGGTCGACCGCAAGGCCGAGCAGAGCGTCCAACAGGTCCGCCAGTTCCTCGCCACGGGCACCTTCCTCTGGCCCATCCCGTGAGACGCATTGCCCCGCCCTGCCCACTCCGGTTGCAGGCGCTCCACGGGTCGTGTAGTTTACGTCGAACCCAGTTGTCCGCGAGCGAGCAAGGGCACTGACCAAAGTGGATCGTGGCACAGAGACAGGGTTTCGAAGGACACACGATGCTGGCGTTTGACACCGCAACCGGTTCGCTCAGCTTCCAAGGCGCAAGTGGTGCCTCAATCTGGACCGCCGTTCTGCTGCTGGAAGATGGCGAGGGTGCGCATGCGTTTTCCGGCGCGGCCAGTGACGGACGCTGTGTCGGCCAGGCGGGCCCATGGAGCGTCACGACCGAGCTGCCACCCGCAACGCAGGGCATGGCGTCGCTGCGCCTGCGAATCGCCCCGGTCGCCGGACGCGTGCTGAAACGTGCGTTCCTGCAGATCACCCCCGGCGCCGGCCAGTTCCCGCCACTCAACAGCACCGCCACGCGCATGCTGGTCCCGCCCGCGGTCGGCGGCAAGAACGATGAAGGCCTCGTCGTGCTGGGCAACGACCGGAGCGCCTCGGCGCGTCTGGTGACCCTACTGTTCAACACCGACACCGGCATGGCGCTTCTCTTCGGGACCGGCAGCATGGGCGAAGATTTCTCCTTCTTCGAGGCGACCCCGGCCTCGTTCAAGGCCGGCTGGGAGCCGCAGCGCGAACTGCACCGCGACACGGAATTCTGCCTCGTGGTGGGACACGACACCGATCCGTTCCGGCTGCTGGACCTGTACGCGACCGCTCTGCAACCGTTCGCACGGCCGGCTTCATTCCCGGCCACCGGCTGGAACACCTGGGACTACTACGGCGGCGCCATCACCATGGCGGATGTGCGCCGCGAACTGTCAGCCCTGCGCAGTTGCGTCTTCGGCGACAGCCTCAAGTACGCTGTCCTCGACATGGGCTGGGAGTGCGGCTGGGGCGACTGGCAACCGAACCGCAAGTTTGCCGCCACACTGCGCGGTGTTGCCCGCATGATCGAGTCGTCAGGGTTCGTCCCCGGCGTCTGGACTGCACCCCTGCTCTGCGACATGTTCACGCCGCTGGCCCGGCACCGCCAGGACCTGTTTGCGCGCACCGCGGCAAACCACCCCGTTGTGGTCGGCGGCAAGGCGGTGCTCGATTTTACTCTGCCCGAGGTCCAGGAGTTGCTAGCCAAGTGGTTCGGCAAGATGCGCGATGCCGGGTTCCGCCTCTTCAAGATCGACTACATCTACACCTCGTACATCGACGCCATGCAGCGCCTGTCAGACCCAACAACCGGCAAGGCGGAGGCCATCCGGCGCGGACTCAAGACGATCCGCGCCGCCATCGGCGAGGACAGCCACCTGATCAACTGCGGCGCCCCGGCTGAGTGCGCCATCGGCATCGCGGACTCCGCACGCGTCTCGACCGATATTCACACCTTCTGGGGCCACGTGAAACACAACGCGCTGCAGGTCGCCGCCAGCATCTGGCAGAACGGCCGCATCTGGACTATTGACCCGGACTTTGCCCTCATCCGTTGCGACACGACCTCCGTCGACCCATACCCGAACTACCTCTACACGCCGCGGCCGCTGACCCCCGACGGCGGCTTCTGGATGGCCGGCCACGAAGCCTCAAGGACGGAACTCCAGACCTGGCTCAGCATCGTGCGCCTGACCGGCGGCAACCTGTTCCTGGCCGACTCGATCTGCCGTCTGACCCGAAAGGGCATCGACGATTTGAAACTCCTGTTCCCGCCGCTGCGACGCAGCGCCACGCCACTGGATCTTTTCCTGAACCCGGTGCCCCGGTTCTGGTACCTGCCGCCCACCGATGGCGAGCGCGGCTGGCTCGGCGTGTTCAACTGGGACGACGAAGCAGCCCCGCTCGTCGTGCCGCCCGGCCTCGACGTGCCGGACGCAGGATTCGACGTGTGGACCGGCAGTTCGGTCCGGCTCAGCGAAATCCCGAAAATGGCGCCGCACTCCGCGCTGCTGATGAAGGTGTGAGGTGCAACGCGAAGGGGGGCCTGTGTGAACTTGGTCACGGCGAAGAAAACGAACGAAACGGACCCAACGGACAAAACGGACGAAAAGAGACCGATACGCCCGAGCAACCCGGCCGCCCTCCGGCAGCTTTGCGCCTGAGGCGGCGCCCCCGACACCCGACACCCGATCGAGGGATGAGGGATGAAATCTGAAAGCTGAGGGAAGACCCGACACCCGACACCAAGGAGTCACCCATGTCTCACTACGTACGAGTCGCTTCCGTGACCTGCAGCGGTGTCCCGGCCCATGAGCCGAAGGACGCGAAGAACGCCGTGATCAAGCTGGTTTCCGGCCAACTGCAGGCCCTGACCGGCTTCGGCCTAGACCTCATCGTGTTCTCCGAGGCGGTCGAATCGATCGGCCAGACCGTAGAGACGGCCGAAGACGTCAGGCATCCTGGGCCGCTGCTCGACACCTACTGCCAACACGCAGTGCGGCTCAACACGCACATCGTCGGCAGCGTGAAGCTCCGCGAAGGCAGGCACGTTTACAACTCGCTCGCGTTCATCGCCCCCGACGGCACCATTTTGGGCGCCTACCACAAGAGCAATCTCACGATCGGCGAGATCGAGAAGGGGCTGACGTCGGGCAAAGGCGCGGTGGTGGTCGACACACCCGTCGGACGCCTGGGAGGCGCCATCTGCTTTGACCTCAACTTCCACTGGTTGCGCGAAGAATACGCGGCTCTGAAACCGGACATCCTCTGCTTCGGCAGCGCCTACCACGGCGGCCTGATGCAGGGCATGTGGGCCTACGACTGCCGCGCGTTTTTCATCTCCGCACTGCCGTTCCTCGGCGGCGGCATTCTCGACCCGTTCGGGCGCCCCGTGAAGCTCACTGACTGCTACACCTCGATCGCCCGCGCCAGACTCAACCTGGACCGGGTCATGGTCCATCTCGATTACAACCGCGAGAAGTTCCCCGAGATCGAGAAGAAGTACCTGGGCGAAGTGGAAATCGACATCCCGGCGAACATCGCGCCCGCCCTGATCTACAGCACCACCGACAAGCGCACGGCCATGGACATCGTGCGCGAGTTCCAACTGGAGTTGATCGACGACTACTTCGCGCGCGCCTTGACACGGAACGCGGCCAATCAGGCTGCCAACCGGCCCCATGACAAGCCCAAACCGAGATCGCGGCACAAACTGCCGCTTCGCCGCCCGCCCCGGCACTGATTGCTCGACGCCGGGGGCTGCCCTCTGCGAGGGCTGAGCGCCGTCGCGCGCCCACGATGACTGCCTGCGGCATCAACTCACGCCGGCTGGGTCTCGCGCCAGTCCGGAATGCGACGCATGAAGGCAAGGACCGAAGCAACCCGTAACGTTGCCGAGGCGACGAACAGCAGCGGGTAGGCGCCGAACTGCCAGCCGCCCAGCGTCACGTGCGCCTGACCGAACTCATGCAATACCCACCCGGCGGTCATCACCCCCAAGCCGCCGGCGAAGTTCGCCAGGCTCGTCGACACCGCCACGTACATCGCGCGACGTTCGGCGGGCGGGAAGCGCGTGATCAGCTTCGACGCCGCTGTCGTTGCCGCCGTGCTCGACATGCCGCCGACAATGCTCGCCGTACCCAGCCAGTACAGCGCCGTGGCCGGCACCGCGAACACCCAGAACAGGGGCAGAAATCCCCACACCAGATGCCCCCAGAAAAGCACCCGCTTCGGGCCCAGCCGGTCCACCAGTTTCCCGGACCAACTTCCCGTGGCAATGCTGCCCAGAAGCGTGAACGACGTGATCACAATTGCGCCGCCCAGGAAGTTGTTCTTGATCCCCAGGTCCTGAACGAAGTAAATGGTAGCCAGCGCGCCGCCCAGCGTCATCGAGAACGTCCAGCAGGTATTGAAGATCAGCCACGGCCGAAAGCCCACGTCCCGCAGCGGCACCATCACATCATGCAGGAAATGATGACGGTCGGAGACCACTGGCGGCGGCTCCGGCAGCGTGCCATGGATCAGCAGATCGAGCAACCCGATCACGGTCCCCACGACAAAGATGAGCACGGTGGCGTCAAGCCTATGCGCCTCCGGAATGCGGTCGATGAACAAGCCAGCCGGCACACTGACGGCAACCACGCACACGGCAATCCACGCCGCGCGCCGGCCCCAAAACCGGCCGTGCGTCTCCTCTGGAATGATGTCCGCCAGCCACGACAGCCAAGGCGGGCTGGACATAGTCCCGAACAGATTCGCCAGACAAATGGCGATGATCAGGGCGATGCCCGCGTGTTCCCAGCCGGCATGCCACAGCCACAGCGACACCAGGATGCCGGCCAGTCGGACCGAACGTTCCGCCACGGCGAACAGGAACCAAATCAGCTTGCGCTGACCGGTGCGCTGCGTCATCGACGCCGACACGAGTTGCGCGGCGATCAACCACGACGAGATCCCCGACATCAAGCCCCACTGGAAACTGGTCAACCCAATGGCAGTCCCGAAGTAGACGAAGAAGATGCCCGAGATCAACGTGGCCCAGATGTTCCCCATGGCACCGGTGTAAATGTGCTTCCGCATAATGCTCGGAAGCTCCCAGGGATACACCATGCGCTGGTTGAAGTAGCTCTGGACGAACGGGAGCCGCTTGGAGCGGAATGAAGTTGTATCGGCCGACGACATGCCGGCATATCGCTTCGGCTCAGCGGCGGAACTCCGTCGGCTGTGGCCGTCTGGGTTGCCGTACTTTTTCGGCAACTACGAAACACGCGAAAGGCGTGAAAGGAATACGTTGGAAGGGGACCTGTTTGTCCGGTGTCGCTGGCGTCTCGCGTCGGCCCCACCATGGAGTGATCGATGGGCCGCTTCCGGCCCCGCACCACCCCGCCTGGCCTGTCTCCCTTTTCGCGGCCGTTCGCGCCTTTCGTCGTGCCGTTATTCCGGGGCCAACTTTCAGATGGCACGGCGACAGCGCCGGGAGCGCATCCCGCTCCACGCCGCTCGTCGCCGTTCCGACGGTGTCACTATAGCGCGGGTTACCCTCGCCGCGAGTTCCGCCCGCCTGGGAGCGTGATGCCGGCGGCGGTTCCTCATCCGCGCCGTGCCGACCCGCCAGGGCGATTCGCGGGTGGGGGCTGAGGGCGCGGAGAAACCACCGAAGACGGCCGCGGCCCGGAAGCTTCCGCCTGCGGCCGCGTCGTCCCATTCAGAAACTGCACACGATCCGCGCGCACTAACAGCTTCGCCCTGCCCTTTCCCGACGTCTTGTCCTCCCAGCGTTCCAGGCGCAACCGCCCCTCGATGAAAGCGGGTGCACCCTTGGACAGACAGCGGTTGCACGCCTCGGCTTGCTTGCCCCAGACTTCGACATCCACAAAGCACACATCCTCGTGTTGCTGGCCGTCCTGGGTGGTGTAGCGCTCGTTCATGGCAAGCCCGAAGGTACCCACGGTCATGCCGCCGTTGAGTTCCTTCATCGCCACATCCCGAGTCAGATTCCCTGCCAGCATGACCTTGTTCATCGCCATCATCGCTCACGTCCTCCTCTCTCTGGTTGACCACGGTTTCGGTTGGGACACAACTACGACCTTTACTGGCTACTATATATTTGCTATTCTGTTATTCAATGGTGGACGCAACAACTCGTGGAATAGCCAGAACCCACCGGCCTCGTGCCGCTGGTGAATCAGGCCGGTTAGCCAAATAGACCGCCGCCCCCCCCCGTTTTCCTCTTCTCCGGACGCCCCGCGGCTGCGGTCCGCCCGGAGAAGGAGGAGCGGGCGACTGCTCGGCCAGCCGGTGGACCTGCTTCCCCACCGGCGCAAGGCCGGTGGGGTCGCCAAGCCGTCCCTATCGCGCAGGTCGAGAAAAAGAGCGACCTGTGCGGGGAGATTCGCCCTCGAGGAGCAATGGCGTACCCCGGTTGGGATGCGATTGAGCGCGGTGGCTCGGCGCGTCCCGCGCCGAAGCGGGGTGCGTCGACCGGTCCCCGGCCGAGGGCCTCGGGCCGGGACGGCCCCGAGCACCCTGCTGCGGTCCCGGAGGTCCCGCGCCACTGCCCGTCACGGCACCCAACCGCGAAAGGGCGTATCCTGGCGCCCATTGCACAGCCTTCTGTCTCTGTGGATTCACCCGCACAGGTCGAAAGAGAGAGGAGCGGCCCGTGCGACGAGCGGACCAGGGCACGACACCCTGACCGAGCGGCGGGAGCGGATCACCCGCCATCCGGGCCTTGTGCCGCGTGCGTGCAGTGGTGCGGGCGGAGGGCCGTCCGCCGTACTGTCAAACGGGACTGTTCTGGGCAGATACCACGCCCCATCCGGTTTCGCCGGACATCCTGGTTACACTGCCCCCCCGCAAGTCCGTGGAAATCAACCGCCAGCACACGTATGTTACGCCGGGTCCGCAGGAGTTGTCGATCACGGACACCTGAGCACTTACGAACAGAGGTTTTCGGCCATGGACCGACTTCCGACTCCCGAAGAACTCGGAGACATGCTGAAGCGCGGCGAAATCACGCGCGAAGAAGCGATCGAGATCATGGACCAGCGCGCCCGGGATGAAGCCATAGGGACCTTGCTCAAACCGATGAAAGAGCTTGGGCCCGACCCGGCGCAGAACAAGCCTGACGACTCCAGGAGCAGCGGCAATGGCACAGGCAAAGCTGCACGTTGACGCCATCGAAACGCTGTGCATCGAGCAGAAACCGGACAACTGCGCCATGGTCATTTTCGGCGCCTCCGGTGATCTGGCGAACCGCAAGCTGTTGCCCTCCCTCTTTGGCCTGTACCAGAAACGACTTCTGCCCGGCCAATTCCTCCTGCTCGGATTCGCCCGCACACCGCTCAGCACCGAGGCCTTCCGGCAGCAGACGCGAGAGTCGCTGCTGAAGCACTGTCCGGCCGCAACTGTAACCGAACTGGACGCGTTCTGCGCCTTCTGTTACTACCTGGCCGGCAATTACACCGACCCCAGCCTGTACCTGTCTCTGCGCGCCGAACTGGCTCGGTTGGAGACGGTGCACGGGACGCGCGGGAACCGTGTGTTCTACCTCTCTACACCGCCGAATCTGTACGCCGACATCACACGCTGCCTGCGCGATTCCAATCTCTCGGTGGAACCGGACGATGGCAGCGCCTGGCGCCGTGTCGTGGTCGAAAAGCCGCTGGGACGCAACCTGGAGACGGCCCGGGCGCTGGACGCCGAGTTTCGCAGCGTACTCCGGGAACACCAGATCTACCGGATCGATCACTACCTCGGCAAGGAGACGGTCCAGAACATCCTGATGTTCCGGTTCGCAAACGCCATCTTCGAGCCACTCTGGAACCGGCAGTACATCGACCACGTGCAGATCACCGTCGCCGAGAGCGTCGGCATTGGCTCGCGCGCGGGCCACTACGAACAGACAGGCGCGCTCCGCGACATGTTCCAGAACCACATGTTGCAGCTCCTGGCCCTGGTCGCGATGGAACCGCCCCATTCGTTCGCTGCGGAACCGGTGCGCGACGAGAAGGTCGAAGTCCTGCGCGCCATTCGTCCGTTCGACGAGGCGCATCTGGACGAGGCCATTGTCCGCGGCCAATACGGCGCGGGGCGGATGGGCGACACCCCGGTCAGGGCCTATCGCGAAGAAGCAGGGGTCGCCCCTGATTCAGCGGTGGAAACGTACGCGGCGGCCCGATTCTGGGTCGACAACTGGCGCTGGCACGGCGTGCCGTTCTATCTGCGTTCCGGGAAAAGCCTAGCCCGCAAGCTCAGCGAAATCGCCGTCGCGTTCAAGGAAGTTCCCCACTCGATTTTCCGGCCGCTGGAGCCGGCGCAACTCACGACCAACGTACTGGTCATGCGTGTGCAGCCCGACGAAGGGATCTCGCTGCGAATCCATGCAAAGAGCCCGGGGCCCAAGCTGTGCATGGGCGGGTTAACGCTCGATTTCAGTTACCGGGAAGTCTTCGGGGTCGAACCACCCGAGGCCTATGAACGGCTGCTGCTCGATTCGATGCTCGGCGACCAAACGCTGTTCATCCGCCACGACACCGTCGAGGTGTCCTGGACCCTGCTCATGCCCGCACTCAACCGCTGGGAAACCAAACCGGGCCAGGATCTGGAGTTCTATCCCGCTGGCAGCGCCGGCCCGAGGGCCGCCGACGCGCTGCTGGCCAGGGACGGTCGGGCCTGGCGCGAACTGTGAACGCCGTACAGCCGCCAGGGCGGCTTTACATCTGCCCCGTGAACCGGCAAGACAAAAGGAAAGGGAATCGCCATGGACAAGTACACGTGCTTAGCTTGCGGCTACATCTACGACCCCAAGAAGGGCGATCCGGACAACGACGTCGAGCCCGGCACTCCGTTCGACAAACTGCCCGAAGACTGGGTCTGCCCCGAGTGCGGAGTCGGCAAGGACCAGTTCGAAAAGGCGTAGGGCGGACCTCGGAGGGTTGAGGGATGAAAGCTGAAGGCTGAGGTCCAGAGTCCGGAGCCCAAGGTGGTTCCCCGGTCTTCACTTCAGGTTTCAGCCTTCATCCCTCAGCCCTGCCCGCTCGGGTCACACCGCCCGGTTCGCCAGTTCATCCACAGCGAAGCAGGGAAGCTCCTGGCGCTGTCCGTTCGCGGTTTCCAGCAAGAACTCGCCGGCACAGTCGGTCAGGCTCCCGATCCGTGCCGCAGTGAAGTCCGCACGCCGCAAGGCAGAAACCGCAGGGGCGGCATCCCGCTCCGCGACGGTGAGAAGCAGGCACCCGGATGAGATCAGTCCCAGAGGCGCGACGCCCAGTTCGGCGCAGATCCGACGCGTCACGGGGAGCATGATCAGGTCCGGTTCGCGCACCCTGACGCCGGTCCCGGAAGCCAGGGCAACCTCGCGCAACCCCGTCGCGATGCCCCCCTCCGTCGGATCGTGCATGGCATGAACCTTGAGCCGTGACGCCGCCAGCAGCGCCGGACGTACCACCGAAATGCCCGGGTCTATCGAAAGACGGGCAGCGCGCCGGACGGTGCCCTGCCCCACGCGCATCGCGAGCCGTTCGGCATGTTGTGCCGCCAGGATCGCCGTGCCCTCGATGCCCAACGGGTTCACCTGGATCACCGCATCACCGGGCCTGCCGTCCCCCGTCCGCACCGGCGCCCTGCCCCGCAGTTCGCCGAACATGGTCACCGACACCACGGCAAGCCTCACCGCCGCCGTAACCTCCGTGTGACCGCCGACAAGGACGATGCCCAGGGAGTCGGCCGCCTGCATGGCGTCCGCGACCAGGTCGACAATCTGACGCTCCGTCGACCGCGGCGGCATCAGGACTGTCAGCGTGAAAAAACTGGGCACCGCCCCTGTGACCGCAATATCGTTGGCATTCACGTGCACAGCGAAGAAACCGGGGCGCGGCGTAGGGAACGTGATCGGGTCCGTGCCGATCGCGACCAATCGCCGACCGATCCGAACGACGGCCGCATCCTCGCCCAAGGCCGGAGGAAGCACCAGGTCCGAACACGTCTTCCGCGGCAGGTCCAGCAAGCGTCGCAACAGGGCCGGCGGGACCTTCCCGATCGGAATCGCGGATTTCGCAGATCTGGTTTTTGCGCTCACGGTGCTGCCGCCTCCGCCTTCAACCTGTAACCGTTACTCTGGACCGTCGACATACTGAACATATAGTATGGCGCCGGCGGCGCATCAAGCCAAAGGCCCTCGGAGTCCCCCACGCCAACCGAAAAGGAATGTCACCGCATGGCCCTGGTCAAGCCCGTACACGTTGGCATCGCCGGCTGGACCTACGAGGACTGGCACGACACGGTCTACCGCATTCCGGCGCCAACCGTCCAACCAGACCTGTTTGGCGCCACATTGCCCGGGAAAGATCGCCATCCCGCCGACGAACTGGCCTTTATAGCCCGGTACGTCGACATGATCGAAATCAACAGTTCGTTCTACCGTATCCCGTCACCACGGACCACCGAGCTGTGGGCACGCCGAGTGGCGCCGAAATCCGGCTTCTTCTTCACCGCCAAGTTGCATCAGGACTTCACGCACCGATTCCTGCGCAGCCGCCCGAGGGCGGCCGAGTTTCGCGCCGCCCTGCGACCGTTGACCGATCACCACTGCCTCAACGGAGTTCTGGCGCAGTTCCGCTATGACGTCCAGGACAACGGTGAGGCCCGCGGCCTGCTCGAGTGGCTGCGCGACGAGTTCGCGACCTTAGCCCCGTTGATTGTGGAAGTCCGGCACGCGTCGTGGCAAGCACCGCCGGCCCTGCAGTTCCTCGGCAGCCTCGGGGTCACGGTGGCGAACCTGGACTACCCCACGTCCAGTGACTCGTTCAACCCGCCCGTGTGCGCGATCGGCGACCAAGCCTACTTCCGGCTTCACGGGCGAAACCACCAGGCCTGGTTCTCGCGCGACGCCGACGTCAACGACGTCTACAACTACGACTACTCCGAAGCCGAGGTCGGCGAGTTGGCCACGCGCAGCACGGCGATCCTGGGCGAGACGAAAGAGCTAACCATTGTCGCCAACAACCACTACCAAGGCAAGGCTGTGTCGGCAGCGCTTCGCCTCAAGGCCCGTCTGACCGGCGAGAAGCAGCCTGTGCCGCCCGGTCTGCTCGCAACCTACCCGCACCTGAGGAGCATTGCCGCCGATTGAGCGTGCGCGCCCCTCCCGTGGGACCGGCGGGCGCTGGCTTGCGGGGTACCGCCACGCCACCAAAGAGCCCGCGAGACGCGGGCGCTCCAGGGAGGATGCGACCGATTCTTGGGAACGCCGACGAGGGCAAAGGCATCGGGTCAGGAACCGCAGTTGCAGGATCGGGCGTCCGCGTCCAGCCCGAGCGCATCCCAGACGTCACGCGTCTCTTCGCACAAGCCAATGGGACAGACGCCGGAGAACGCCTCGACAGCCTGGCGGTACAGCGCCAGACGAACGTCGCGCGGATAGCGCGCGTACTTGGTCTTGTCCTTCGGGTCCTCCAGCGCGCTGAACAGTTCATCGTCCGAAGAGCGTAACAGATTGTCTTCGGCACGCAGAGACCCCAGCGTGAGACGCTCGGGCGCCAGCTTGCGGAGTTCCTCGATCAGCCACGTGTAGTCCTCCCCTTGGATCATGGGGTCAATGCGCATGCGGACCCGCCAGCCCTGACGGCGCAGACGCCGGGCCGTGTCGAGCCGCTCCTCGACTGGCGCCGCGCCTTCCTCGTACCGTCGAGCCGCGTCAGGACTGTTCACGGAAAAGGAAATCACGACGTTCCGGCAAGGCTGGGTCGACAGCAACGCCTCACACTCGCGGGCTCCGCCCTTCGTGACCAACAGCAGCACGTGCCGCCGGTCCTTGGACTCCGCCTCGCGCCGAAACACCTCGACCAACGACGCGGCGAGCGGGCGCGGTCCCTCGAACGTGAGGCTGTCCGAGAGGTTCCCGGCGTTCAGGATGTAGGATTCCAGGTCGTCCTTGGCGATCCACTCCGAAACCTCGCGCAGCAGCGGTTCCACGTTGGAAAACGCCCGGGGCTTCTGCAGATACCAGAATGACGATTTCAGGTAGCAGTACCGGCAGAGGGGCGCAAACGTACAACCGTTCGCATGCATCAGCACGTAGAAGTTCGGACAGACCGTCAGGACCGGAGTGGTCCGGAAGATGTCCACAAACTTGGTCTTACGCTCCTTCAGCTCGCAGGCCGCTTTTCGGCGGTGCACCATGGTGCATTCTCCTCTGATTAGCTACACCTCAGGACTGCGTGGCGGGGTTCCGGCTCTCTTCCCCCCTGGCCACGGTGCGGCCCAGTCGCTGGAGGCGGTCCTGGGCACAACGCGAACAGGCCAAACCGTCCTCACGCAGGCATGGTTTTCCAGGGTACAACTGGTAATGACGCCGATACCGGGTCGGTGTCAGGTTGGGCATGAAAACATTCGCCCCGGCCTGCAGCACGCGGTTACGACCGTCGGTGTCCAGGGCATCGAAAGCGGTGGTCGCGGGGATGTTGGCGTCAGGGTTGAGCAAGCGCAGCAGCGCCATGGTGTTGTAGTAGACCGAACTGTCGGTTAGGCGTGGCGTTCCGGCCAGGGGCGTATCCGGGTGCGCTATAAACGGCCCGCAGCCGATCATATCCAGGTGGAGCGCCCTGGCGAAGAGCAGGTCCCGCGCAATGATCTCCAGCGTACCCGGCGGCAAGCCGATCATGAACCCGCTGCCGACCTCGTAACCGAGTTCGCGCAAGTCGCGCAAGCACTGGAGGCGCCGCGCCAGCGATTCGTCGGGGTGGATCCTGGCGAACAGCTCGGGATCCGACGTCTCGAACCGCAGGAGCCAGCGGTCGGCGCCGTCCGCCCGCAGACGTTCCAGTTCGGCGCGGTCGCGCACCCCCACGGAGAGGGTCACCGCCAGGCCCGCCTCATCTTTGACGGCGCGCACCAGGTCGCCCAGGCGCGCCGTGGTCCACCACGGGTCTTCGCCCGACTGCAATACCAGCGTGTCGCAACCGCGCTCGGCGGCGCTCTGCGCTTCGGCCAGGATTTCTTTAGGCGCCATGCGGTAACGCTCAACGTTGGCATTGCCGCGGCGTATGCCGCAATAGGCGCAGTCATTGCGGCAGTAGTTCGAGAATTCGAGGATGCCGCGCAGGTGCACCGCGTCACCCTTGCGTTGACGCCGGAGGCTGTCGGCAGACGCCAGCAACCGGGCCTGCGCCGGGCCCTGCGCCTGCAGAAGCAGGCAGAGGTCGGCCTGCTCAGAGGGGGTTGCCCCCGCTGCGATATCGCGCAGGAGTTTGTCCACCCGGCATTCACAGTTGGGGGCGGTGTCGGTCATGGGCATGTCCTTCGCGTCGGCTCCAGCCCGGCGGGAGCAGGCAGGGGTCAGGGCTCAGGCGTCAGGGAGGAAACTCTGTGATTCTGAATCGGCTCCATGTCCCTGAACACCGACACCCGAAACCACGATCTCGCCGCACTTCTGCAAAAGCCCCACTGTAAACCCGCGCCAGTCACATTTCATCCCCAATCGCCGGGCAACCGCGGCTACGATTTGTTCCGGATCAAGACCCGCCATGTCCCGTCGCCGGCGTCAGTCACTCCTTCGACGGTGTAACCCTCGTTCCGAAAGCTGGCCGGCACGTTGTTCACAGGGTCGCCGCTATCCAAGGTCACGCACAGAAGCGCGCTGGCCGGCAGAGCTTCCATAGCCAGCTTGGCTTTGACGAAATTCATGGGGCAGCCAACCCCGTGCAGATCGAGGTCCCGGCGGGCCTGGGGTGCTGCGGCCGGAGCCACGGCGACCGGGGCTGCCGGTACGGACGGAGCCGGAAACTGGAGTTGCGCGTCCATGGACTTGTACAGCCGTTCGACGTGTTCGAACAGCGCCCGGATGTCCGGGTACCGGTCGCTCAGAGCATCGTCCGAGCCGCGCGCAAGATCACGGGCCCGAGCCAGCAGGGCGCCGAACGTGTCCGGCACCAGGCCGGTCGCGACAAAGTGCTGCTGGAACGCCTGGATAATGCGCTCGGCATCGAGCGTGTCCACCCCGCGGGTGATCAGCAGCGCCCGCAGCGTGGCCATCAGCGCCTGCCCAAGCAAGCCCGGCACCGCGGCGCCCTGCACATACTGACTCAGCAACTGCTTCGCCATCCGCAACTCGCCCTCAATGACGTCGAGGACGCCAGCGCCGCACTCGCCCGCCCCCCGACCCGCCAGCGAAAAATCCGTCGCCTGCCCCCAGTCACGGTAGAACTCCGGCGCCTCCTGGTAGGTCGGGATTCGCGAGTACGGTTCGCGAAGTTTCTCGAAATACGGCACGCGTCGGCGCTCGACGTAGTCGGCGAGTCCTTCGCCGGCACGCCGGTTGGCCGCAAAATCACGCAACACGCTCGTCAGGAACGACGGCAACGCGCGCGCCGGAACCGTACCCACCTCGGCACCGAACCGTGGGGCGTCGACGCCGCGCCGAGCCCCGAGCAGCACACGGTAACTGGGCACCAGTCGGCCTTCCGAACGTTGCGCCACACCATACAACCCCACCGCGCCCATGAGGTGCTGCCCGCAACTGTTGGGGCAGCCGCTCACCCGGATATCGATGCTCTGGAGGACCGAAAGGGCGAGGTTCGCTTCCCCGAAGCCCTTGGCACAGGCGGATGCCGCACCCCTGGACAGGCACAACCCCAGCTTGCATGTCGAGGCGCCGGCGCACGCCACAAACGCATGGATCGGCTCGAACGCCGTGGCGATGCTTGGGCGGCTGAGCAAGTCCCCGGCCAACCGCGAGACGTCGGTGCGCGCGACCGAGCGAAGGAGGATGCCCTGATCCTGCGTGGTGCGGAAGGCACGTTCACGGCTGTAGCGCTCCGCCAGGTCGCCCAGCCCCGCCAGATCGTCGGCCGCAATGTCCCCGAGCGGCAGGAACAGGCGGACCGTCATCAAGTCCGACCGTTGTTCCGGATACACGGTCAGGCCGTCCGCCAGACGGGGCCGGGGCGGCCCAGACGGCTGCGGCACGCCGGCAACGGCAGGCAGGACGGAGACCGGCGGCGCGTCCGGGACGGTATGGTCTCGGCGGACGGTCTGAAGCTCGTCCTGGAACCGATTCCTGAACGCGTCCTCGCCCATGCGCTCGACGGCAAAGCGCAACCGTGCCCGATGCCGATTCTTGCGGTCTCCCTCCTGAGCGAAGATGCGCCGCACCGCCTCGGCGGCGCGCACCGTGTCGACGACCGGCAGGAACTCCGGCATGCGGACCGCAAAGCGGGACGAGTTGCCCATCCCACCCCCAGCCAGGACCACAAAACCTGCCACACCGTCGCGCACCTCGGCCACGAACCCCAGGTCGTTGGCCGCGGCGAACGCACAGTCCGCACCGCAACCGCTGAACGCGATCTTGAACTTGCGCGGGAGCTGAAAACTCTCCTCCAGGGTCATGAGGTATCGCGTGACGGCACCCGTATACGGGCTGACGTCGAACCGTTCGTGCGGGCAGACCCCGGCAAAGGGGCACGCGGTCACATTCCGCACCGTGTTGCCGCCGCCACCCTTGCTGGACAGACCTGCTTCCAGCAGGCGCCGCGAGATCGCCGGGACGTCGGCAATGGCCACGTCGTGCAGTTGAATGTCCTGGCGCGTGGTGACGTGCAACACGTTGCTGGCGTATTCCCGGCTCACGCGGGCCAAAGCACGGGCTTGCTCAGGACTGATCAAGCCGCCGGGCAAGCGCACGCGCACCATGAAGGTGTTCGACGTCCTCTGTTCGTAGATGCCGCGCGGAACACGGCGCGCCTTGAGCACGTCCGGCGCCAGGTCGCCGCTCAGAAACCGGCGGATGTCTTCGGAAAACGTCGCAATGTCCTGTTCCAGATTCGCAGGAAGATAATCGGCCTGTGACATGTTAGCTCTCTCCTTTTTCGGCATGGTTCACGGTTCAGAGGTTCAAGGTTATGAGGTTATCGGATCTGAGCACAGATTCGACCAACCGTGAACCCTGGAACGGTGAACCTTTCAACCATGCCCCTTTTTCTACCTCGGAACATGTACGATGCCGCATCCCGGCCCGCGTGGGCCGGCGCGGATCACTCTCCGAACAGGGTGGTCGACAGATACCTCTCGCCGGAGTCGGGCAGAATCACCACCATGACCTTGCCCGCGAACTCAGGCAACCGCGCGAGTCGCGCGGCAGCCGCCACCGCGGCGCCGCTGGAAATACCCGACAGAATGCCCTCATCCGAAGCCAGGCGCCTGGCGGTGTCCAAGGCCTCGGCGTTCTCCACCTGCTCGACACGGTCGATCAGGGACAGATCAAGAGTCTCCGGAATAAACCCGGCGCCAATGCCCTGGATCATGTGCGGTCCAGGCTTCAGTTCCTTGCCCGCCAGGTGCTGCGAGATCACCGGACTGCGCTGCGGTTCGACGGCGACCGTCAGAATGCGCCTGCCCTTCTCCTGCTTGATGAAACGCGATACGCCGGAAATCGTCCCGCCGGTGCCGACCCCGGCCACCAGGACGTCGATCCTGCCCTCGGTGTCGGCCCAGATCTCCGGCCCCGTGGTCCTGAAGTGAATGCCCGGGTTGGCCGGGTTCCGGAACTGCTGCGGGAGGAAGTAGCGCCGCGGATCCTGCGCCCGGATTTCCTCCGCCTTGGCAATGGCGCCGCACATTCCCTTTTCCGCCGGCGTCAGAACCAGCGTTGCCCCGAACGCTTTGAGGACCTTCCGGCGTTCGATGCTCATGGTTTCCGGCATGGTCAAGGTCACTTTGTAACCCCGGGCGACCCCCGCGTAGGCGAGCGCTATGCCGGTGTTGCCGCTCGTGGCCTCGAGGATCTCCATGCCCGGCGTCAAAGCCTTCCGTTCTTCCGCGTCCCAGATCATGGCAGCGCCGATTCGGCATTTCACCGAATACGCGGGATTCCGGCCTTCGACCTTGGCGAGCACCAAAGCCTTGCCCTCCACGACCCGGTGCAGTTGCACCAGGGGCGTGTTGCCGATCGACAGCGAGTTGTCGGCGGAGTACCTCATGCCCGCGCCCTCGAGTCGGACGGTCCGGCCTCGGCACCCCGGGCAGACCCGTCGTGCGCCTCGGCCACCGTCACCGGCACCTCTTTGGCAACACCCTCGTCAAGGACGAACCCGCGCACGTCCGGCGCTTCCGGGCGCACCAGCGACAGAATGACGTACACGACGCCGGGCGTGTAGGCGAGGCGGAGGTCCTCGTCAGACATCCTGGCCGGGCTCGCAGGGTGACTGTGCCAGATGGCCAGAAGTTTCTGCCCCTTGGCACGCATGTCCTTGGCGGCAGCGAACTGCTCTTCCGGGCGCATGCTGTAGTGCTCGGAAGAGCCGTCCGCATTGACCAACTCGTAACAGGTTGTGGCATGGCCCTCGCGGCCCGCAAGCAAGCCGCAGGCCTCCAACGGTGCCACCCGGCGCGCCGCTGCCAGCATGATGTCGTACACCGTTTGCCTAATCAGCAAGTCCACGGTCGGACCTCTCACTCTTGCGCACGACTCCGCCGAACGTGCTGGGATCGGTGTTCAGTGTTCGGGCTGACCATTGGGTCGGATGTGACGCCATCGGTTGCATACCTTCCCTGAACACCGAACACTCCTATGGAACTCGATTCCGGACCGCGTGAACGCGGAACTACAAGCCTCGTTCCGCGGACGGCCGGGTTCGTAGTCCCGCCTTCAGGCGGTCTTGGTGCATCGTCGCCAGTTTCACTCCGAGACAACCGGGCGGTCCGCCGCCCGGAGCGCGCTGAACACCTGAGTGGCCACCTCTGCCATAGTAAAGTTGACACGCCCGTCACGTGCAGCCCCGCGTTTCACCGCTTCAAGTCGCACACCGCCTGCTCTTCGTCCTTCAGGGCCAGGATGCTCGGGGCCGTGCCGCACAGCGGGCAGCGCGGATTTCGCTTGAGCGCGACCTCGCGGAACCGCATGTCGAGGGCGTTGTAGGTCAGCAATCGGTCCGTCAGCAGGCGCCCCTGACCGAGGAGGGACTTGATCGCTTCCGTGGCTTGGAGTGTCCCCATGACGCCGGCCAGGACCCCGAGCACTCCCGCCTGCGAACAGGACGGCACGGCGCCCCGGGGCGGCGGCTTGCCGAACACGCAGCGGTAGCACGCCGTCTGTCCCGGAATGACCGTCATCATCTGCCCGTCGAAGCGCAGGATTCCGGCGTGCGAGTACGGCTTGCCCGCGAAGTGGCAGGCGTCGGCGACCAGGAACTTGGCAGCGAAGTTGTCCGTGCCGTCGATCACGAAATCGTAATCCGCGAGGATCGCCAACGCGTTGGCGGCCGTAAGCCGTTCACGGTAGGTGTTCACCCGCACGTCGGAGTTCAGGGCCCGCATTTTCTCGGCGGCCGACTCCACCTTGGGCCGGCCCAGATCCGGCGTGGAGTGAATGATCTGGCGCTGAAGGTTGGTGAGGTCGACAACATCGGCGTCGACAACGCCGATGGTTCCGACCCCGCCCGCCGCCAGGTACAGCCCGACCGGGGACCCGAGCCCGCCAGCCCCGACGAGAAGGACGCGCCCCTCCAGGAGCCGCACCTGGCCTTTCCCGCCGACTTCCGGAAGAATGATGTGCCGCGAGTAACGCTCAACCTGCTGTTCTGTCAATTCCATGCTCTTGCTCCCTGGCTCCTGACCCGACCTGTGCAAAGAGGACGGCTTGGCGACTCCACCGGCCTTGCGCCGGTGGTGAAGCAGATCCAACGGCCAGTCGATCCGCCTGACCACCCCCTCTTCTCCGGACGGACCGCGGCCGCGGTCCGCCCGGAGAAGAGGGAAATGCGCGGGGGGGCGGTCAATCTAGCCAACCGACCTCCTTCACTGCCGGCGCAAGGCCGGTGGGGTCGGGCCATTGCACAGGCCATCCTGGCCTTGCCGGCAAGCCTTCCGCGGCCGGCGACCGTCAGAACCGGCAGCGCGCCGCCGCCCATGAAGTAGAGGAATTCAATCTTGTCGCCTTCCTTGATCGCCGTGCTGCTGAACGTTTTTCGGTCCAGAATGCTGCCGTTCATTTCCACCGACACCATGTCCGGCATCGTGACCTTCCGCACCGCCAGAAGTTCGGTGACGTTGAGGTTGTCGGCAACCTCCATCCGTTCACCGTTGACCTCGATGTTCATGCCGTGTATCTCCTGTTCAGTGACCCGCCGTTTCAAGCGCTCCGAGTTTCGCCTGGTCGTACATTCTTATTGAGCGCGCGGTGGCTCGGCGCGTCCCGCGCCGAAGCGGGGTGCGTCCGCCGGGCTTGTCCGCCGAAGCTGCCTGGGCGAAAACGGATCCCCGGCCGAGGCCCTCGGTCCGGGACGGCCCCGAGCACCCTGCTGCGGTCCCGGAGGTCCCGCGCCACTGCCCGCCGCTGTGCACAACCCCGAGAACGGGCGTATCCAGGCACCCTTTGCACAGCCTTCTCGCTCTCTGTAGATTCGCCCGCACAGGTCGATATCTTCTTGTCTACAGCCTACAACCTATCCACCTACAGCCTTCCTGATTGGCAACGTCAGATGCTGTACTCCAGGATTACGTCCTTCTGCCGGAGAAGCATACCGACGGCATTCACGCCGCCATCGACCGACGCCTCGGCCGGCACCGTAAATGCCGCGGAGTAGTTCTCGATCGGCGTCCCACCCACGTTGACCACCAGGATCTCGTTGGGCTTGTTCAGCAATTCCAGGGTCTGGATGTCGTAGACGTCCAGGTCGGGAATGGAGGCGATGAAGATCTGCCCCGAGTCTGTCAGAATGCGGGCCAGCTCGCCCAGTCGGCGGATGCGGCTGTCGCCGCTGTAACCGCCCTCGTCAAAGTGCGCGTCCAGGCCGAGTGCCACGTTGCGCGCGCCCAGGTAGTACGCCTTGAAGTGCAGCCAGAACAAGCGCAGTTCCAAGGCCTTGGCGAGCGCCTGGGCCTTGTCCGCGCTGCCGTCTTCGGTCCTGCCGGTGAGCAGGACGAACTTGGCCCGGTGCCGGTACTCGCCCGCCCGGCGATCGGCGCTGACCTCACTGCTCTCCCAGTGCCGCTCGCGTTCCAGGAAGTGATCCTTGAGAACCGAGTCCTGGCCGCGGAGCGCTTCCAGGACGATGCCCGCACCGGCGATCTCATAATCATCGACAATGACGAACCGCCCAGTCGTTGCCAAGTCGCGCTCCAGGTCGAAGGCAATGGGTTTGGGGCACTCCAGGACGCATTCGGCCACGTCGTGCCGGTCAATCTGCTGCTTGTTGCGCACCGACGTCAACTCGGAAGCGTCCAACACGTTCACCACATTCACCAACGTCACAGCCGACCTGGCGGCGCCGAGCTTCAGCTTGTAGGTCTTGTGCTTGATCATCGGCGCCTTGCCCATCCAGAACAGGTTGGCGCGCAGGCGTGTACTGACGCTGGGCTGGATCTCGGCCGCCTTCACCAGGAGTTCCCCCGGCTTGACATAGATCTGCGTGTGCAGACAGAAGCCCAGCGCCTCACCAGCACGTGCCACCGGATCGGCGGGAGCGTTGAACCGCTCGATGGAGGCGACACGGGAATGCTTGCCGGATGGGAGGAAAACCACCTCGTCCCCCACGGCAACGCTGCCCGTGTCCACCGTTCCGGCGAAAATCCGGCGGTCGTCGTTCTGCTCGGTGAACTTGTACACTCCCTGCACGGGGAATCGGAACGGCATGGCGACCGGCGGCTCAGGCTTCTTGAACGCGTCAATCTGCTCCAGCACGGTCGGGCCCTGGTACCACGGCATGGCGGCAGACCGTGTCGTCAAATTCGCGCCTTCTCGACCGCTGATGGGAATGAACGCCAACGGTTCCAGGTTGATCTTGGCAAGGAACGCACTGTACTCCGCCTTGATGGCCTCGAACCGCCCCACGTCGTAGCCCATCGAATCCATCTTGTTGACCAGGATCGCCACCTGCCGGATCCCAAGCATTGAGACCATGTACCCGTGGCGGGTCGAGTTCTCGCGGATCCCCTCGGCAGCGTCAATGACCAGGAGGATGGCTTCGGCCCGGGCCGCGCCGGTGATCATGTTCTTGAGGAACTCGATATGACCGGGGGCATCGATAAGGATGTAGTTGCGCTTTGCCGTCTTGAAGAAGCAACGGGCCGTGTCGATGGTGATGCCTTGCGCCTGCTCGTCCTTGAGCGCATCGAGCAAGAAGGCATACTCGAACGGGCGCGCGTTGCGCTGGCACATGGCGCGGACCTGCTCGATCTTGCCGTCGGGGAAAGACCCGGTCTCGGCCAGGAGCCGCCCGATCACGGTGCTCTTGCCGTGGTCCACGTGCCCGGCCATCGCAATGCTCATCTGTTCGGTGGCAACGGGGTCTGATTGCATGGTGTCTTCGTCCTTTTCCTGCGCCGGCAACCACTCAGGTTGCTTAAGTACCGTTCCCGGCCTCGTTTTTAGTGGTGTCGCAGTCCCGGCGGTCTGCCGCCGGGCAAGACACCATCCCCGCGCCACGCCGCCGCAACACGCCAGATGGGCTCTTGGCACTTCACTTCGTTCCGCGCGCTGCGAGCCCACTACGAACAGGCGCGTCCTGGCGTCCACACTGGGGCCTTTTCTCTCTGGTGATCTACCCGCACAGGTCGTCAAATCTCATACTCCGTTTCCTGCCGCCGCACGCGCCCGATCCGGGCCCGATTCCAGGCGCGCTCGTGCAGGTAGTAGAGCAAGGTCTTCGTCAGCAACTCGGCCAACCCGATCGAGAAGGCCTCGCCCGGGTGTCCCGTAATCAGCCACGCCAGCACAATCGTGTCGAACGTTCCGAGCAAACGCCAGGACACGGCCTTCAACAGGCTGCGGTAGTGTTTCTCCTCAAAGGCCCCGGTTGTTGGCTGTGGCGGGCTCACATGTAGCCCTCGCGGCGCAACGTCTCCAGCCCGCCACCGTCCTCTTTGTCCTGATCGCGCCCCGAGCGCTCGGCCACGTTCTTGAGTTTGCCCGTTCGCAACTCGGCGATGATCTCCGCAATGTTGCGCGCCTTTGAATCGATCGGCTTCGTGCACGGGTAGCAACCCAGGGAGCGGTAGCGCGTGCCGTTGCCCTGGTCGAAGTACAAGGACACGACCGGGATGTTCTCGCGCTCGATGTATTCCCAGATGTTGAGCTCCGTCCAGTCGAGCAGCGGATGTATGCGCACGTGCGTGCCGGGCGCAAAATCCGTCTTGAACTGGTTCCACAACTCGGGCGGCTGGTCGCCAATGTCCCACTCACTGTCCTTGTCGCGGGGCGAGAAGTAGCGCTCCTTGGAGCGGCTGCCTTCCTCGTCGGCGCGAACACCCACGATGACCCCGGTGAAAGGCTCGGGTTTGCTGTCCACGACGTACTCACCACTCGCATGATCGAGCCGGAGCCGAGGCCAGTCGCCGGACAATGTGTGCTTCAGCGCTTCGCTCTTCAGCCGACGGCAGCACTGGATGCGCGTCAGGTTCCCGTCGGGAAACGTCTGCTTGTCCCGCAGCGCCTCCACGTTCTGGCCGACGATCATGTTCACGTGCCACTCCATGGCCAGCCGATCCCGGTACGCAATCATCTCCGGGATCTTGAACCGGGTGTCGACGTGAACCAGAGGGAACGGCACGTGCCCGAAGAACGCCTTGCGGGTCAACCACAACAGTACGGTGCTGTCCTTGCCGATAGACCAGAGCATGGCAAGGTCCTTGAAATCGCGATAGGCCTCGCGCAGGATCCGAACACCCTGCGCTTCCAGGCGGTCAAGATGATTCATCGACTCTGCTTCCTCCGTCGAGAGCGCCACGTCACACGTTCCACGCCCCGCTAACCACTCACGCACGCGGACCGCGCCGCCGAGGCGGCGGCATGCGCGTGCAGTCCGCACTCTTTCTTCTCGGGCGTCTCCCACGACCAGCGCCCGGCTCGCACGTCCTCCCCCGGTGCCACGGCCCGTGTGCAACACGCGCAACCGATGCTCGGATAGCCCCGCTCGTGCAGAGGATTGCACGGGACCTGGTGCGTACGCACAAACGACCATACCGCCGCATCCGTCCAGCCGGCGAGTGGACTGATCTTGAACAAACCATTGGCCGCGTCCCACTCCACAACCTGTAGCGAAGAGCGGGTCATACTCTGATCGGCGCGGAGCCCGCAGATCCAGGCCGCTTTGCCGGCCAAGGCGCGACGCAGCGGGTGGATCTTGCGCACTTCGCAGCACAACCGCCGCAACGCGACGCTCTTGCGGAACAGGTTGGGCCCATGCTCCGCCACCAGCGCCTCCACCTCGGCGGCATCCGGACAGAAGACCTGCAGGCGGATGCCGTAACGCTCCTCGGTCTGCGCCATCAGATCGTAGCTCTCGGCAAACAGCCGTCCGGTATCAAGCGTGAACACCGGGATCTGCAGCTTGACCGTCGCGATCATGTGCACGAGCACCTGGTCCTCGGCGCCCAACGAGGAACCAAACACAACACGGTCGCCGAACGTCTGTGCCGCCCAGGCCAGCACCGCCTCCGGCGCTGAACCGGCCAGTTCCCGCTGCCAGGCGGCCGCCTTTTCCGGGCCAGGCCGCCCGCTCTCAACGCTTGTCGCTGCCGTCGCCATGTCACGCACCTCCGAACACCCACACGGCAAGCGGACGCGGAGGCCCGCGCCCTATGCCCCCTCGACACCCGACACCCGACACCCGACACCCGACACCCGACACCCGCTCCACGCCCCATGCTCCACGCCCCACGACACTCCACGCCCCACTGCACGCTCTCCACGCCCCACTGCACGCTCTCCACGCCCCACTGCACGCTCTCCACGCCCCACGACACTCCACGCCCCACGACACTCCACGCCCCACGACACGCCACGCCCCATGCTCCACGCCCCACTCAGCCGCCGATGCCCTCGAACAGGACGGTGGACAGGTACCGTTCCGCGGCATCCGGGAGTATCACCACGATGACCTTGCCAGCAAACTCGTCCAGGCATGCCAACCGCAGGGCAGCCACCACGGCCGCGCCGCTGGAAATACCGCACAGAATGCCTTCCTCCAGCGCCAGGCGCCGCGCCAGTTCGACGGCCTCCGCGCCGTTGACCTGTTCGACCCGGTCCACGACCGACAGATCGAGCGTGTCGGGGATGAACCCCGCCCCGATGCCCTGGATCTTGTGCGGACCCGGTTTAAGTTCCTGGCCAGCCAGCTTCTGCGTGATCACCGGGCTTTCCTGCGGCTCCACCGCCACTGACGTGATCGCTTTTCCCTTGACCCGCTTGAGGTACCGTGACACACCAGTGATCGTACCGCCCGTGCCCACACCCGCCACCACCACGTCAACCGCCCCAGCCGTGTCATTCCAGATCTCCGGGCCGGTGGTGGTCTCGTGAATGGCCGGGTTGGCCGGGTTGCGAAACTGCTGCGGCAGGAACCAGTGGACAGGGTCAGACGCTGCGATCTCCTCGGCCCGCCGGACGGCGCCTTTCATGCCTTCTCCGCCCGGCGTGAGAATCAGGCTTGCCCCCAGCGCGGACAAGACACGCCGCCGCTCGATACTCATCGTTTCAGGCATGGTGAGCGTCAGCTTGTAGCCTCGCGCCGCAGCGACATACGCCAGGGCGATCCCCGTATTGCCGCTCGTCGGCTCGATGATCTCGACCCCGGGCTTGAGCACGCCACGCTTCTCCGCATCCCAGATCATTGAGGCCCCAATCCGGCACTTGACCGAATACGAGGGGTTACGCCCTTCGATCTTGGCCAGAATGATGGCTTTCGCACCCGCGACGACACGATTGAGTTTGACTAGCGGAGTGTTCCCTATTGACTGCGCATTGTCAGCGTAAATTCGGCTCATGTTCCGTACTCCTCGTTTACTCCTACTCCCGCTCCTACTTTCGCTTCCCCTGTGCCGGGCCCACGCAGGTCACTCCCCCGCCTGCCGAAGAGCCTGGTCAAAGTCCTCCAGAATGTCCTCGATCGCCTCGATGCCAACCGAAATGCGAACCAGGTCCGGGGTGATGCCGTTGGCGTGGCGCGCCGTCTCGGCAAAGCTGACGTACTGCGACGACCAGGGGTGAATTACCAGGGTCTTGCAGTCACCCAGGTTCGCCAAATGGTAGATGAGCTTAACATTCCGGATGAACTCAAAGCAGGCCTTCTCGCTCGCCAGACCGAAGGTCAGCAGTGCGCCGTAGCCCTTGCCCTCAAACTGGGCCTTGGCCGTCGCGTACGCCGGACTCTGAGGCAGCCCCGGAAAGTTCACCCACTTGACGGTAGGGTGCTTCTGCAGGAACTCGGCCACCTTGATCGCATTGCTCTGGTGCCGCTCCATGCGCAGCGCCAGCGTGTCGAGGCCGATCAGCGTCAGGTACGAATGCATCGGCGCCTGGCTGGTGCCGAAGTTGATGTGAATCTCACGCCACACCTTGTCGATGTACGCCAGCGGACCCTTGCGCTCCTTGTAGATCTTGAAGTCCGGGTACTTGTCATCCGGCCAATCGAATCGCCCGGCGTCCACGACTACACCGCCCACCGCTGAACCGTGCCCGTTCAGGTACTTGGTCGTCGAATGCACGACAATGTCGGCGCCGTACTCGAACGGCCGGAACAGGTACGGCGTCGCCAAGGTGTTGTCCACGATCAGCGGGGCATGGTTGGCGTGCGCCAGGTCGGCAAGCTTGCGGATGTCCGGCACATCCATCTTCGGGTTGCCGATCGTTTCCACAAACAGAAGCTTGGTCTTCGGCGTGACCGCGGCCTTCCAGGCATTCAGGTCGCTGGTCTCCACGAGCTTGACCTCAATCCCGAACTTCTTGAATACGTTGTTGTAAAGCAGAAAGGTCGACATGAACAACGAATTGCCGGACACGATCTCGTCCCCGGTACGGCAGATCGCCAGCACCGCATCGGTGATCGCCGCCATGCCGGAACTGGTGACAACGGCATCAAGGCCGCCCTCAAGCAGGCACAGGCGCTTCTCCAGGGTCTGGTTCGTGGGATTGCGGAGACGCTGATAAATGAAGCCAGGCTTCTTGCCCGCAAAGACTTCCGCCAACTCCTCCGCCGTGTCAAAACGATGCGAAGCAGTCTGGAAGATCGGCACCTGGGTAGCCGACTTCCACTGCTCCGGGGTCTGCGCCCCGTGAATCACCTGCGTACCGAATCTCCACGTGTTCTTGGACATGTTCCTTCACTCCTCCAGTTTGGACCACTCGTTCGCTCTCGTTCCGAAAAGATGAGTGTTTGGGTGTCGGGTGTCGGGGGAACCACGAATTCCCTGACTTGGTGCGCCGATCGCTGTCTGTCTCCGTCTTCATGGACCCTTGGTAACTACTCAGGTAGACAGGAGTCAGAATTCAGGAGTCAGAATGGGGACGCCAGTAGCG
>MHBL01000143.1 GCA_001803235.1 Lentisphaerae bacterium RIFOXYA12_64_32
GTTGCGCTTTCCATTCTGAATTCTGACTCCTGGCTTCTGACTACCTGAGTGGTTACAACCCTTGAACCTCTGACTGAACCCTTGAACCCTAGATGTTGTACGTCGGCGACGAATCGTCGTTGATCGCCCGCTGCTTCTCCGCCACATCGGCCAAGCTGAGCGCCGCCATCGCCGCACCCAGCGTACGACTCAGGTCGCTCCAGACCGAGTGCGCCGCACAGGCCGTGCGACTCGGACACGTCGACGGCGCCGTCACGCAAGACACCAGAGAGCACTCGCCTTCCAGTGCCTCAAAGATCTGCAGCACCGAGATCTGCGCCGCCGGTTTGGCCAGGACGTAGCCGCCCTGCGCGCCGAGCGTGGCCTGGATCAACCCCGCCGTCTTTAAGGGGCCCGCGAGCTGCCACAGGTACTTCTCGGAAATGCCTTGGCGCTGCGCCACTTCCTTCAGCGTCACATTGCCGTCCTGACTGTACATCGCCACGTCCAACATGAACCGCAGTCCGTACCTGCCCTTGGTCGATACTTTCATCCCAGAATCCCATCATCTAGTATATCCATGGATTTTCTACAATATGCCATGCGGCGGGCATTGTGTCAAGCCTGGAGTGGAGGAATTTTCGAACTGTGCAAGCAGCGGATTAAGCCCCGCCACCATCCGAACAGTCCCGCGGGCGGCCCCCCGCCCGCTTTTCGGTGCGCACGTGGCGCAAGGTTCGGATGGCGGGCGGAGGGCCGCCCGCGGGACTGTCAGTCAGGAGAGGTCGTCTGGGCTGGCACCGCGACCTACCCGACCTCACTCTGCTTGCGCAGGTCGGGAATTTTTTTGGGGGGGGTGGGAAACGCGCACGGTGTCGAGATGCGGGTTGCCCGGGCCAGGACACGATCGGGCGCGCGGTGGCTCGGCGCGAGACGCGCCGAAGCGGGGTGCGCCGGTGGGGCCTGTCCGGCGACACGTCCGCCATAGCCAAAAGCGACGGCGGACACTGCGGACCGAAGGCGGATCCCCTCGGTCCGAGACGGACCCGAGGCACCATGCTGCGGTCCGGGACGTCCCGCGCCACTGCCGGTGTGCGTACTGTCCGCCGTGGCGAACGACCACGAACGGACGCATCTGGCACCTATTCTCTCTCTTGGCGCCTATGGGGTATTACCCTACCCCCCCCCTTGCGCACCCCTGAGCCCGGGCTATCGTACCCGCAGCAGCCTTGGCACTCCGGGAAATCGCGCCGTCGCGCCCTCACATCGAGAGCGAAGATGCAGCAATCTTCAACGCCTGTCGTGGATTCGGCCTTTGTCGCTCGCCTCCAGGCGGGCGACGAAGAGGCATTCCGCGTCCTGGTGCGCGACTGGCAGAAACCGGTTCTGAACTTCGCCTACCGCATGACCGGCGACGCCGGTGCAGCCGAGGACGTGGCGCAGCAGGTCTTCGTCCGGGTGGCGCGCAAGATCGGAGACTATCAGTGCCGCCCCGGCCAGGCCGCGTTTTCCACCTGGCTGTTCCAGATCGCCCGCAACGCGGCGCTCGACCACATGCGCCACCGCGGTCGTCATCCGGCCGAGTCGCTGGACGCGCAGCGGGAGGGCGGCGGCGAACTGCCGGGTCGCGTCCCCGCTCCGGACGTCGCGGCGGATCGTCATGACGTGGCCGCGGAGATCGCCGCGGCCGTGGCGTCGTTGCCGGAAGATCAGCGCACCGCCCTGGTCCTCGCTGAATACGAGGAACTGCCAGTCACCGAGATCGCCGCCGTCATGGACTGCAGCGCCAAGTCGGTCGAATCCCGCCTGTACCGTGCCCGCCAAACGTTGCGGTCGCGCCTGGCGCACCTGCTGTGACGGCAATCTGGTCCGACCTGTCCGACCGGTCACGCGCAAGACGAGTCCGCCCCCGCCGCCACCACGCCCGAGGAGCGCCCTCGTCACACCACGCCGCCGTGCGCTCGCTGAAGACCCGCGCCCGCTTCCGCGTAAAGGGTGCGTCGATTTAGTGCGGCAGCGGGCCTTCCAGGGTGGCGGGAGCGGCTCGCTCCCGCATGCCGGACCGAGCCGGTCCGGCCACTTTGGGCGTGGTTGCGCATCTGAGGTGGCCAAATCGACAGACCTTGAACGCGGGACTCCGACATCGAGCCCGCTCCCCGCCTGAGTCCCGGCTTCAGGGCCTGTCGATTTAATGGAATCCAGAGCCCGCGAGGACGCGGGCGCTCCATAATTCGTGCTGCATCCGAATTGGAGCGCCCGCGTCCTCGCGGGCTGACTTGGGGCCGCGTGGGCCAAATCGATACGCCCTTCAGCCGGGTGCGTGGCGCGTTGCTCTCCGCGTCAATCTTCGGCCATCGAAACACCACCGTGCCGGGTGCCGTCCTGCGCTGCCGCGCGGCTCGACGCAGGTCCACCTTTGCCAGACACAGCACTTTTTCGTTTGAGCCAGCGAGGGATTTCGCCAATGGCGGCGTTTAACAGGGTGAAGACTGAAGTACGGAGAAGCGCAAATCATGGACCCGAACGAAAAGAAACTGAGCGAACTGCTGCGGCAGTGGCCGGGGCGCGAACCGTCGCCCACCTTCGAGCAGGACGTGCTGCGCCGTATCCGTTTGGACAGAGCGCAGCCGGACGCAGGCCTGGACGCCCCAGGCATCTGGGGTTGGCTGCCCGCCTGGCTCGCGGCGCCACGGCGCGCGGCGTTTGCCGCAGGTTGCACCTTGGTGCTGGCTTTTGCCGTGGGCGTTGTTGGGGCCATGGTCGTCCCGGCGGGCAGCGACGCCCGCGCCATTCCCGGCACGACTCCGTTCTCGCTCCTCGCGCCGGGAACCGTAGCCGGCGACTACCTGGCCATGACCGGAGGGCAACGGCAATGAAAAAGTTCGGACTTACCGTAGCATTTCTCATGGTTGTCATGTTGGTGACCGCGGCCGGTTTCACGCTGGCTTTGGGTCGGACCTGCCCCCGCAATGCCGTCAAGGCCGACGCAACCGCCCAGCCGGTTCGGGTCGAGGACGCCGCGTGGCTGACCCGCACGTTGAATCTGACCCCTGAACAACAGACGGCCGTACAGGCGCTGGAGGCCGAGTACCGTCAGGCCCTCACCGGTCAGTGCGCCGCGCACTGCACCGCCCGGGCTGGCATGCGTGAGGTGCTGTTCGCCCCGGATCCGGACGGGGCGAAAACCCGCAGCCTGCTCGACACCATGGGTCAGGCCCAACGCGCGAACGAACTGGCCATGATCGAGCACATCCGCAAGGTCCACAAGCTCCTGACCCCCGATCAGCAGCGTGTTTACGAAAACGCAGTGACCGAGTGCCTGTGCACAGAATGCCCGACCGGCATGCACGAGTGTGGAACGCAAAACGAAGCCCGACCCAAGGCCGGCGCCTCGACCAGGCACGGAAAATAGGCTGTAGGTGGATAGGCTGTAGGCTGTTAGCCGCCCTAGCCGCTATCTCTGCAACAACATGTTTGTCGTGGTGCGTGTCAAGTGTCACTGAGTCACTGAGTCACTGAGTCACAAGCAACAAGGAGAACGCAGACATGAGAACCTGGAAGAAACTCGGCATGGTGGTCGCGACCGCAGCGCTCGGGTGCACTCTGGCCTGGGCCGCGGATGAGAAGAAGGCGCCCGCCGCCAAAGACACCTACCCGCTCGACACCTGCGTGGTGTCCGGCGAGAAGCTCGGCGGCATGGGCGAAGCGGTCAAGTACGACCACAACGGCCGCGAAGTCCGCTTCTGCTGCAAAGGCTGCATCGACAAGTTCAAGGCGGACCCTGACAAGTACCTGAAGAAGCTAGACGAGGCCGCCAAGGCAAAAGCGGAGAAGGACGCCGGCGCCAAGGCGCCGGAGGCGACCACGCCCCCCGCAAAGAAGGACGCCGGCCATGAAGGCCACGATACCAAGTGAGAAGGACCGCGGCGGACGGCCTGGGCCGGCCGCCGCGCAAAGGAAGGAGGCGCCTGGGACAGACTGCAGATCCGGTTCCCGAAGTACTTGTTTGGCCAAACCACAACAAAGGAGAAACAGAGATGAAAACGACACTTGCTTGGACCGCGATATGCCTTGTATGCCTGGGGTTGCTCGTTACGACAACGGGTTGCCAGACTTCGGGGAAAGTCGCGTCCCTGCAGAAGAGCACCACATGCCCGTCATGCCAACGCGAGACGCGGGCTACATCAGTCACGCAAGCTGCATATGGTAAGTGTGCCTGTCCTCAATGCCGGACAGTGAGCACCGTCGATCCGGCGGTGGCTGATACGATCAGGGCCTACGTTGGCTCTGAGATCGGCAACACAATTCATGTCTGCGACACCTGCAAGTCCATCGTTGAGAAGTGCCCCATTTGCCGGAAACAGGCAGGGAAGTAGACGCGTCCAATCCGCCCACCTCAACCTCGCTTAGGGCCCGCGCAAGAATAACTTGACAGTTTGCGGCTAGCTATTTTGAGCCGGTTTCAAGGCACGAGGGAGGCGCATAGTGACCTATGTAACGACCGAGTAACGCCGAAAACGGCCAAGAGAGCTGGCCGCCCTGCGGGGCGTGGCGGCAGGCCGTCAGCTTCGTCGTCACTTCGGCCATCACATATTTCAATATGCTCAGGCCTCGTTCCTAGAATCTGACGGCCTGCCGCCACGCCAAACTGCCAAGTTATTCTTGCGCGGGCCCTTATCCCAAACCCGTGGATGGCCAGGTGAGGAACGGAGAACGGAAGGACGCTCAAGCGACCGATCAACCGACGTCCATCCAGGGACAGAGCCGAAACCGGCTCAGGGACAGCAAGGCTTGTCGGGGAGCGGTCCCGTCAAACACAGACTGATGTAGGAACAACGACATGAAGACCCGTTTCTCGGCATACCTCGTCAAGGCCACCCTTTCGCTGTGCCTGCTGGGAGTGATCGTCCTACTCCTGACGGGCTGCCAAACCGGATCCGGCGACGGCGCCGGACACGGCCAGCACTCGGGTGCGGCCTCCGACAGGGCCTCGGGACACAGCGGCGGGTGCCACTGACACACGATGGCGGATTCTGAAGACACGTTGTCCGGCCTTCCGCCATGGTTGACGGCCTGACCGGCCCGGACGTAACGAAAACTAACAACCGCAGACAGCGACATGGAGACAACAATGAACAAGGCAAAGACACTCACAGTGTGTGTGGCCATCCTCGGAGCCGGCAGCCTCCTGCTTACGGGCTGCAAGACGGCGACTGCAACGACGCCCGAGCCGGCAGTCATGTGCTCGACGTGCCAGACGGTCTGGGTGCGACGTCCGCACACCATAAACCAGAAGATCACGACCTACACGACGGAGAAGAGCATGCGCTGCCCGGACTGCACCTCGGCCGCGGCGAACTTCTTCAAGACCGGCAAGTTCGAGCACACCTGCAAGGCGTGCGGAGACAATCTGCAGGCCTGCGAAGCGTGCAAGTGAAGTACGGCCGACGGAATAGAAGCCCGTACGTGTTGACCGACCAGGGCGATACACGTCAGAAGGCAATGTGACAAGACGCAACAGAGTCCAGAACGTGAGAAGCGGCGGCGGCAGACCGCGGGTTGGTCTGCTGGTCATCGTCATGGCGTGCCTGAGTGCCGTCGGCTGCGCACGGCTGGCTCCCACGTCTGAGTCCCGCCTTCAGGCGGAAGTGGCAGGCGAGCTTGAGCGAGCCGATCCCCGGCCGCTCGCTGAAGCGTCGCTGCAACTTCCGCCTAAAGGGCGGAACTCAGGCCAAGACGCCCCGGTTCCATCTCGAACTGACCGGGCGGCCCGCCGCCCGGGAACCGCCGGCGCGTCACGCGCCGAGACCGCCGGCACACCCCAGGAACCAGAGCCGTCACTGGACCAACTGGCGGAGAAGACATCGTTGGTGACGGTTCTCGGGCTGGCGGCGCAGAACCCGGAAGCAGAAGCAGCCCTGCACCGGTGGCGGGCCGCCACGCAGAAACGCCCGCAGGCGATGACGCTCCCGGACCCGCGGGTCGAGGCCACGTCCTTCTACGTCCGCGACCGCGACCGGTACATGCTCAGCGTGACGCAGGACATTCCCTATCCCGGCAAACTCATTCTTGCCGGCCGCATCGCCGACCGTGAAGCCGAAATCGCCCGGTTGCGGTACCAGGCGGCCATCCGCGATGCGTTGTCCGCGGCCAAGGAAGCGTACTTTGAGCTTTACTACATTGATCGGGCCCAAGCCGTAACCCGAGAGATTCGGGACCTGTACGACCGGTATGCGGCCCTGGCCGTAGGGGGCAACGCCGTCGGTCGAACCAACCTGCCGGAGACCTTCCGCGCCGAAAGCCAACGCGCCCAACTCGGGTACGACCTCGTTCTCTTGGAGGAAATGCGCCGGGCCGAGAGTGCTCGGCTGCGCGCGGTCCTGGGCCTGCCCGCGACCGTCGCGATTGGCGTTACAGAGGACGTCGCCGACCCGGTCGAGATCGCGGACCCCTTCGACCGACTCCGCGAACTGGCGACGCTCTACAATCAGGACCTGGCGGCGGCCGGCGTGGACGTGGAACGGGCCCAGGCCCAACGGGACCTCGCGCGACGCGCACCCATCCCCGACCTGATGATCGGTACCAACTACACGCGCATGGTCGATGGGATGGAAAAGGATCACACGGCCGGGGTCACGGTGGGCTTGACGATCCCCCTGTGGTTCGGCAAGTACCGGGCCCAAAACCGCGAGGCTGTTGAAATGCTGGCCGCGGCACAGGCCGAAGAAGACGCACAACGGCTGAAGGTTGACGCCGACCTGGCCTCGACGTACTTCAGCCTGTCGAACTCGTCGCGACTGGTGCGGTTGTACCACAACACGTTGTTGCCGCAGGCGCGGCAGGCGCTGCAGTCGGCCGAGGAACTGTACCGCCAGGGCAACGCCAGCATGGCCGCGGTGCTCGAGACGACCGCGACGGTGCACAACTTCGAACTGGCACGGCTGCGCGCAACCGCGGACTTCTACCAGAACATGGCACGGCTGGAGCGCGTGCTGGGCACGGCCTTCCAACTCAAGCCACGGACGCCGGCGCCTGACGCAAACGCGGCGCCCCCCGCCAAGGAGGGCCAGCCATGAGAAACCCGTGGCTCTGGTACCGCGATACGTCAACGTCTCCCGGGCGGAAGACCGCCCGATCATGCGAGGGCGTTACTCACTGTCCGTCCGGGGCGTTCTGGCAAAGTCGCTTGACCGGCTCGGTCCCGCGACCGCCGGAGCGAGCCGCTCCGGCCACTCTGTCGCAGCCCGCGAATAACATGGGAACCACTCCCGGGCGACCAGCGCCCGATCATGTAGGGCTGTTGCTTCGGCGTCTCCGTGTGAGTCCCGCCTTCAGGCGGAAGCTGCAGCGACGCTTCAGCGAGCGGCCCACGGCGCTGCCATACACGCACGTGCCGGCACTCCGGGACACGCGCCGCAACGCCCCCCAAATGCTACTAAGGTTCTCGGCGACGTCACCCTATGGAGCGCGGTGGCAAGTCCG
>MHBL01000144.1 GCA_001803235.1 Lentisphaerae bacterium RIFOXYA12_64_32
AGCCGCTCCCGCTACTTTGGCCATCCACCGCCCAACCGTGCACGCGCGACGCATTACGCCCGCTGCAGGGGCCCGGAAACCGCGTGCAACGCGGTCTGGGCCGGGGGGCGGGCTACTTCATGTCGCCGCGCGTGATCGCGTTGCCGGACAGGGAATAACCCCAGTGCAGGTCGCGGTAGCAGTACATGCTGGCCGGGGTGCAGGTGCGGAAGTCCACGTGCCCATCCGCGGCGGCCAGAATCACGGCCTGGTTCGGGCTCATGTCCCAACTGGTGGTGTAAAGCGAGTAGGCGTTGCCCAGGTCGAACTGGCGGCGGTGGAACGAGCGCTGTTCGTGGAAGAACATGGTCTTGTCCGGGACCTTGATCTGCATGAGTGTGCAGCCTTGGTGGAATGTGGAACTGTTGTAGAGTTGCAGCTTGTAATGGTACGAGATCCAGCTTCCGTCGCGGTTGGTCATGTCGCGGTCGGCGGGGCAGACGTAGGCGGACTCGTTGCCGATGTACGGCAGCAGCAGCAGTCCGTAGTGGAAGCGGGGCGCGTTGGCTGGCGCGTTCCAGCCGGAGTGGCCGGTGAAGTACTCGTAATCGTCGGACCAGGTGGTCGACCAGTCCGGCGTGGGCGTGACCGGCCGGCTCATGAAACGGCCGTAGTCGTCGACGTACATCAGGCTGGAGAGCATGATTTGTTTGAGATGATTTCGGCACACGGACTGGTGGCCTCGGTCGCGGGCCTGGCTCAGGGCCGGGAGCAGCAGGCTGGCCAGAATCCCGATGATGGCGATCACCACGAGGAGTTCGATCAGGGTGAACCGCCGTCCCGTCAGTCCGACGCCGCGGATAGACGCGGCGGGACGCACCGACTGGGCGCGGGACGCCGCAGGACGGAAGCCTGGACTTGCGTTGTGCATTGTCGGACTCTCCCGTTTCTCTCAGGCGCGTCTGCCTGTACGCCGTGCGTGCGGGATTCGTCGGTCGGGAATTTCCTGAAATGTACACCCGGTTTCGGCGCCGGCCAGGCCGCCGCTACTCCATGACAGGGCTGTTTCAAGATTCGTGACCGTCGCGGGCCGCGAGTACCCCCGGCGTGTCCCCACGCCGGGGGGGGGCGGCCTGAGGACAGGCCGTCCCTACCAGGTGTGCGCGGAGGTGTGGCCTTCCGAGACGCGGCGCCAGATCTTGAAACAGCCCTGACTCCATGACCCGCCGGAGCACGAAGTCGGCGGCATCGTTGACGAAGAAGTCCAAGTCTTCGGAATACCGGTGCCGGTAATAGCCTCGGCTCAGCGCCGTGCCGCCGGTCAGGCAGAATCCATGTTCAATCCCGGAAAAGGCCCTCAGCGCCGTATCCTGCAAGGCGTAAAGCGCGGTCCAGTTTCTAGGCATGGGCCTGCCCCTCGCGTTGCATCCAGGCGGCAAAGAAATCCATTCCGTGCCGGCGCATTTCGGAGCGGACCCTTGGCATCAGCGCCGTCCAGCGGCCCAGAAAAGCGTCGAGCGGCAGAAGACGTTTGATCTCGCGATAGGGCGCGTACTCGATCAGGCGCAACATAGCCCAGTCGGCATCCAGCCCCGATGCATTGGCCTGACCGCGCAACACGGCATCAAACGTGGCATTGTCCATGTCAACATCCCAAAGCCACGGGTAACGTTCGGTCTCCATGCTCTGGCTACCTTCCGGGTTTCGCTCCACGCAGGTTGTCCCGTGATCGGGTGTGTCCGACGCTGAACTCGCCTCCAAAGCATATCGCGAATATACTCGTTTCACGGGTGCGTCTCAAGCCGACGCGGGCGCGGGTGCGGATCCCGCCATGCGGCTGTACTGTACCGGCCCGTGTCTGTGTATCGAATCCTGGCGGTGTTGCAGGCTTGAGCCTTGCGCACCGGCAACAGCGTTGAGTTCCGAAAGGCGGTGTTTCGTGCCGCATGCGGATGAGCCGGTCGCGTGTCGACCGGTTGACGAACTGTCGCATCATTTCCCCCCGGGCATGCAGTGGCGCTTTGCGCTGGCCTATGGCGCGCTGTTCCTGCCGTTTGCGGTCGTCACCCCGTACCTGCAGGTGCTGCTGCGGTGCCGGGGGTATGACCGGGAACAGATCGGTCTGGTGCAAGGCTGCCTGGAGGTCATGGCCGTGCTGGCCCCGCCCCTGTGGGGCTACATGGCCGACCGCACGGGGCGGCCGCGCCTGATGCTGGGCCTTGCCGCGCTGGCGGCCCTGCCGTCGTTCCTCTTGTTCGGCTGCACCCGCAGTGTGGTAGGAGCGTTGTTCGTGGCGACGCTCTTCGGGCTGTTCTATAAACCGCTGATCCCTCTCACCGACGGACTGGCGTTCCGGTTCATCCGCCACCACGGCGGCGACTACGGCGCGGTGCGAGCCGGCGGGTCGGTGTCATTCCTCGTGTGCATTGCGATCCTGGAGATGGCAGGAATTGCCGCGACGGTGACCGGGAACATGATTCTGGTCGCCATGGCGATGGTGGCGCTCCTGCACTTGGGCAGCGTCCTGCTGCTGCCGTCGGACAAGACCCTGGTTGCGGACGCGCGGGCCGCAACCGAGCCGGCGGCACACCCGGGCGTGCGGGTCTTTCTGACACGCGGGTTCATCCTGGTCACGTTGTGCGCGTTCCTGGGGCGCGTGGCGATGATGAGTTACTACGGTTTCTTCACGCTTTTTCTGAAGGAGGAGATCGGGTTCTCCAAGGCCGGGTACATCTGGGTCTTGGGGCCGCTCAGCGAGATCCCGGTGATCTTCTACAGCAAGCGCATCATGGAGCGTATCGGGGTCCGGAATCTCTTTGCGCTCGGCTTGCTGGGGTGTGTGGTGCGGTTGTTCACGTTTGGGATCACCCGCAACATCTGGGTTGTGGTTCTCCTGCAATCGCTGCACGCGTTGACGTTCGGAGCGTTCCACTGTGCGACGGTGACGTACGTGAGCCGCTGCGTTCCGGCGCGGCTGAACAGTACGGCCCAGTCGGTGTTTGCGGCGGTCGCCATGGGCGGCGGCGGGATTGTCGGCGGAGTGCTGGGCGGGTGGGTGGCGGAACGATACGGGTTCACGGCCTTGTACCTCAGTTTCTCGGGCATCGCCCTGCTGGGGCTGGTCTTGCTTCTGGCGCTCGTGCCGACGCTCGGCGGCGAACGCCCGCGGGGGTGAAGCTCCGCGCGGCAACGGAGGCGGATTGCCGGTGCGACCCCCGTGGCCTTGTGCCACGGGTGAACAGGTTCGCGGGCTAGTGCTCGGTCGCCAGAAGTCACCCCGCAATTGCGCGCAATGGTCCGCACCTTCCC
>MHBL01000145.1 GCA_001803235.1 Lentisphaerae bacterium RIFOXYA12_64_32
GTAGTAGTTGAAGTGCCCTCGGAGCTTTTGCCCCAGCGTGGTTGCTTGTTCGGCAAGAGGTTTGTGTCGTGCTTGGCGCAGCCACTGGTTGAGCGCCCGGCACGCTCGGCTGAAACGTTTCTTCGAGGTCGTTCGCTTGGGGACCCAGGGTCCTTTACGCGAGCGGCTCCAGTAATGAGTGAAGCCCAAGAAGTCGAAACTCCCGGGTCGCTCACCGTCCGCGTACCGACCATGGCCGTTGGGCCGTTGGAATCGTACCAGCCGTGTCTTCTCGGGGTGGAGTGTCAGGGCATAGCGCTCGAATCGCTTGGCCAACGCCGCCTGGACCCGTTGGGCGTCCTGGCGTTCCTCGAAGACCATCACCAGATCGTCAGCGTATCGGATCAACTTGGCGCCCCCACGCATGCGCGGCAGCACCTCCCTGACCCACCACTGGTCGACGACCTCATGCAGGTAGATGTTCGCCAGCAGCGGCGAAATCACCCCGCCTTGAGGGGTCCCGGCTTCAGGCTGGACTACGCTGCCCTCTTCCAGAACTCCGGCATGTAACCACTTGCCGATGAGGCGTACCACGACCCCATCGACTACCCGTTGGCGAAACATCTCTTGGAGCTTCCCGTGGGCCAGAGAGTCGTAGAAGCTCTGGACATCCACGTCGAGGACCCATCCGCCCCCCATTTCCCAGAGGCACTTGTTCAGCGCTTCTAGGGCGTCATGGGCTGAGCGATTGGGCCGGAAGCCGTAGGAGCCGCTGTAGAAGTCTTGTTCGAAGACCGGCTCCAAGAGCATCAACACCGCACGCTGAAGCACCTTGTCTTCAAACGTCGGGATCCCCAGAGGACGGGTCTTCCCGTCGCCTTTCGGGATCCGGACCCGTCGTACCGCCGGAGCCTGATAGGTCCCAGACTTCGCTCGGTCCAGCAGCGACCGGAGATTGTGCTCCAGGTCCTCGGCGTATTGCTCGGCTGTTTGGCCGTCGACGCCGACCGCCCCGTCCTTACGGGTGCGTCGAAACGCCTCCCGTAGCCAGGCCAGATCCATGTTGTGGGACAGCGATCGCAGGGCTGTCCCGGGCATCTGTTTTGCCACTTCTGCTATCCGCGCTTGTTTCGTTGATATGCTCTCCAGTGTCAGTGGACTGGGCATCTTTCCCTCCTGCGGTTCTGTGACCCCGACCCCCCTTTCCCTCTGCCGAGTCCCTTCGGGTCCGGTTCCCCGGCTTCTTCGGTACAGTGGGGGGCTCCGACTCCTCGCCGCCCGTCCCTTGGCCTTCGGTTGCCCTTGGCGGTCGGTACCATCGCCTGGTGACTGTTGTTCGCTCCGCAAAGGGTCGTCCCAGACACCCCCTTCGCGACCTGGCCCCTCTGGGTCCGCTGCGCCACACGCGGATTCTGCGATGGAGACGACGAGGTCTCCCTAGGTTCCTGGGCAGCCCTTGCGTGCGTGCCCCGTTCTTCGACCCCGGCAGGCCCACCGGCCCGACCACTCGGCCTGTGGATCTCGCCTTCCGCTAAGTTAACGGCGTCGGCTCCTGCAATGATGATTTCGGGGCTCAATAGCACGGCCCGCATGCCCCCTGTGTACGCTTCGCCTCGTCGGTCGCCCGCCCGCGGCGCAACACTCGGTCCCGGCTGGTGGTCAGCCTTGCCGGTGAGGACTCTCACCTCCGGGCTGCATTGGAGCTTCGATGTCTACGTCATCTTCACCTCCTCCAGGCTTCTCCTGGCGCACTAACTGCTCATGAAGTCAGGGCAGGCCCTGGGGCTGTGGCACGACCCACGACCCTGCCTCCACGATCACGATCTACGAAAGCCGACCTGCGATCCCCGACCCGCGATTCCCGAGCACGAGCACGAGCACGATTCCGGAGCGATGGCTTCACGTCAACCGCTGGATGAGCTTGGTCAGCATGGCTGCGAGGCGGGCCGCATACTGCTTGGTGCTTTGAGCCTGGCTGGGTGAGCCGATCTCCAATGCGATGACGAGGTCGCACGCTGCGGCGGTCTCTCCTGCTTCTCCTCGGCTCTCCACGAATCGTTGCCGCTTCTCAGCAGCGCCTCGCCGATTGGCGCCTTCGGCCAAGAGCAAGACAGTGTTGGACGCAGAACGCCGAAGGTGGTCGGCAACAGAGCTGTGCCCGCGCGGAATCTGTTCGGCAAAAGCTTTCGCGCCGCGGGCCATTTCGAGCGCTCGCCTACATGGTCGCGCAGAAGCTGCCGAAGGAGGTTCTGGCGCGGCTCGAGGCTGTGGGCGAGATCACCGTGGCCGACGAGGAGGGCTGGCAGACAGTGCTGCGCGACTGGGGCATCACGAATGAGCGGCACGCACGCATCGTGACCGAGGGTGCGTTGATGGGCAGCGTGCTGTCTGAGGGAGTCCACCCAGACCTCGTCATCCTCAGTGACGACGCGGGCCAGTTCAACGTGCTCCTGCACGCCCTCTGCTGGATCCACGCCGAGCGCCTCCTGGCCAAACTGGTGGGCTTCAGCGACGAGCAGCGTCAAGCACTGGAAGCCAAGCGGGCCGAGGTTTGGGAATTCTACCGGGCGCTCAAAGCATACAAGGCCTCGCCCACGCAGCTCGCCAAGGCCGAGCTCGCCCAGCCGCGGAC
>MHBL01000146.1 GCA_001803235.1 Lentisphaerae bacterium RIFOXYA12_64_32
TGTCCCCAGGCCGGCCCCCCCCGGCGTGGGGACACGCCGGGGGTACTCGCCGCACGCGACGGTCACGAATCTTGAAACAGCCCTGCCCCCGCACAGCGTGGTGTGGAAAAGTTGGTGTCGCAGTCGTATGTTTAGCGCTTGCCTCTAAAGATGTACGATCGCGTGCGAGGGCGAGGGTGGGGCGCGCGGTCGTGTTCCGGTGGCCGCGGCGGCGAGTCCGGTTGTTCATACACGAGTTTCTTTTGGTGGCGGTACCCATCCGATGGATTTTTCGTTTATCGATTCTGCTGACAGGACTGACACGGGGCGCTTGCGGCTGCACAACGAGGATGCGGTACTGCGTCTGCCCGAGCACGGGATTTTCGGGGTTGCCGACGGGATTGGCGGCGCCATGGGCGGCGAGATGGCGAGTCGGACCGTCATGCAGTCGTTGCACGAGGAGTTTGTGGGAACGGAGGGGGAGGGTTCCGTGGGTTCACTGGAGGCCGGGGTGGCGGCGGTCAACCGTGCGACGGCCCGCGCCAACGCGTGCATCCGGGCGCAGGCGGAGGCGTGGGGAACTACGGGAGTGGGCACCACGGTGGTGATCATGGTGTTCGGTGTGCGTCCCGGTGGCGGGGCGGCAATCCTGCATGCCGGCGACAGCCGCGCCTACCGCATGCGTCGCGGCGAACTGAGGCAGTTGACGGTCGACCATTCGGTGGCTGCGGCGTTCGGGATGGAGAGTGAAGAAACGTTGCCACGGGTCTTCCGCGGCGTTATCACGCGGGCCGTGGGGATGAGCCCGGACGTGACGTTGGAGGAGACGCCGGTAGAGGTCGTGCCGGGCGACCTTTTCCTGGTGTGTTCCGACGGGCTGACCCGGATGGTGCGCGTGGGGGAGTTGGGGCGCGTCCTGGCAGAAGAGCGGGATGGCGACCTGCAGGCGCTGGCCGAGCGGTTGGTCGCCATGGCGAACGAGGCGGGCGGCGAGGACAATGTGTCGGTTGTTCTCGTTCGGGTGGCCAAGAACGACACGACGACGGTGTCCGCAGGCTGAGTTTCTTACCATATCCGGTGGAGTCGCACGCGGGGCGGGATTCGCGCGCCTACTCGTTCGGGGTCGTCGGGTACATGCGATTGCTCAAGGAGTAGCCCCGGGGGCGAGGGCTGAGGGTTGAAATCTGAAACCTGAAGTGAATGCGGGGGAGCCGGTGTCCGCTCCGGCCTCTGGACCTCGGATTTCAGCTTTCATCCCTCACCCCTTGGGTTTCCGATTTCAGAGACGATCTACGCTGGGATGCTTTCCGTATGACCAAGGAAGACCAGGAACGGTTCCCCGTTGCAACGGTGGCGCTGCGGGACGGAACGGAAGCGGTGATCCGGCCGCTGGCTGAGTCTGACGCGGAGGCGCTGGGGGATTTCTACGAGCAGGTCCCTGACGAGGACCATCGCTTCTACTGCCCGCACCCGCTCGACCGCGAGTCTGCGCGCCGGAACGCCGGGCGCGCCCTCAGTCCTCTGGAGGTGGTGCTGGTTCTCGAACTGCCTGACGGTGCGATAGGCGGCTACGCCTGGTACCGCTGGAAAGACGCAACCGCACCGTCCAGCGGTTTCGGCATCTGCATCAGCCGCCGGGCGCAGGGCCTGGGGGTCGGCGGGTTGCTGATGACGCGTTTGGCGGAGATCGCACGCCACGTCGGCCCGCCCGTCATGCACCTGACGGTGCAGAAGGCCAACGCCCGCGCCTTCGCGCTCTACAGCAAGATGGGTTTCCGGGTCATTCGCGAACAGACGCGTCGCGGCACACCCGAACGTGGTTGGCCCGAAGAGCCCGAGTTTGCCATGGAGCGCGCGGTCCGGTGACCCGCGATATCGACATTGCCGTTGTTCAGACGTTCGGTGTCTTCTTCGTCGGCTGGCTCGCCCGCGCCTTGCACTACATCGAAGAAGCCGAGATTGACCGCTGGTCACGGCTCGTCATCGACTTCCTGTTCCCGTTGCTGGTCTTCCATTCATTGGCGCGCGGTCTGAACGTCGAGCGGTTCCATGCGCTGGTGCCGCTGCCGGTCAGCGCGAGTATCGTGACCCGACGCTACGGCGGGTCGCCAGACTTTGCGGCCCGTGCCGCCGTGTTGACGACATTAGCCTCAATCGTGACTATCCCCGCGGCGCTGCTCTTGCTCGAGAAGTTCATCAGCGGCGGCTCGGGGGCGAGGGTTGCCGCCCCCTGAACCCTACCAGGGCTGTTTCAAGATTTGTGACCGTCACGTGCGGCGAGTACCCCCGGCGTGTCCCCACGCCGGGGGGGGCGGCCTGAGGACAGGCCGCCCCTACTTGGTGTGCGCAGAGGCGTGGCCTTCCGAGACGCGGGGCCGGATCTTGAAACAGCCCTGGAACCCTACCTCGCGGACGTTGCAGTCGCGGCGGAGCGGAATATATTACATCATGGCAACACGTCTGCGGTGTCTGCGCCTTGAATTTTGAGGATCCCTACGGTGGTTGGCATGTATGTTTTGCCTATCGTTCGCAGGAGTTTAGGGCGGCACGCGGGGTTGAGTTCAGCCTAGAAAAGGAACGTTTCGTCTTATGGATCCAAAGCGCGTCTACAACTTCAACGCGGGTCCCGCGGCGCTGCCTCTGGAAGTCATGAAGAAGGCTCAGGAGGAGTTCCTGGACTACCATGGTATGGGGTACGGCATCGTCGAAGCCAGCCACCGCAGCAAGGCCTTTGAAGAGGTCAACGACGCTGCCGAAGCGAACCTGCGCAAGCTGCTGAACATCGGTCCGGACTATGCGGTGCTATTCCTCCAGGGCGGCGGCAGCCTGCAGTTCGCCATGGTGCCGATGAACCTGGCCGTGCCTGGGAAGAAGGCCTGTTACGCGGACACGGGCGAGTGGAGCCTCAAGGCCATCAAGGAGGCCAAGCTGTTTGCTGATGTCGAAGTGGTCTACGACGGTCGGCATTACGAGTACAAGCGGATCGGTGACTGCACCGAGTGGGACGTGCCCCAGGATGCCGCGTACTTCTACATCTGCAGCAACAACACGGTGCACGGCACGCAGTACCATTTCTTCCCTGAAACGGGCGATGTCCCGCTGATCGCCGACATGTCCAGCGATTTCTGCTCGCGGCGCTTCGACGTCAACAAGTTCGGACTCATCTTTGCCGGCGCGCAGAAGAACGTGGGCCCGGCGGGGCTGACGGTCGTGATTGTCCGCAAAGATCTGCTGAAACGCACACCGGCCAGCCTCACGACCATGCTTAGGTACTCGACGTTCGCTGATTCCAAGTCTCTCTACAACACGCCGCCGGTGTTTGGCATTTACATGTTCCGGCTGGTGACCGACTGGCTGCTGGCCAGCGGCGGAATCGAGGCCATCGAGAAGATCAACAACGTGAAGTCCCATAATCTCTATGAGCGGCTGGATCTGTCGATCTTCTACAAGGGCACCGTCGAGCCTGCGGACCGGTCCAAGATGAACGTCTGCTACCGGTTGCCCGAAGAGGCGCTGGAGGAGAAGTTCGTGAAGGAAGCCAAGGCAGCCGGACTGGACGGGCTCAAGGGGCACCGTGCCGTCGGCGGCATCCGCGCCAGCCTCTACAACGCCGTGCCCTTGGCTGCAGTCTCGTCGCTGATCGACTTCATGACCGACTTCGAAGAGAAGAACGGCTGAGCCGCGGACCTTGCAGGGACAGGCGTAATCACAAACGCCGGGACGCGGGTTGCGTCTCGGCGTTTGCTTTTCCGATCTGCCGGTGTGGAGCGACGCGACTGAACCAAGCCAAGCCGGGAGACCTGGCATCCACCGTCGACGCGTCACTCGGGTTCCCGCCTTGTCACGCACTCCACGTAAGGCTTGACAGGCATTGGCACATCCGATATAGTTACAATATGAAGACTATTGCAGTCACCATAGACGAGCCAACACTGGCGAAGGTCGATGGCGTGCTGGAGCGGTACCCAGACGCAGAGCACAATCGGTCCGCACTGGTGCGAGAGGCGCTCCACGATTACCTTCGCCGCCTCGACGCCCGCGCCGCGGAGGAGGAGGAGCGAGTGATCTGGCGGCGACACCGGTCCAAGCTCGAAGGCGAGCTGGAGGCTTTGGTTCAGGAGCAGGCGGTCCCGTGAGACGTGGCGAGATCTATCGGACGGCAACCCGTGTCCCGGAGCGCGGCGACAGGCCTGGTTTTTACGTGGTAGTGTCGCGTACGTTCATTGCCGAAAACCCGGATGTGTCCACCGTGATCTGTGCGCCGGTTTACAGCCAGGTACTGGGTCTGCGCAGCGAGGTGGTTCTCGGTGCTGAAGACGGGCTTCCCCGGGTCTGCGCGGTTCGCTGCGATTTCCTCATGCTGATGTTCAAGGGCAAGCTGACGCAGTTTGTCGCGCGCCTGTCCGGCAGTCGCATCGAAGAGTTGGACCATGCGTTGCGCCATGCGCTTGAACTGCCAACGTAGTTCGCCCGCATGCCCCTGTTTCTCATTCGCTAAGACGGGGTCCAGCGGCAGAAGTTGTCGAGCAGTTTCAGGCCTGGGCGGCCGCTCTTCTCGGGGTGGAACTGGAACGCGACCAGGTTCCGGGACGCGGCGCCGGACGCGAAGTCGATGCCGTACTTTGTCGTGGCGCAGACGAGGTCGGGCTGCGGCACCGGGTAGTACGAGTGCACGAAGTAGAACTCGCTGCCAGCGGCCAGGCCGGCTGCGACCGGGTGGGGCAGGTTGAACCGGGCCTCGTTCCAGCCCATCTGCGGGATCTTCAACGGGCGCGTGTCACCTTCGGTCATGCCTTGCGGAAACCGTACCACTCTGCCGGGCAGGATGCCGAGGCACTCCACGTTGTCTTCCTCGCTGAACTCGAAGAGGATCTGGTAGCCGAGGCAGATGCCGAGGAACGGCTTGCCGTTCGTGGCGAGCGCGCGCAGGCAGTCGACCAGGTTCATGTCACGCAGGTTCTGCATGGCGGCGCGGGCCGCGCCAACGCCGGGGAAGATGACCCGGTCCGCGGCGGCGATCTTGGCCGGGTCGGACGTGATGCAGCACGGGTGTCCGAGGGCCTGAACGGCCGACGCGACACTGGTCAGGTTTCCGGCTTTGTAGTCGATGATGGCGATCATGGTTAATGGGACTGAGGCTGTAGGCTGTAGGTGTTTAGGCTGTAGGTTCGATCGAAATGCCGCCCACTTGAGATCAGGGAACCGGTTCCTTGGAGGCGGCTCTTTGGAGCGCCCGCGTCCTCGCGGGCCGGCTTGGGGCTGGCTTGGTGTTGCACCACGCAATACGACAGATCACCAGGCCCTTTCCTATGGCCACGTTGCCTAAGTTGGGTGGCCTTCGGTGACTTGGTGACGCAGTGACTCAGTGACGGAGTGACTCACGGCTAATACCCCCCGACGCTCGACACCCATTACGACAAGCATGTTGTTGCAGAGATAACCGTTAGGGCGGCTAACAGCCTACAGCCTAAACACCTACAGCCTTCCCACGCTACTCCCACTCGATGGTGCCGGGCGGTTTCGAGGTGATGTCGTACACCACGCGGTTGACGCCGCGCACTTCGTTGGTGATGCGGGTGGCGATCCTGGCCAGAAGCGTCGCGGGCAGGCGTGCCCAGTCGGCGGTCATACCATCGCTGCTGTGGACTACACGCAGGACTACGGCGTTTTCGTAGGTGCGTTCGTCGCCCATGACCCCGACCGTCTGCACGGGCAGCAGCACCACGAAGCTCTGCCAGACGCGTCGGTACCACCCGGCCGCCTTCACTTCCTGGATCAGGATCCGGTCCGCCTGCTGCAGGATTCCGACTCTTTCCCGGGTGATCTCGCCGACAATCCGCACGGCCAGGCCGGGGCCCGGGAACGGCTGGCGCCAGACGATTTCGTCCGGCAGGCCGAGCTCCTTGCCGATGGCGCGCACTTCATCCTTGAACAGCATCCGCAGCGGTTCGACGAGTTGGTGGAACCCCAGCTCTTTGGGCAAGCCGCCGACGTTGTGGTGGCTCTTGATGTTGTCGGCGTGCCGGCCGATACCTGAGCTCTCGATGACGTCCGGATAGGTGGTGCCTTGGGCCAGGAAGCGCGCGTTGCGGACGTCCTGGGCGGCCTGGCGGAAGACCTCAACGAAGGCGTGTCCGATGATTTTGCGCTTCTTCTCCGGTTCGGCGACGCCCGCGAGGCGGTCGAGGAACAGGTCACCGGCGTCGACAAACTTGACGTTCAGGCTCAGGTGCTGTTTGAAGACTCTCAACAGCCGGTTCGCTTCGTCATGCCGCAGCACGCCGTTGTCGACGAACACGCAGGTGAGCTGGTCGCCGATGGCGCGTTGGAGCAGCATGGCGGCCACCGTGCTGTCGACCCCGCCACTCAGCCCCAGGATCACGCCGTCCGAGCCCACCTGGGCGCGGAGCGCTTCCGTGACCACGTCGATGTAGGCCCGCGGCGTCCAGCGGCCGTGACAGCCACAAACGCGGCGCGCGAAGTTGCGGATGATCCGACTGCCGTACTGCGTGTGCGCGACTTCCGGGTGGAACTGCACCCCCCAGACTCGGCGTTGGGGATCGAAAAGGGCAGCGTTGGGCACGCTCTCGCTGCTGCCGACGACCTCGAACCCAGGCGCGACCGTAGTCACCTCGTCACCGTGGCTCATCCAGACTCGGAACCGTTCGGGCATGCCGGCGAAGAGCGGGTTGTCCCCAACCAGCCGGAGTTCGGCCGGGCCGTACTCGCGCGAACCGGACTTTTTGACGTTGCCCCCGAACTGCTTGGTGACCCACTGCAGGCCGTAGCAGATGCCGAGGATCGGCACACCCATGTCGAAGATGCGCGGGTCTGGTCCGGGCGCGTCCGTGTTGTGAACGCTGGCCGGGCCGCCACTGAGGATGATGCCGGTCGGTTGCTGGGCTTGGATCGTGTCGAACGTGGCCTCGCCATCGATGATCTCGGAGTAGACTCGGGCTTCGCGCACACGCCGGGCGATGAGTTGCGTGTACTGCGATCCGAAGTCCAGAATGATGATCTTCTCTTGCGGTTCTGTCGGTCTTTTCATCCGTTGATGGTCCTGTGGCGCGATACTGCTTTCAGTGCGGCGGGCTTGGCGTTCCGGCCCGGCCATTCCGGGAAAACCTACAGTGTACGACATGGTGGGCGACAAAGCAAGGCGTCACCGGGTTGCGCCATGGCTGTTTCTTTTTCGCCTTTGGGGGCATCGAGCGCATTGTGGCGCGGGACTTCCCGGACCGCAGTTCCCTTCGGCCGGGGACCGTCCGAGCCACCGGCTGAACTCCTGGAAACCGAAAAAGAAACAGCCCTGGGGTTGCGCCCTGCAAATGTGCTCGTGGTGGGGCGAAGCGCCCGAGGCGGACCCCCAGGCGTGGCTTTCGACAACCACGGAAGGGCTGCCTGGCTCCGGACGTTGTCGACTGCTGCCGACCGCAATCGGACGCAATCGACTGCAATCGACCGCGACCGGGGACGGCTACGCCTTTGCCATCAGTTCCCGGAACTGACCGAACAGGTACTGCGAATCGTGCGGTCCGGGTGCGGCTTCCGGGTGGTACTGCACGCAGAACAGCGGTTCCTTGCGGTGCCGCAGGCCCTCGGCGGTCTGATCGTTCAAGTTGATGTGCGTGACCTCGACACTGCCGGCGTCGAGGCTCTTGATATCGACACAGAAGTTGTGATTCTGCGAGGTGATCTCGACCGCGCGCGTTTCCAGGCGCATGACCGGGTGGTTGCAGCCGTGATGCCCGAACTTGAGCCGGTACGTGCGGCCGCCCAGCGCCAGGCCAATGAGTTGGTGGCCTAGGCAGATGCCCATCATCGGAACGCGGCCGATCAGGGCACGGATGTTGGCGATGGCGTACGCGAGCGGCGCGGGGTCGGCCGGACCGTTGGAGAGGAACACGCCGTCTGGTTTCAGCTTCAGCACGGCGTCTGCCGTTGTCTGGGCCGGAACGACGGTGACGCGCATGCCGTGCTGGCGCATGCGGCGCAGGATGTTCCACTTGATGCCGAAGTCGTACGCGACCACGTGGCAGGTCGGCGCCGTGAGCTTCTCCACGCCCAGTCCCCAGGTTGTGGACAGGCTGCCGTCCGGGTCGAACTCGAACGGTTCGGCACAGGTGACCTTCACGGCGTAGTCCTGATCGTCGAGGCCGCCCCAGGCCTTGGCGCGCGCGACGCCTTGCTCGGGCGTCACCGAGCCGGTGGCGCAGATGAAGCCTTTCAGCGTGCCGACGGTACGGAGCTTGGTCGTCAGTGCCCGCGTGTCGAGCCCTGCCAGGGCCGGGATGTTCTGTTGCCGCAGGTACTCGGACAGCGACACGGTGCTGCGCCAGTTCCGCGGTTCGGTCATTTCGTGAACGAGGAAACCGTTGGCGTAGGCCCGGCGCGATTCGGGGTCGTCCGGGTTAATGCCGGTGTTGCCGATCTCCGTGTAGGTCATGGTCACGATCTGGCCGTGGTAGGACGGGTCGGTGAGGATCTCCTCGTACCCGGTCATGCCGGTGTTGAAGACGACTTCGCCGAGGGCGTCAGTGGCCGCGCCGACGGAGTAGCCGCGCAGCACCGTTCCGTCCGCCAGCGCCAGGAACGCGGCGCGTTCCCGCTGCGCACGCCACGGCCATTGATCAATCCGCTTTTCTGTTGCAGTCATTGAGGTTCCTGTCCTGCTCAACGCATCAATTACAAATGTCAAGGCCTGGCCCCGGAGCCGCTGAACCCGGGCGCGGTGATCGTCTTGACGCGCGCGAGGTCTTCCGGGTCCGGCGTGTAGGTGGTGAGTGGCCCGCCCGCCAGCCCGGCGCTGACCAGCCGGTCCGTGCCGGGCGCGAACTCGCGCGTCACGTCCACGACGCCGAGCAGTCCGAAGGCATTGCGTTGCTCAGACGTCACGCGGTCGGCGGTGTCGTAGTCGGAAGGACGTTGCGGAATGCTCCCGAACCCGCGCCCGGCCAGCAGGCAGGTCAGCAGCAGAAGTGCGGCGGCAGGTCGTGTGCAGTGACTGATCTGCAACATATTTAGTGATAACTACTTCTGATGTCTACCATTACAAATGTCAAGGCCTGACCCCGGTGCCCGCTCCTTACGACATCTGAGTTTCTTCACCTTACACGCATTTGCTTACCTGCTCTCTTCCCCTATAGAGACTTCATCGCCAGGTTGCAGGGGGAACCAACGCCACCAGTCTAATAGGGATTGCCAGTCCAAGTGTATCACGCTCTCTCGGCCGTCCATGTGCCGTGTGATGCGGATCAGGAAGCCCGTGGGTTCCTGCACCAAATCTTGCAGCGTCATGCCTGGGGAGTAGGGAAACCTCTCTGGGCTGTTGCCGGATCCATAGTAGTAGACAAGCTGTGCTTCTTCTGTCTGGTGTGTGTCTCGAAGATGGGATGAATCAGGTGACCATCGCTCCATCCAAAGAGGTACGACTATATCGTTCTCTTGAAGGACGAAAGACCTACCTTTGTTCGAGTAGAGCGGAAGCCTGATCTGGTAGCTATGGCGAGTCCCTCTGCGCAAGATCTCTACGGCTACCGGCCGTTTCGCGTCGTATCCGCCGCTGTCTTCGATGGCATCCATCACTGAAAGCCCGTTCCGGAATGCAACTACCTCGTGTATGCCCTGTGCTACGTATACGACTTCGGCTGAACTCTCAGTTGTTAGGGCGTCCGATTCTATGCGGGTGAGTACCTCCTTGTAGTAGTGGAAGTCTCTGAAAGGCCCCGCCTCCCATATGATGATCTCCGGTTCGCTATGCTTGTCTTGTTGTGTGCGGAGAACGCATCCGGTTAAAGCTATTGTGCATAGCATAGCAATTACCAAGGAAAGGGCTGCTGAGGCAGCAGCGGGCGGCAGTATTGTACGAGGATTCATGGGATGTTCCCTCTCCTGACTGTTCCTGTCCTCTCAGGACGACTTCAGTCCACTCGCACACGCTACTCATGGGAACGGGTGACCATGGTATGTGAGACGGAGTGGGAGACCAATATCCATTCGATAGCCGTTCTCGTAGAACATCGATGCATCCATTTCATAGACGGCGTGCTCCAGTTCTTGCACACGTCCGTTCCCCATGTCTACATCCAGCGGCATACGTTGCCAGGTGGCAGCATAGGGACCAAAAATCGTTCTGAAGCCTGGATTCATATTCAGCAGATCTCCTCCTCCCGGATAAGTGGCAGGAGCGAACTGCAGGATGTGCCCGAGTTCGTGTGCAAGTGCGTTCCCCGAGGCGTAATTGCTTCTGTCTTCTCCCTCCAGCATTTCGGTTGGGTACTGACGCCACGGCCAGTTATCGGGATCGCCCTTGGAGTGCATGTACATGATCAACCCCCTAACTCGAGTACCGAGGGCATCGCTCATCATGATCTGGTATGGTTGTCCCCGGGTTGCTCTGTATGCATTCCAGCGGATAAACCTCCGCCATATCTCTCTCCCTACAATCTCCGACTTGAGCAGTTGCTTCACGGCCTCGAGGTCTTTGTACCTCTTGTGCATGAGCCACTCTGGCTTGGTGAAGTTGAACGTGTTTCCAGGCTGCGGACCGGCGAAAGCGACACTGCTCTGGAAGGAAGCGAACACCCCAACCACCACCAACATCTCAAGCATTGTGAACTCGCCGAATGGGTCCACACCGTTCACCGGATCTCCGTGGCAGTAGCCCAGTTTGTGCAAGGATTGCGGTTGTTCATGGGTGCCCGCGAACGTGTCCATGCTGGTGAACCCGCCGAGGCGTTGGTCATACCACCGGGCTCGGTTGTACTGGAGGTCAAGCTCGTCGTCCAGGTACTGGCCCGTGTAGAGGATGTCGGTAGCGGTGGGGTAGACTGGGCCAGGGGCGTGCAGCATCAGGCCCCAGGCGTCGAGGGAGAACCGGTCGGTGACGAGCCCCACGGCATCAGTCAGGAGGCGGGTCGACGAGTGGGCATCCGGAAGCAGGCACCTTGTTCCGGTGGAGTCCGCCTGCGTCAGAATTGTGTCGCCAATGGCAAAGGAGCGCGCCAAACCACCGACGTCGGACTCCTCGATGGTCTGGGAGTAGCCGGTGAGGTTGTGTTCGTCCAGCAGGTAGGTGCGGGATGTGTCGATGACTGCGCCGCCGTCAACGCGAGTGGTCGACTGGCGGCGGACGCGGAAGCCGCGCTGATTGTACTGGTACGCGGCCGTGACATCGACGGCGTGGCCGGCCTCGTTGCGCGTGATCGTGGCACCGGAAAGCTTCCCCTCCAAGTTGTACGTGTAGTTGCAGGTTTCGCCCGGCCCGGTCTTCGAGACCATCTCGCCGTTGTCCGAGAAGCCGTAGGTCGTCGTTCCGCTCGCGGTGCTGGCTTCCGTGAGCAACCGGTCGTTGGCGTCGTAGCTGTAGGCGACCGCGTCGGCAGGCTCGGGATTGTCGGGGCCGGGCTGGAAGGTTTTGGAGAGGCGGTTCCCGACGAGGTCGTAGGTGTACTGGGCCATGAAGGACGGGATCGCATTGGTCGTCGAACTGGCGTGCTCCTGCGTCAAGCGGTTGAGTTGGTCGAAGGTGTACTCGATGGTGTTGGTGGAAAGAACGCCGCTGTCCTCGCGGCGCTTCTCGACCACGCCGACACGCCGGCCTGTTGCGGCCAGTGTGTAGTTGTAGGACGCGAGGAGTTCGTCGCCGGCGTTGAAGTGGCTCAGGTTCGTGAGGCGGTTCAGCGAGTCGTACTCGTAAAGCGTGGTGATGCCGTTCGGCAGGACTTGCGACTCGCGCGCGCCGGTGGCCGTGTGGGCGTAGGTCGTGACCAGGGGTTCGGAGAGGATCGTGTCGTGAAACTCATGCACGGCGACCGCGACCAGACGTCCCAGTACGTCGTACGCGTAGCGCGTGTCGTTGTTCGCTGTGAAGGTACGCTCCTTGCGGCCAGTCACCGGATCGTAGGCGTACCGGATGGTGCCTTCGGGACTGGCGACTTCGGTGACGCGGCTGTCCTGGTCGTAGGTGAATTCCGTCACGCCGCGAGTCTCGACGATCTGGTGCTGGCGACCGAGGTTGTCATAATTGAACGTGATCGTCTCCAACGGGGGGACCGCCGGCGGGACGTCTGCGCCGCTGGCGTAGAGCCGCTTCGCATTCACCCGGCCCAGTGTGTCGTACAGGAACTCGGTAACCTGGGTCTTGAAGTCGGCCTTGTGCGTAAGTTGGCCAAGATCGTTGTATGCCTGCGATTCAGTCTGGCCGAGCGGCAGAGTGCGGGTGAGTTGCCGGCTAAGCCGGTCGTGCGTGAATGTCGTCTCGCGGCCCTTGGCGTCGCGGATGACCACAAGCCGCCCGTAGGCGTCGTAGTCGTATTCGTAGCGTGGCCTGGTCGCGGCATTGCCGTTCTCAGGGTCGGGCACTTCGGGCAACACAACGGCAACAAACCGGCCCTGCTGGTCGTACTCGAAGTCGCGCGTGACTCCTGCCTGGTCGGTCTCTGCCACGCGGCGGCCCAGTTGATCGTACGTCGTCTGCATCGCGGTGCCGTCCGCGAACACGGTCTGCACGCGGCGGCCAAGCGCATCGTAGACAAACTGCGTCTCGTGTCCGAGCGCGTCGCGGACCAGCGTCTGGCGGCCCGCGTTGTCGCATTCGTATTCCGTGCGGTTGCCGAGCGCATCGATGACGGCAGTCTGCTTGCCGGCCGCATCGTACTCATACCGCGTGACCGCGCCGTCGGCCGCAGTGGACTCGATCACGCGCCCGGCTGCGTCGTACCGCGTCGCGGTGGCGGAGATCACGGCATCCGCGCCAACGAACTCCGAACGGTACGCGCCTGACCCGACCGGGTCTTCTACCAGCGAGATCACCACGTTGGCCAGCCGCTCGGAGCGCACTGCACGCCCGACGCTGTCGTACACGGTGCGCGAGCCGTTCGCGCTTCGGCCCGGGACGGTCCGAGCCACTGTCGCGAGAGTGCGACCGTTCGCGTCGTACACGGTGCGTGTGTAAGTGCCGTCGGGATAGCGCGTTTCGACGACGTTGCCGCGTGCGTCGTAGAGAGTTTCGGTCACGTTGCCAAGCTTGTCCGTGGTGCGGCACGGCTTGCCGATGGCGTTGTACTCGGTGAAGCTGTGCTTGCCGTCAGCGTCCACGGTTTCGATGACGCGCCCCGCCTCATCGTACAGGGTGGACGTCACGACCGGCTCGCCGTTCACCGTAACGGATGTATCGGTCTGCCGCCCGGCCGCGTCGTGCCCGAACGAGCGCGTGACGCCGTTGGCATCCGTGGTCGAGGTCATGTCACCATTGGCGTTGTACCCGAAGGTCGCGGTCACGTTGCCGAGCGCATCGACGGTGGCGCTGAGGTTGCCGCTCGCGTCATAGCGGTTCTGCGTGCGTTGGCCGAGGGCATTGACGGTCGCGACCAGGTTGCCCGCGGCGTCATACTCGTTGTGGGTGACGTTGCCGAGCGGGTCGGTGACGCTGGTCTGATTGCCCCGCCCGTCGAACGTGTAGCTGGTCGTGTGCCCAAGGGCATCGGTCACGCTCGTGCGGTTGCCCTGGCCGTCGTAGGTGCTGGCGGTCGTGCGCCCGAGCGCGTCGGTCACGCTGAGTTCATTGCCGTTCGCATCATACGTCCGGGACGTCCGATTCCCTTGCGCGTCCATCGTTTCGGTCACGTTACCCTTGGCATCGTAGACGTGGATCGTGGGATTGCCGAGCCGGTCGTAAACCGTTTCGGTGCGGTCCGCGAGGTTGTGGTCAAGGATGATTTCGTTGCCGAACGCGTCCACGGTGCCGATCACTCGGCCAGCCTCGTCGTAGAGCGTCTTCATCGGCGCAATGCCGCGCGGGTCTTGAATCCGGCTGATGTAGTGCGGCGGGTACTGGTAGATGTGGCCTTGGCCGTCGTCACGCGTGCCGCCGTAGACGTAGCGGGTCGTCTCCCAGGTCGAACTGGCGATGTCCGTACCCTTGCGCGCGAGCCGGTGCACGGCGGTCAGGTTGGGCAAGCCGTCCGCGGCCGCGACCTCGTACTCGTAGCGCACGTGCGGGATGGCGCCCGCTGCCGGCTGCGGTGTGCCGCTCGACGTATCGACCTGATCGAATGCGTACGCCGCCCCGATCACGCTCAGGCCGCCGACGGCCTGGCGTTCCAGCGCCAGGCTGCGGGTCGGGTCGCCGCTGCGGTTGGCGTGCTGAATGCCGGTGAGCCTGGCCGTGTCGGCGGCGCGGTGGAATGTCAGCTCGTCGCCGTTCGGCTGCTCGATGGCGTCCAGGCGCAACGGGCCGTACGTGGTCACCGGGTAGTTCTCGCCCGTGTCAGGGTCGAACTGGAAGTGCTCGTCCGCCGTGCCGCGGCCGAGCCGGTACACGGTGCCGTCCTTGAGCGTCAGGACGAAGCCGGGGAAGTCGAAGCTCTCCAGAGGCAGCCGCGCGTCGCTGGCTTCCCAGTGCATCCACGGGAAGTACTCGATCCGGTTCGAGCAGGTCGGGACGAGTGTCGCATACACGCCCGGCGGCGCGGTCCATTCCGCCCAGGCTGCGAGGCTGCCGCGACGGATGCCATACGTGAACGTCACGCGGCGCCCGTCAGGAAGGTCCAGCGTGACGTTCCGGCCGCCGCCCGTGCGCACCTCGAAGTCGTTCCCCTCTTCGTCGAAGTCAAGGCCGCGCGTTTCGTCAAGCTCCACGGCCATGTCCGCGATCGCGTAACTCCACCCCGGACCGAAGTCCGAGGACGACGACGACGACGATGCGGCAAGCGAGTTGTAGGTGCGAATGACGCTGATGGGCATGCCTGAGACAGGGACCAGAAGGTCTTGCTGAGAAAACGAGAACTGCCCGACTTTCAGTTGCGAATCCAGCGCGATGTGGACCTCGTCGGACGCCGTGGCGTTGCCGCCCTTGACATCGAGCCGGAGCGTGTACACGCCGTTGCGCACGAGCGTGAAATCCAACGTGGCCAGCCGGGAACCGGCTGGGGCGCGTCCAATGTGGAACCCGGTCGCGTCCACGGGCTGCGGCGTGAAGTCCTTGACCCGCACGCCGTCCAGGTCGTAGAGCGCCAGGTGCCACGACACGGTGTCGTCCGCGTCCGGATCGTTGGCCGTGCCGTTGAGGTCGAGCAGGCCCTCGGTCACGCGGACCGCGGGCAGGCTCCCGTCCGCGAACACAGGGCCGGCATCCAGTGCGATGTCCCCAACCGGGGCGAAGTCTACCAAGTCGATGGTGAACCCGCGTTGTGGTGTTTCAGCCAGACCGGCGACGGTCAGGGTGACGGTGTAGTCGCCGTCAGGGCGGCCGGTGGCCGCGAGTTGGGCGGAGACCGCTGTGCCCGTGCCGGCCACGTCGGGGATCGCGGCGGGGCCGGTGAAGGAGAGCGTCCAGGCGGCGGATTGCTTGAGTGTGGCGGAGATGGTCAGCGTGGGCTGGGCCTGGGTGGCGACGCTCGGGGTGACGATGAACCCGGAGATGGGGCTGGAGGTCAGGAAGACGTACGACTCGGTCTCGGCCAGGTTGCCGGCGGTGTCGGCGGCCACGGCGTAGAGGGTGTGTGGGCCGTCGGCGAGCGTGCTGCAGACGATGGAATACTCGAGGGGGCTGGTTGCGGTCTGTGCCACGCTCGCGCCGTCGAGGAGCAGTTCGACGCTGGCGATGCCGCCGGCGTCGGTCGCGGTGACCTGCACCGGCACGGTCCCGGACAATGCCCCGGCGTTCGGATCGGTGACGGCGCTGGTGACGGCGATGGCGGGCGGGGTGGTGTCGGGGATGACGTTGTTGACGGTGAACGCGGCGGTCTGCGCGGTGGCGACGTTGCCGGCCGTGTCGAGCACGCCGAGTTTCGCGACGTAGGCGCCGTTCACGAGCGAGGTGGAAGGCACAACGCCGAAGCTGGCGCTGACCGGGATGTTGCCGCTGAACAGGGTCTTGACCAGGGCGCCGGAGCCGGCGTCGACGAGGTCGACGAAGTACGACTCGAAGTTAGCGTCGGACGCGGCGCCGGAGAACGCGAACGCGGTGGCGCCGCCGGATGAGCGCACCTGGACGGCGATGGCGGCTGTGGGCAGCGTGTTGTCGAGCACGACGGCGTTGGAGACCGATGCGGAACCGCCGGGGCCGGCCGCGGTGAGCGTGTAACTGTAGCGGCCGTCGGGCAGGAGCGCGGCGAGCTCATCCCGGCCATCCCAGGCGAGGTTCACGCGCGATGAGTTGTTGGTGTCCGGCGCGAGGTTGTCCGCGGGAGCGAAGGTGCGGACTTCGCTGCCCTGCGTGTCGCGGAACGTCACGGTCCACGACGCCGTACGCGGGCAGGCGGCGGCGAGGTTGAACGTGTCCTGCTGGCCGTCGCCGTTCGGGGAGAAGGTGTGCGGGCCGCTGGTGACGTTGACGATAGCGGGCTGTGCGGAGATCGCATCGATGCGGCCGATCAATGCGATCGCGGCGGTGGCGACGTTGAGGGAAGACAAGCACAGGGGCGCTGCCCCCGTACCCCCGCTGGAGGACCATTGGCCCTTCAGACCTCCCGATGTACTGCTGGCGGCGCCCCCAAGCAGATTCTTGATGTGGCAGATGGCGGGGACGTAGGCGATGCCGGTGACGGTGGTCGAGTCGGGCAGTGCGGTGAGCCAGTCGGCGGCGGCGCTGCACAGGCCGGCGGGCGCGGCGGGCGCAGTGTCCGCAAGTAGTTGCGGGACGGTGAGTTGCGGCGTGGCTATCAGGAGTTCACTGCCGGAGACGAGGTTGTCGGCGTAGCCGGACGCGACGAGGAACAGGCCGTTGTCGCCGGTCACGGGGTCGACCACGAGCAGCGGGTCGCGGGTCAGCCCGCCCCAGGTTACCGGGTCGCGCGGGAAGGTCACGGTGTAGCCGAGATTCAGGAAGTCGAGGATGGTATTCCGCGATGCGAGCGTGAGGGTCAGGGCCAGGCCGTCGAACACGGCGGCGGTGAACGGGGCGCCGGTCGGGTTGCCCGTGGCGTCGGTCGCGGGCTGCAGGGTGATCAGCGGTGTGGCAGCGTTGCTGGCGGTCTGGAAGAGGCGCGCGGGCGAGATGGCGCTGCCGCCCAGGGACTGCTGCAGGCTGTTGGCGCCGAGCACGGAACTGACAAGGGCGTTGATGAAGGTGAAGACGGTCGCGGGTGTCGAGTGTCGGGTGTCGGGGGCGGAGGCGGACACCACGGGGTAGTTGGCGGGAGCGAGGGCGCCGACGCCGACGTTGTGACCGCCCGACGCGGACAAGGGTTGCACCCCCGTACCCCCGATCGCCGATACCGAAAACGCGTCGCGGACGACGCTCATCTTGACGGAACTGGCGGCGGCGATGTACGGCAGGCCGAACAGATCCTCGACGGTCAGGCCGTAACTGACGCGGACCAGGGACAGGTCGCGGCGCGCGTACTGGTTCAGCACCCCGGCGGTGATCTGGCCGAACCGGTCGGATTGGTAGAAGTAGTTCAGGCCAATGGCGCGCAGGAGGACGGGAAGCGATGGCTCTGCCCCCGCGCCCCCGCCGGGGGAACTTGTCCCCCCGGTCCCCCCCGAGCTGTTGCCGGAACCGCTGCCGACGCCACCGGCAGCGGTTCCGGCAACGGCGGCCGCCGCTTCGCGGATCTGCGCGTCGGTGACCTGGCCGGCGTCGAAGACGAAGGCGGTCACGCTGCCGGCGGGGATGGCATCGACGGCGGTGACGACCAGGGCGCGGTCGGAGACCGGGAATGCGATCGGGTCGGTCCCGGCCGGCTGGAACTGCCAGGACAGTTTCAGCAGGGCGCCGAGCGTGCAGGCGGTGGCGCTCTCGGCCACCAGAGCGCCGTCCAGCGACAGGCGCGGCTTGACCTTCAGCATGTATGCGGGGAACGGATCGATCTCGCCGGTGCTGACCAGGTCGGCGAGTACGGCGGCATCCTCGGGCGTGGCGGGCACGGCGGTCAGGGTCAGGCTGTGGGCAAGCAGGGTGGCGACGGGCGCGGTGTAGTTCAGGATGGGGTCGGCCAGCGGTTCGACGCGCACGGTCAGCGAGGTTTTCGCGGTCATACAGTCGGGGAATGCGGACCAGGTCGCACCGCGCGCCGCGATCTTGTACAGGTCGGTGCACGGCAGCAGGCCGTAGACCTCGTCCACGATCGCGCGCTCGCGGAACACGGTCTCGGTCGTCAGATTCTGCTGGCCCATGAACTCGGCCAGCGGGTTGGCCAGCCCCACGATCTCGTTCAGGATGTAGCCTTGCGGCAGTGCGGTGACGCGGTCGTCGCTCAAGGCCGTGCCGGTGCCGTTCGCCAGGCCGGCGTTGCTCGGGAGCGGACTGCGCGTGGACTGGGCGCGCACGTTGGTCAGGAACGATTCGGTGTTCAGGCCCAGGTCGGCCTCGATGTCGCGGCGCGCGCTGAACGCGTGCTGCTTGAACGACGCGTCGATGTCGATCCATAGGTCGCCGACGGTCTGGATACGGCCGTTCAGCGGGACGCCGGCGGCATCGACGCCCTGAGAGCCGCCCAGGTACTTCACGTACGCCTTGACCCAAACGTGGTCGATGAGCACGTCGCCGGCGCCCGGCGTGCCGTCGATCCGGTACGGGATGGCGTTGTGCGCCAGGAGCGGTTCGACTTGGTTGGCGGCGACCCCGAACCAGGACGCCGTCTGCGCCGCGGTCAGCCGCACGGTGCCGTACGCGTAACGGCAGGGCACGCCCGCGGCACGCAAAACGCTGATCAGCGCGGAGGCGATGTCGACGTCGTTGCCCGCTTGCTCCGCCAGGGTCTGCTCCGTGCCCTTGACCGCGCCAAAGTAGGGCTCGTACACGAAGTTGTTGCGGACGTACTCGAAGATCTTGGCGGGCGTCTTCAGTTCGCTCGCCAGGGTCTGGACGGCGGCGGCGTTTGAGGTCTGCGGCGCGGAGATCGCCAAGTCCCCAGCGACCGGTTCGCCGGTGTCGGCGGGCGGGGTGAACACATCGAGGCGCGGCCAGACTACGTCGGCGGCGCCGGCGAGCAGTACCGGGTCGGCGGGGATGCGCGACAGGTCCAGCAGCGTTGAAGACGAAGACGCTTCACAGAAGGGCGCAAAGGACGCCAAGGAGAGGGAGGCGGGGGAGATGCTGGCGGCACGGTTCTCCACAACCGCGCGGACGGGGTCGACCTCCAGGCTGGCGGCGAGACGGTTGGACCAAGGCGCCATTCCCCGTTGCGCCCTTTGCGTGCTTCTGTTCAAGTCCGGATCGAGCGCGGCGCGGGCGTTGCGGAATGCGTCGGCGGGCCGCACCGCGGAATCGACGTTCGGGAGGGCCATATCGATGGCCTTTTCAACGAAGGAAGTTGCACGCTGAATGTGGACGATCGCGGAAGTGCGATAGCCCGCGTCGGCGTGGCACAGGAAGGGCGCCCAATGCTCGATCCTGCGCAGACACGTCAGGATCTCGCGCCGCGCGTGTTCTCGCCGTTGCGCCCGCTGCGTGCCGTCGGCATCCACGCCTGACCGGCGCGCCTTGCGGGCGGCATCCTCGCGACCGGCCCGGTCCAGCAGCGCGAGGCTCAGCAGGTACATTTCCTTCTTGGTGAGGCTCTCGACTTCGGCGCGGAACGCGGCCAAGTCGCCCTCTGTCGCCGCCGTCACCCGGTCCAGCAATCCATGCAGACGCGGCAGGAACTCGCCACGCACGTACAGCGGCAGCGTGTCGCGGAGGCGTTCGTATTCGCTCTTCCGTCGCTCCTGTTTCGCAACTGACTTCTGCACCCTGTCAGCCGCCAGCAGGTCCAGGCCGGTCAGGGGGGGCAGAATGATGGCCGTCAGCACCGCACCCAGTATCCGCCGGTACCACGGGCAGTAGCGATAGAACAGACGTATGTCCTTGTCTGCCATACTGTGTCACCCCTCTCTCCCTTGAAGCGGAAGGACCATATCTCCCATCGGTCTGAGCACAAAACATGACCATTGTCTACAGTCGCAAAGCCATATGTCCCCGTCCCGGAATCTTCGGCACCGACAGAATACAACTTGGAACACTCCCGGTCAAGCCACGCTCCGCCCAATACAGCGGGTGAACACAACGCAGCCCGGGCCTGCCAACGGAAAATGCGGGCGACTTCTGTTGAGTCGGCCAGTTCCATCGGGAGGTCGAGTCGTCTTGGCTGTCATCGTTGCGCTTTCTTTGCTCCAAGCCTGAACTTGGTGTGCCGGTGGAATTCCTGCAGGCTGCAGACCTCCATCTGGCCGAGGCGCCGGTGCGCCTTCAATCCCTGGATGGCGGCGCGCAGTCCGCTCATCGTTGTGGTGATCGGGATACCGCGCAGCACGGTCTCGGCGCGCATGCGGATTTCGTCCTCGCGCGGCGAACCGCCGGAAGGGGTATTGATGATCCAGCCGGCCTCGCCTTCCTGGATCAGGTCCAGGATGTTCGGGCGTCCGTCCGCGATACGGAACAGTGCCAGGGCCTTGATGCCGGCGTTGCGCAGCCGCGTGGCGGTTCCGAGCGTGGCGTAGATGGTGTAGCCCAGTTCGACCAGGTCATGCGCCAGCGCCACTGCCTCATCCTTGTCCCGCTCGCAGACGCTGAGGAACACGTTGCCTTTGGACGGCAGGCGCGTGCCGGCGGCATCTTGGCTCTTGAGGTAGGCCATGCCCTGATCCAGATCGATGCCCATGACTTCGCCGGTGGACTTCATCTCCGGGCTGAGGATGATGTCGTTGCCGGGGAAGCGTGCGAACGGCAGGACCGCTTCCTTGACTGCGTAGTGCCGGGGTTTGATCTCCTTGGTGAAGCCCATGTCCTTGAGTTTGCGGCCGACCATGGCCAGGGCTGCCAGCTTGGCCAGGGGGACCCCGATCGCCTTGCTGACGAAGGGGACGGTTCGCGAAGCGCGCGGGTTGACCTCGAGGATGTAGACCGTCTCGCCCTTGACGGCGAACTGGATGTTCATCAGCCCGCACACCTTCAGTTCCTTGGCCAGGGCGTAGGTCTGTTCGCGCAGCGTCTTGAGCACCTTGGGACTGAGCGTCACACTGGGAATGATGCAGGCACTGTCGCCCGAGTGGATCCCGGCCTTTTCGACGTGCTCCATGATCGCGCCGATGACCGCCGTCTCGCCGTCCGCGACGCAGTCGACGTCGACTTCGACCGCGTCCTCGAGGAACCGGTCGATCAGCACGGGCCGGTTCTCGGACGACTCGACCGCCTCGCGCATGTAGTGGTCGAGGTTCGCATCGTCGTAGACCACGGCCATGGCGCGGCCGCCCAGCACGAATGACGGGCGGACCAGCACGGGGTAGCCGATCCTGCGCGCGATCTCGTGCGCCGCCTCCAGGTTTGTCACGGTGGCGCTGTCGGGCTGGAGGATGCCGAGGCGGTTGACGAGCTGGCGGAAGAACTCGCGGTCTTCCGCGGCCTCGATGCAGGACGGTGGCGTCCCGATGACGTTGACCCCGTTCTTCTCCAGGTCCTTGGCCAGGTTCAGGGGCGTCTGGCCGCCGAACTGCACGATCACGCCTTCGCATTTTTCGCGGCGGTAAATGTGCAGGACGTCCTCGAGGGTGAGCGGTTCGAAGTACAGCCGGTCGCTGGTGTCGTAGTCGGTACTGACCGTCTCCGGATTGCTGTTGACCATGATGGTTTCGAACCCCGCGTCGCGCAGGGCGAAGGAGGCGTGGACGCAGCAGTAGTCGAACTCGATGCCTTGGCCGATGCGGTTGGGACCGCCGCCCAGGATCATGATCTTGCGTCGGGTCGACGGCCGGCACTCGTCAATGTCGCCGTAGGTCGAGTAATAGTAGGGTGTGTACGCTTCGAACTCTGCCGCACAGGTGTCCACCAGCGCGTACACGGGCAAGACCCCGAGTTCTTCGCGCTTTCGTCGCACCTCGTCTTCGGTGCTCTTCAGAAGGTAGGCGATCTGGCGGTCAGAGTACCCGAACTCCTTGACCTGGCGCAGCAGGGGCAGGTCCTGGCAGAGTTTCTCCAGGCTGCCCGCGGAGCGGATCTCGTCTTCGAACGCGGCGAGTTCCTGCATCTGGTCGAGGAACCAGCGGTCGACACGGCTCAGCTCGTAGATCTTGTCGACGGACCAGCCACGCCGGAGGGCTTCGCGAATCTGGAAGATGCGCTGGGCATTCGGCCGCTTCAGTTCCGCGGTCAGCGTGGCGTCGCCGAGTTTCTGGAAGCCGGCATCCTTGGCGTCGGCGCCGAAGCCGCTGCGTCCTATCTCTAGAGAGCGCAATGCTTTCTGGAGCGATTGCTTGAACGTTTTGCCAATGCTCATGGTTTCGCCGACCGACTTCATCTGGGTGCCGAGCGTGCTGTCGGACAGGGCGAATTTCTCGAACGCGAAGCGGGGGATTTTAGTGACCACGTAATCGATGGTCGGCTCGAAGCAGGCCGGGGTTTCACGCGTGATGTCATTGCGGATTTCGTCCAGGGTGTAGCCGACGGCGAGTTTGGCGGCGAACTTCGCGATCGGGAACCCGGTCGCCTTGGATGCCAGTGCACTGGAGCGCGACACGCGCGGGTTCATCTCGATGACGACCAGGCGTCCGTTGTCGGGATGGAGCGCGAACTGCACGTTGGAGCCGCCGGTATCGACGCCGATTTCGCGCATGATCGCAATGGAGGCGTCGCGCAACCGCTGGTATTCGCGGTCGGTCAGCGTCTGCGCCGGCGCCACGGTGATGCTGTCGCCCGTGTGTACGCCCATGGGGTCGACGTTTTCGATCGAGCAGACGATGACGACGTTGTCCTTGCGGTCGCGCATGACCTCCAGTTCGAACTCTTTCCAGCCCAGAACGGACTCTTCGACCAGCACTTCGGAGATCGGGCTGTAGTTCAGGCCGCGCTTGACGATGGCCCGGAACTGTTCCTCGTCGAACGCGATCCCGCTGCCGGTGCCGCCAAGGGTGAACCCGGGGCGGATGACCACCGGGTAGGCGCCGATCTCGCGCTGCACGCACAGCGCCTCGTCCAGCGTCCGCGCCGCGCCGCTCTTGGGCACTTCGAGCCCGATTTTCTGCATGGCCTTCTTGAAGAGCAGGCGTTCCTCGGCGCATCGGATGACCTCGGCTTTGGCGCCGATCATTTCGACCTGGTACCGGGCCAGGATGCCGCTGTCGTGCAGGGCCATGGCCAGGTTCAGGGCGGTCTGACCCCCGACGGTCGGCAGGAGCGCATCCGGCCGTTCGCGGGCAATGATGGCCTGGAGCACGGGTACGGTGAGCGGTTCGATGTAGGTGCGCTCGGCGAACTCAGGGTCGGTCATGATGGTGGCCGGATTGCTGTTGACGAGGACGACCTCGTACCCCTCTTCGCGCAGGGCCTTGCAGGCCTGAGTGCCCGAGTAGTCGAACTCGCAGGCTTGGCCGATGACGATGGGGCCGGAGCCGATCAGCAGGATTTTCGAGATGTCGTCGCGTCGCGGCATGCTGGGGATATCCTTAGCCTTGGTCTTGCGAAGGTTGCAGGACTGTCCAATACAAGAGGTTTCAGGTTTCGGGTGTCGGGTGTCAGGTGTCAGGTGTCGGGTGTCAGGTGTCGGGTGTCGGGTGTCGGGTGTCAGGTGTCAGGTGTCAGGTGTCGGGGGGACAGAGCGGACAATGGACGCAACGGACCAAACGGACCCAACGGACGGGGAGGGGATGCTTCCCGCCGGTGCGGAGTCTTCACCTGAACACTGAAACCTCCGCTTTGTCTCACGTTCCCACCGGCAGCGGCGGGGCGTCCATGTGGTCTGGCTGGACGGCGTAGTCGCCGTCGAAACATTGACCCCAATGACACCCAACTTAAGCAAGGCGGCCACGACAACGGTCCGGATGATCTGCTGTATGGCGCCGCACAACACGAAGCCAGCTCCAAGCCGACCCGCGAGAAGCTCCAGGGAATCGCACCGCCGGACCCGCTCTCCTGGCCTTAAGTTGGGGGGCATTCGGTTTGACCCCACTGACTCACTCACTGACTCACCCACTGACTTTGACGCGGTCGGATTCGGTTCTCTTCCAGCATCCTGCATGTCAGTCCGACTTCGACAACGGTTGTTCGCGCGGTGTCCGACCATGCGCGTGGTAACGGCCGTGGCGTCACTTGGCGCCGTGTTTCCTGAGGAGTTTGATCAAGTCCTTGCTCTTTGCCGTTTTCCAGAGCGGTACGGGAATGGGATTGCCTTCCTTGTCCGCCTCTTCGTCCGAGGGCACTTTGAGGCTCGGATTGGCGCCCGCCTCCAGCAGGACGCGCACCATATCGAGCTTCCGTTGCCTGTCCTTGGCGTTCGCTTCGCGCGTCTCTTTGTCGTCCTCTTCGTCATCCTCTCGAACGAGAACCTCATCTGCTGCCTGGACCGCGTAGTAGAGCGGAGGCACGCCCTTGTCGATACCCTCCGCAAGGTCCGCGATGTCTTCGTGGTCTCCCGCGTCGACTCGCGCGCCCTTCGATAGCAGGAGCTGGGCCATGGCCACATCTCCGCGGCGCACGGCACGATGCAGGGGCGTGCCCCCGCCTCGGTGCCATCCCCACACGTTCGGATTGGCACCGGCCTTGAGCAGGAGTTCGGTTGCGGCCAGATGGCCGTTTTCGGCAGCCAAGTCCAGAGGCGTATCGTGGCCATCGCATTCTTCGTTGACATCCGCGCCTGAGGTCAGCAACTCCTTGAGGCGCTCAATCCGTCCCAGGCGCGCCGCGGCCCCGAGCGGCAATTGCAGGCCCTTTTCCTCGAGAATCCGCATGGCCGGCTCAGGTGCGGCCCCAAGCACTAGGTCCAGCGTGTCATCCTCGTCCTCGGCGGGGGGCGCAAGAGGCCCGGGCAAGCGCGCCAGGATCTGGCGCATGATCTCGGTGTTGCCTCGGTACGCGGCGGTGAACAGGGCCGCGCGCAGTACCGGCGGCGGAGAGACGGGGATCAACAGGGGAACCACCTCAAGTTTCGCCGACGAGACGGCGCCATTCAACGCTGCGCTACTCGGCTTCCCGCCTCGCGAACCAGGGTCCGCGCCAAGTTCGAGCAGGAGCCGGCATGTCTCGGCTCGGTTGGTCTCGACCGCCACATCCAGAGGCGTTTGCCCCTTCTTATTCGCGGCGTTGATGTCCGCCCCGTCCTTGACCAAACGCCGGATGGCTTCGAGGTCTCCGGCCTCGACCGCCGTGTGCAGGTCAACGCCGCCGCCGCGCTCCTTCAGCAGACGAATTATCTCCTCGTTCTTGTTCCGTGAGCGAAGGGCCACCTGCAGCAGTGACTCCCCTCTGACGTTCTTCTCCCGAATGTCCCCACCGCGCTCGATCAGGTACTGAACAATGTCCATATGCCCGGAATCGACTGCGGCCCCCAATGCCTTCTCCTTGTGAATGTCGGCACCATTCTGAACAAGGAGTCTGACCATCGGAAGTGAACCACGGTATATCGCACACGGCAATGGCGTGAAACCAGTCGACGTCTCGTAGGATGGGGTTGCTCCTTGCCGCAGGAGGGCCTGGAACTGCACGCGGAGTTCCTCCTCGCCCAACTCGTGACTCCTCTCCGCCAAGTCGACGAAGTTCTGGGCCGAGGGTCGCCGGTCTTCACGTTTGGGTTTGACCTTGCGCGGAGGCGGCTTTCTCGCCGCCTCCTTTTGCCGCAGCTCCGCGTCGAGACGTTCCGCTTCCTTGAGCAGCGCGTCAATCTCGTCCCGTGTGATCTTCTGGTTCGTATCAGGGATCATAAACCAACAAAGGTTAATACCGCGATCATCGAACGCACCCACGGCAAGAACCGCGACTTTTCCCTCGCGGGTCTGCACGACCACGCCGTCGCCGGTCTGAACCGCCCTGACCGCGCCATCGGCGGGTTTGGTCAACACCGCCGAAGCCGGTTTCCCCGCCAAGGCGCCGATGTCGGCCTTCCGCACCAGGCCGGCCACGCCGGAGGAACAGATGAAAGCGGCCCCCCCTTTTTCCTTGTCCTGATCGAAGACCAAGTCCCCGGCCTGTTGTATGATCTGAAGGTAGGCCTCGCTCGACTGCACATCGTCGATATCCTTCGGCATCCCGACCGGGCGGCCTTCGCGCAAGTCAAGCGCGACATGGTGCACCTTGAAGCGCCCAAGGAATGCGTTCCTCACCTCCGTCCCTCCGGAAAGACGTGCGGCGAACGGAAGCAGAACCAGAGCGACTGACAGAGATATGAGTCTGTATTGCATGGCATTGACCCTCCGTCGATTACGGTTCAACCTGTACCGAGACGGAACTGGACTCCTGGTCCGGTGTCGGACCGGGGACGATGAGCTGCTGGTACACCTCGGCTTTCGCCTCCTTGCTGGTGCCGTCTTTGCCGGCCACCCAGCCGCTGGTGTCTTTGTACAGGTGCAACTGGCCGACGTAGGGGATCAGGACATTGGCGAACGCTTGGGCCGGAACGGGCGTTGGGATCGTATCCTTGACAAGCAACCGATTCGGGGATACCAGATTCCAGTCCATCAGTTGCACATTCACCTGCTGCGTTCCGCCGCCTGCGGCGGTGCAGGGCACGCCCCCGGTGACCGTGAACGGGTTACCGGGCGGCGGCGGGACCGGCGAACTGCCTTCCGGTGGCGGCAGGACGTACTTCGGGAACTCAATCTTGACCGGCGCGGACTCGCGCTCGGTCCAGCCGGCATACGCGCCGCCGCTAACCTTGTAGACCACATTCCATGTTGCGCCGCCGAGTCCCCCATTGTTCTCCTGTCCGTTCGGCCCGATGATGTCAGCGTCCAGAGTCCGCCCGATCCGTTCGGCCACGACGACGAACGTGGCAAGCACTCCCGGCGTGCCTGAGAACGGGATCGGAATGCTGGTCTGCAGCTTTGTCCCCCAGGACGTGCGGATGGAAAGTTTGCGCCCGGCGTTCTGGACCATGCCCGTACAGACGAAGGTCACCAACCCTCCTTTGGATCCAAGGCTGTAGTCTCCAGAGACTGGATCGACATGGAAGTCCGCCTCCGGGTGCGACGCCTTGACCTCCCGGACCCGGACGATCGCGTCGGTCTCAACGTCCGCGCCTACGCTACGATCGTTGTTGGTCAACCAACTTCCCACGTACGCGTTCCGACGCGAGGCGTCGTCCTGCGGGTCGATGGCCTGCGGGAAGTCGTGCCGGTGTTTGCCACCCTGCGGCAGCTCCGGGTTGTTGAGCCACTTGCGGACCTGCTCGCGCACAGGGCCGTTCTTCGTGTAGCCGATATGGTTCACCGGAAAGGCCTGCGCTCTCGCTGGTAATTCCTGACTCCATATGGGCACGATGGCATCGCTCTCGGCCGCGCCGCCATCCAGGCCGCTGAACCAGGGGAAGTAGGACCGCGTCATGGTCGAATCCTCGTAGTGCGGCTCCATCAACACGTAGGCGTTCACCCAGGCGCCTGGGGCCAAGCCTGACTTGGTGCCGACAATCGAACCGTACGCAATATCGTTCATGAACGGTCTGGGGTTGCTGCCGTTGACCTCCTTGTTGAGCTGCTTGTCGAGCACTTCTGACGGGAAGGAGATCACCTGCAGCGACGGCACGATCTTCGCGTCGCCGCCCGCATCAGGCGGGCTGCCGCCGTCGTGCCAGCGGATCAGGACCGGGCCGAGCCCGGCGTTCAGATAGTTCAGCGTCTCGCCCAGATTGGTGAACGGCGTCGGCGTTGCCCCGCCGTTCTCGGCATCGAAAAAGAGTCGCCGCTTGTAGGTGGCGGCCATCATGTTGCAGACCAGGGCGCCGCGGTGCGGCGTGCCCATGGTGATCAGTTTGCGGACGTTCCGACGGGTTGGGTATTCAACTGACTTCTCGGTGTACCAGCGGCTGAGCAGGCCGCCGTAACTGTGCGCCACAATGTCCGCCTTCTGGCAGGCAAAGCGTTTGCCGGGGAAGAACGCGCCAGTTCGCATCTTTTGCGCCGCCGTGAGACTCGCGTCTCTTACGCAAGTGTATGCCCGGTGGATGTCGTCATTGCCGTCCAGCACAGCCGAGTGGTCGGCGCCTTCACAGACGAAGCCGAAGTCATTCTGGAACTTGGCCACCCAGCCGGAGTTCAAGTAGGAGGCGTTGTAACTGCTGTTGATGCCGTGCACTAGGACAAGCGGGGGTCGAACCAGAGTGATGGCGCGGGGCTTGCAGCCCTGGCCGGACACTTTGCCCGCAGCCTTGACCGCCAACGGCAGACGCCGTTCCTTCTGCTTGTTCGCGATGCTGGCCAATTCCAACTCGGATGGCGGCTGTAACTTCTTCATGGCAAGCACCTTGCGGTCCGTCGACTGGTTGGGGCCGGACGGCGCCGAGACCGTGCCGCCGACCGGGGGCAGGCCAAGACCTTCAGTGAAGGATTTCTCGACCGCCGTGAGGTCGAGGAGCTTGCCTTCGCGGGGCTGCGCGCCGGCGGGGAGGGCGGAGAAAGTCGCGGGTGACGGAGTTGTCTTAACGTACCCGAAGGTGGCGGTGACCAGGGGCGAGGCGGCGTTGAACAACAGCGGTGAGACCAGAATGCGCATCAGCAGCGCCGCGCCATCCGGGACGCCCTTGAGCCGGTCGCACGTAGCGCCGTCCGCTTCACTGGTGACGGGGATGCGCGGGACATTGGCGTTCGGCCCCCCGGGCCAATCGATGCCCGTGACGTCGCGGTAATCGAGATCGAGCGTGACTACTGTGGCGCCAACTGCATCTTCGCAGAGGAACCCGGCCGAGCCCGTGGGGTCGAGTTGAACCACGATGCGCGTTCGCGTCGGGTCGCTGCGGTTGATGCCTTCGACATACAGGGTCACGCTGCTCCCCGACGGGATGATCTTTCGTGCGTCATGGACCCCAGGCGGGATGTAGTCGCCAGCCGGACTGACGCTCACGCTGGCGACGTGGCGACTGGCTGGCCCGTCCTTCTGCCAAAGGCGTATCTTGTTGTCAGAACCGGGGCCGTAGACGGGCGGTGTGCCCGACATGGTAACCGCATTTGGGTCCGCGGCGGAGTAGTCGAACCGGAACTTGGCCACGGAAAGGTCAACGTTGCTCGACGCGGTCAGGGTGCAGCGCACGAACGCCACCGACCGTCCGGTGCCAGAATTGCCGAACTTGTCGATCCCATCGGCGAAGTCCGGAACGTCGTTGGCCGTGCTGTCCAGCGTATTGGCCAGGACGAGTTTCCCAGTCAGCGCCGGATCGTCCTCGCTCCGATCTTCGGCATCAGTAATGCTGCCGCTGTTGTCCGAGTCGATGTCCAAGTCCACCTCCATCACATAGACCGTGACAGTCCTGGAGCTCGATCCCGCGGTGGCGGTGAGCGTGTAGGTGCCGGGGCTGGCGATGGGTATGGTTCGGACCAGGACGCGCGTCTCGCCCGCCGGCTCGGTGCCCGTGCCAGTGAACGACCAGCAGTCGGGCAGGTCGTCTTCGGCCACGGCCGGGTTCGGCGTGGCCGTGACGGTTGCTGCGGCCCCGGCAACATTCGAGACGGCGACGACCCAGACGCCGCCGCCCAAGCTAGTCCCGGGCGACACGCTTATCGACGCCACCTCGATGACCTTCATCTCGACCGAGTCCTGGACGCAATCCGAGAGCGAGGAACTCTGGAGCCATTTCGGGATCTTGGCGGTGACGGTGAACGTGCCGGCCACCGAGGTGTCGGGCGCGTTGTGCCCGGAGGGCGGCGGCGGCGACTGCTCCCAGTCCGTAATCGTCGTGGGGTTGTACGGGGCCGTGCCCGTATCACCTGGGTCGCAGATTTGCAGGAGCGCCTCGATGTTGGCCGCGCTGTCAAGGCAGGTAATGTACGGATCGGGTTCGAGTTGGAGATCGATGAGTTGTCGCGCGGTGTTGACGTAGCCGCGTTCTTCGGGCGGCGGCACGGCGCCTTCACCGCAGGGCACAAACACGCAGGTGAAGTTGGTGCCCACATACCCGTCGGGCGGGTAGAACGGGTCGATGGTGCGCGAGTACTTGCAGGACGTCCCGCCCTGCCACCCGGTGTCGCTGGTGACATTCTGGACGGGGACCCAGGACGGCGCGGCGCATTTCTTGAGGCACCAGCCGGGTTTGGGCTTCGGATCGAGGTTCACGTTCAGCGTGCCGGCTTCGTCCTCGCGCGCCAGTGGCGGCAGCCAGTCGTTCGTTGTTTCGCCTTGGTAGCACTTGACCGTATGCGAGGCGGTGGCGGCGCGCGCGTCAAGGCTTGTCGCGACCGCGAGCAGTCCGAGCATGGCCATGCCAATCCCCAATTTCCACTTCCGCATCGTCATGTGATGGTTTCCTTCTCCTGGCACTCGGCAGCGTCGAACCGTGCATGCGCCTGGATCGCGGCATCTCCGCATACCGCCTCATGGCGTTGTCTATCCGCCCGGTCGCGGAGGACCGGGGTTCCAGGCCGTCTCCCGTGGAAGGCAGGTTCTCCGTAACCCGCCACGTTGGTGGACCGCAACGCACCCGTTCGCCACGCCTCGGTCGCGGAAAACCGCCCGGTTGCGGAGAACCGGGGCTCCAGCCTTCGCCCTACCGGGCACTCAACTCCGCGAGCAGGTCGCGGCTGACGGCGACGAACCGGTTGTCCGGATACCGCCTGATGAACTCGGACAACGTCTCGATGGCCGCCTGCTTTCTGCCGTTGCAGCGCAGGATGAATCCTTTCGTGTACAATGCCTTCTGTCCGGTGTCCGTACGCGGGTCGAGTCGGTAGGCCTCGTCTAGCCAGGCAATCTGCCGGTCGAGCGAAGTCTGATCCAAGGCTGCCATCTCGAGCAGTGTGGGCTGTTCGGAGGGCGTGCGCCGGTAGTCCTTTAGCAGGCGGGTGTAGAGATCGAGTGCGGTCTTCTCGTCCGGGGGCGCCCTGTAGCGCGCGGCTTCGGCCAGGGCCCGGAGCGCGCAGGCCTTCTGGTTCCGCGTCGACTGGGCGCGGTCGAGGAAACCACGGTAGATGCGTTCGGCCTCGTCCCAGCGCTCCCACAACGCGTAGAACTCGCCGAGCCGGAAGCGCAGCCGCTCACTGCCCTGGAACGCTTCGAGTTCCTCGGGTGTGAGGAACATCCTCTTGCCGCGGCAGGCCATTTCGAGACGCCGCTGGAAGGACGCCAGCATGGTGTCGTGCTGCTGCTGGAGTTGTGGGTTGAGCGCCAGCGCGGACGAGAACTCGACCAGCGCCTCGTCGTAGTCGCCTTTGACGAACCGGATGAAACCGCGGTAGTAGCAGGCGTTCCAGTACAGCCGGTCCAGGTACCACGGCGCGGTCAGGCGGTTGATGACCATGCCCGGCTCGACCTGCACCGGCACGAGACGGAGCCGCACCATTTCGAGCGCCTGCGGCGGTGGCGTCGTGACGACGGCGGCCTTTTCGGGCACGGTGTAGAGTTCGACGTCGCGGTCGTGCTGCTTAGCCTTGAGAACCCAGTCCTGGATCCTGGCGAAGTACTTTTCGGCCCGGTCCGTATCGGCTTCCGTTTCGAGGAAGTGCACGCCGAGTGCTTCGAGCGCTTCGCCCCGGTACAGGCCCATCGGCTTCTGCTTGACGAAGCTTTCCAGGTTGGCGATGGCCTCTTCGGCGCGGCCGAGCTTGAGCCGGCACTGCTCGCGGTAGAGCCGCGCCGCCTCGGCGTAGACCGTACCGTCTTCGAGCCGGATGAGCAGGTCGTAGGCGGTGATAGCGTCCGCGTAGCGTCGGGCCAGATGGTACTTGCGCGCCAGGCTGTAGTAGGCGTAACCCTGACCGTAGCGTTGCGCGTCCCACTGCCGCTCCGCCTCGTCCAGGCGCGTGACCACCTCCGGCCGCCAGGCGCGCCAGGCGTCAGCCCCAGGTCTCTCGGGGGCGGCACTGGGGCCGCCGGGAGCCGGAGCGGGGTAGTAGCCGTCGCCGTACTTCAGGCAGTCGTTCAGGGTTGTCACGGCCTGTTCGGCCTGGCCCTCGATGAGGCCCAGTTCGGCGGTGGCGAGCAGGGCACGCGCGCGGAGTACGCCTTCGGTGTTCTCGCGGGCGTATGACAGCCGTTTCGCGGCTTCGCGGACGCGTCCATTGGCGGCCTCGCAGAGAGCGAGTTCGAGGAACGCGGGCAGGGCGCCATCGGCCAGATTGGCGGGAACGAACCCATCGACGGCGGCGAGCAGTTCCGCGCCTTTTCGCGGCGCGCCGTTGACGCGCCAGTACGCGGCCAGGGCGACGCGGGCACGCAAGGCCAGGCCCCCGTCGCGCGACTTGGCCAGGCGCTCAAGCGCGGCCACGCCGCGCTTGGCGGTCTGAGCCTCCCGCAACAGGGTTTGGGCCTCGGCAATCCGGTCAGGCTCCGCCGCCTCCGATGCCCAGACGCACAGGAGCACGAGGCCGGCCACAAACACGCACTTGAATGCAGACATTCGGAAGTCCTCTCGCCTTGGCGGGGATGCCTTACATACACCCGCCCCCTACTGTATTGCGGCCCGGTGCGGGTGCAAGTCGCAGGCCGCCCGAACCAGGGCTGTTCAAAAGTCCGTCGGCTCAGCCTCGAACGAGCCCGGGAGGACGTTCGTGGGCTGAGCCGAGACCGTGGTTTCTTGAAACAGCCCTGCGCCCGAACGGCAATGCGTCACCGACGGGTTTCCTGGAGCGCCGCATCTCCGCCTGCGGCGGGCCCCCGACCCGGCCGGTTGCGGACCTGCCTGCTGCGACGCCCGCGGCGCAGGCAGGGAACCGGCCCTCTATCCAGACGTCCGCGGATGCCGATGAGGCCGTGCCCACCTTGACGCAGGGTAACGACTGCGCAACCGCTCCGCTTGACGGCACACCGAGACAGGCGATAATACGGGGCGGGGTACATGTCCGCAACGAGGATTGGGGCTTGCTTCATGGCATCCGCGGAAGAACGAAACGGGACTTCGCGAACAGGTCGTCCGGGGCCACCTTGCCGGCCTCCCGTGGCGCGGCCGCGCCGGCACGGTGTCGGGCGTTTCATGGCCCGGCACGTGTTGCTCCCGGCGTTGCTGACCGCGGCGGTGATCGTGATCGTCGAGGAACGGCGCAAGGCCATCCGCGGCGTTCCTGCCGCCGCGCCGGAGTCTGTGCGTACGGAATCGACGCGACCCGTGGAAGCCGTGCCCTCTGTTCCGCGCGAGCCACGTCTGGAGGTACACCAGCGAGTGGCGGCGGAAGCGAAGCTTCCCAGCGACTCCGCTCTGGCCAGGTCCACTCGCGACCACCTGGCGCCTCCGCTGCTTTCGCCGCCGGAGCGCATCGTGTTCTGGCAGGCAGGCAAGCTGGATGGCGAGCCGCGGGACATCTTCTCGCCGCTGGCCGCGCATGAGTTCCGGGTCTTGTCGAGTGACGCCCCGGTGATCGTCATCCCGCGCGGGGTGGGCCGTGGACCAACGACTCAGGGCCAATCACCGGCGAATGCCGGTTTCCCGCAGACGTTGATGCCGGGCCAGAAGATCGTCGTGCACCTGCCGGAATTCGAACGCCAGGACGCCTTGGTGTGCGCCCGGATCGCGGCGTCCGGTCGCGAGGCGGACTGGTTCAGCCTGACCTCGCCCCGGCCCTGGCTGGAAGCGCTTGTCAATGGCACGCAAATCTGGAACCGCATACTGCCCCTCCACGCTTTTCCTCTGACCGCTCTGGCGCCGGCTGCGGCGCTCGAAGACTACGACAACACGCTGGTGCTCATCAACCGCGGCAAGTTCCCGGTTTGCTTCGACGCGGTATGGGTCGAAGCCGCGGCCGGACGCCGTCCGGTACTTGCCTGTTCGGTTGCCGACTGGGACGAACTACCGCCGTACGCGAGGCGGTTCCTGCCGCGGAGTGCGCAACCCGCGGCGGGACAGGGACCGGCCGGACCGCCACAGCGACTGCTTCGCGCCGACCAGCGACTGCCGCTCGTTCCGATCAAGGCGATGGACAAAGGGCTCCTGAACGAAGATGGTCCCCTGTGGACGTCTATCCGCTTCGAATGGGCGTATTCCGCCTGCCCGGTGGGATTCGAATATCAGGAGGAGACATCGGAACGGTTCCTGGAGAGCACCCTGGGGTTCTTCTTCCATGGCGGCACAGACCTGGTGCTGTCGGGGCTGACGGATGTTGAAGGCATGTTCTGTCCGAGGACGGGCAGGCCCTATCCGTGCGCCTGCGCATGGCGCGAATTCGGCCAGTTGTTCCTCGGGGGAAGCCGGCTCTGGCTGCCGGTGAACGTTCTGCCGGCGGGGGACTCGGAACCGCCGATGGACCGCGTCTACTGGCTCGGGACGATTCACGGCAAGGACAAGGCCACAATCCTGATTGCGAGAGGTTGCGGCGGCCGGCCGCCCGAGCGGGTGCGGGTCGTGGCGGCGCTGCCGTGGACAGGCGAGACGGACATGGCCGCTGCCGCGGGGGTGTTTCCCGAGTCGCTCGGGATGAGAGTTCCCACGAACCGGGCCAGTCCCGACGCGATGCCAGGCAGCGACGACTACGACAGAGATCGCATTCGGACGAGCAAGCGTGCCAAACTGCGGGAGAACTCCGCTGGCGCCGGCCTCCTCGATGAAGTCTTCGAGATTAAAGACTCCCTGTCGCTGGAACTGACGAGGACGGGTGCGGTCGTGCCGGAGCGGCAGGCGCCTGCGCCTGCCTCGTTCACGAGCCGGCTTCGCACACCGGAAGGCAGCCGGACCCCACGGATCATGACCGAGCGGGAGGGGCCGAGATCATGGCTGCATCTGCTGGCGCCGGCGCCGGCGCTGTTCCGGAGTGTTTGCTCGAACTACAAGGTCAGCCGGGCCAAGGCCACGCGGGCGGACATTGCAGGGGCCAGGCATGTCGTGCCGCTTGCCGCCGAGAGTCTGTGTCTGGAGATTTCGTATCCCGCCGGTTGCCCCAAGGGCGCGGAAGGCATGGCGTTGGATCTGGCCTACTTCAACCAGCCGAGTATTGCGGGGACCAGTCTGAACGTGTGGGTCCTGCCTCATGTGACCTCACAATCGGTGAAAGACGTGACCATCGGCGGAATGGTCGGCAACGAGACTGTCGAGCTTGTCGCGAAGACGGGACTATGGCAGCGGATCGTCTGGCCGTTGCCCGAGTTCGGGCGGGACGAGAGGCCGTATCTGGTGGTCTACGCGGATCGGCAATGGCCCGAGTTCCGCGACGGCGGAAAGGTCGTCTTGGAGTTCAACGGCTGCTCCCTGGTGCGAGACCCCGGCGCGACTGGCGTGCGCACGCGGTGGGCGGAGGACCGCGGCCGTTTCGAGATCGCGATGCGAGGGGCGCCCGGACAGGAAGCTCTTTTCCGGACGTTCTTTCCAGACCCGGTAGGGGTCCGGAGAGTCGGGACCCTGAAGGGTCCGAGCAGCGAACCGCACTGGCGCTACGACGCCGAGGCCCAGATGCTGGAGGTCTCCGGCCTGCGTTTCCCCGACGGCGAGACACCGCGCGCCGAGGAAACTCCAGGCCGAGAGCCCGAGAGCGGGAATGACAGGAGCACATTGACGCTGTACGTGGAACTGGAACGGTAAGCGAGTGCGGGGGTCCGGCAAGAACGGCACGATCTGCCGCGCGCAAGTCGCGTGTGTTTGAACCCCGACTCCCAATTCTCCCGCAGGGGCGCTGAGACGGAAAGAGCCCTTCATCGTCGTTTCCTGTGTTCCTGCGTCACGGCGCGAGAATAGCTTCCTCGTACCGCAGCGCCCGGATTACCGCACGGTGGCCGAATCGGGAACGCGAGCGTTCCCGGTGCCTGCGTTCTTGGAGTTCTTCTCGATCCAGATGTTGGCGGCGACCTCAGCGGTCGAACCACCCACGATTCGGTCCCCCGACGCCAGCAGAACGATGAACGCTCTTTCGGGGGAGACGACGACACCGAACGCCTGACACCGGAACGCCCAGAACTGCCACAACCCTTCGGCAATCTGAAAGCGCAGGTCGTAGTGTTGCGCCAGGAAGGCGCCGCTGACGTCGAGATACAGCACCACGCGGCCGTCTTCCCGCTTGGCAAACACCTTTTCTCCAACGCGCGCACCGAGCCGGCGGTGCTGGTACTCCAGCCACTGCCCGAACGCAGCCACGGCCGGCTTGAGGTCGTCGGGTGTCGGGGCTGGCGTCGGAGCCAAGCTTGCCGGGGCGCGTTGCGTGTCCCGATCTGAAGACTCGGAGGCCGAACCTGTCGGCTCGCTGGCGGCGAGGCGGGGACCACGGGCGTTGTCGGATCCATCCGCCGTCACGACTGCGTTTGGCGGCGCGGATGCCGTCTCCGACGTCACACCCCTGGCCACGACGCGGGGCTGAACGCCCGAGTTGTCGACGCTGCTCTCTGCTTGCGGCCCCGCGTCTGTCGACTCGGGCCGTCGGATCTCCGCCAAGCCCAGGAGCGTCTTGCGCAGGTCCACCAGCGCCCGTTGCCGGGCGACACGTTCCGGGAAGAACCGCGGCCAGTCGCCAACGTGAACGTGGTCGATGGGATACTGCTGCACACCGTGCAGCAGGCGGGCGGCAATCCGGCCGGCGGCGGCTTCGGTCAACACACCCGTGACCGTGTCGCCATTCGCGAAATGGACCTGGCATTCCCTGCCAACCTCGGGCCGGGGCAACCGTTCCAGGTGTATCGCGTACAAGGACTCGTAGATTCGCTCCAGTTCCGTCTTTTCCGAGCAGGCCCTGGACTGAACTGCCCCCAGATCGTTTCCCAGCGCCATCGCCACCTTGTCGTACGGTGCATTCTGCGCTTCGGCGACCCGGCACGATGATGTCTCCGACCTGCTGGGTGGACAAGATCCAGCGTGAGCTGGCGCGGTTCGCGCCGCGAACGGCTCTCTCAGTTCCCCCGAGCCGGCACCGTGAGGCTGGCTGGGATTCTCGAAACCCCTGATGTCCGCCTCAGCGCGTGCGACCCAACCCTTGTACGGCCCCGTGGTATTGAGAAGAAACGCGGTCAGTCCCGCCACGGCAGACCATGAACCCAGCCTCAAAGCAATCCCCGTCACGCCCACGCCTCGATCGGGGACTCGGGTCCAAGTCGATGAACCACCCATGTTGGTCCGTGCGGTATTCATCTCATTCGGATCTTGTCGACCACGTCGCGGACGGTCCAGGGCCAGCGGGTCGTGCGGGTGGGATACTCTGCCCGTCCCAGACAGGGCTGTGCATCCCTGTTCCTCGACTCACGCCTGCACCGGCAGCGGCGGGGTATCCATGTGGTCTGGCTGCACGGCGTAGTCGCCGTCGAAACACGCGCAGCAGTAGTCCTCGGGGGGATGTGCCTTGACGCAGGACAGCATTCCCTCTCTGGAGAGGTAATGGAGGCTGTCGAGACGCAGCGACCGGCACAGATCTGCGGACGGGACTTTGTTCGCCAGGAGCTCCGACTTTTCCGGGAAGTCGATGCCGAAATAGCACCCGAACCGGTGCGGCGGGCAGCTCACCCGCAGGTGTACTTCTCGGGCGCCCGCTTCACGCAGGGCGTGGACTCGGGCCCGGCATGTGGAGCCCCGCACAATACTGTCTTCGATCAGGCAGATGCGTTTGCCCCGCAGCGCTTCGGCGATCGGCTGCAGTTTTCGAGTCACCATCTTACGCCGCGATTCGATGCCCGGATCGATGAACGTACGGCCTACATAATGATTCCGGCTCAGCCCCATGTCAAACGGAATGCCCGACACTTCGGCGAATCCCAGTGCAGCGTACAGACCGCTGTCGGGGATGGGCATGACCACGTCGGCCTCAACGGGCGCCTCACGTGCCAGGACTCGCCCCATCTGTTTGCGCACTTCGTAGACGCTGTCGCCGAAGACGTAACTCCCGGGGCGCGCAAAGTACACGTGTTCGAAGATGCAGTGGGCTTTGCGTGCACTGGTGGCGAAGAGGTGGGTGTCCATCCTGTCATTGGCGCCCCAGATGACCATCTCCCCGGGTTCGACTTCCCGGACGTACGCGGCGCCCAGTGCCTGGAATGCGAGGGTTTCGCTGGCCACCATGTAGGCGCCGTCGGTGAAGTCGCCGATACAGAGGGGGCGGTAGCCGTGCGGGTCGCGGACCGCGACGAGTGCGTCGCGGGTCATGAGCAGCAGCGAATAGGCGCCGGCGACTCGCTGGAGGGCATCCTCGAGGGCTTCCCAGATGTGGCCCCTGTCGTGCTTGCTCAGTGCGTGCGACATGAGGTGGAGGATGATTTCCGTGTCGCTGGTCGTCTGGAACAGGGCGCCCTCCTGCTGGAGTTCCTGACGCAGGGTGGCGGCGTTGCAGAGGGTGCCGTTGTGCGCGATGCCGATCACGTCGCCGGCCATGTCGACCATCAACGGCTGGGCGTTGGTCACGGCCGAACCGCCGGCTGTGGAGTAGCGGACGTGCGAGATGGCGCGGGACACCGGCCCGCGGTGCCAGGTTTCGGGGATCTGGCGGAAGACCTGCTCGACCAAGCCGTTGCCTTTGTGCAGACGGCACTTGCCGCCCACGCAGGCCATGATTCCCGCCGCCTCCTGCCCGCGGTGCTGCAACGTGTGCAGGCCGAGTTGAACCCGTTCCAGCACTGCCTCGCCGCCGGTCACACCGCACAACCCGCAGTGTTCCCGGGGACTGTCGTTCGGTTCGGGCCTGACCTTCATGCAGAGGTTCCCTTCATCGTTTCTCGCAATCCTCGTCGCCATCGCTCCTCGATCCGGACTCCGCAAACTGGCGGTCATCGAGAAACGATCGCGACGAGGGTTGCGAGGACGATTATTGGCTTGTCATGTTTCCTTCATGGCGAACTTGTCACAACCCTTCTCCAAGGCACGCGTTTTCGCCGCGGCCGTGGGGACTACGCTCCTGCCGCGCCTTTGCCGCCATCCTTCGCCGCGGCCTTGATGAAGTCGCGGAACAGGGGATGCGCGGCGAGGGGGCGCGACTTGAACTCCGGGTGGAATTGGCAAGCCACGAACCACGGGTGATCGGGCAGCTCGACGACCTCGACGAGTCGGTCGTCGGGGGAAGCGCCGGCAATGACCATGCCCTTCTGCCCCAGTGCGTCGCGGTAGGTGTTGTTGAGCTCGTACCGGTGCCGATGCCGTTCATCGATCCGGAGTTTGCCGTAGGCGGCGGCGGACTGCGTGCCCTTCTTAAGCTGACAAGGGTAGGCGCCCAAGCGCATGGTGGCGCCCTTGTCGGTGACGGCGCGCTGGGTTGCCATGAGGTCGATTACGGGTGCGGACGTGGACGGGTTGAACTCGGTGCTGTTGGCGTCGCTCAGGCCGCACACGTGCCGCGCGAACTCGATCACGGCGCACTGCATGCCCAGGCAGATGCCGAGGTAGGGAATGCGTTTTTCGCGTGCAAACTGTGCTGCCAGGATCTTGCCTTCGACGCCTCGGTCTCCGAACCCGCCCGGGACCAGTATCCCGCGAACGCCGGAGAGCACGGCTTCGGCGCCTTTGGCCTGCACGTCCTCGGCCTCCACCTGGCGGATGTTGAGATTGACGTCGTTGGCGATGGCGCCGTGCTGGAGCGCTTCGTAGATGCTCTTGTAGGCATCCTTGAGGCTGATGTACTTGCCGACCACGGCGATTTCGACCGGCTGCAGGGTTGGCTCGCGCAGGCGTCGGATCAAGTCGTGCCAGTCGGCCAGGTCGATGTCGCGGACGTGCAGTTCGAGCTGCTCGAGGATGTACTTGTCCACATCCTGTTTGGCCAGATCCAGCGGCACCTCGTAGATCGAGTGCGCGACGTCCTTCTCCTCGAACACAAACTCGCGCTCGATATTGCAGAACAGGGCGAGTTTTTCGAAATGGTCCTCAGAGAGCGACCTTTCGCAGCGGCAGATGAGGATATCGGGAATGATGCCGATGGCGCGCAGGATGCCGACCGACTGCTGCGATGGCTTGGTTTTCAGTTCGCCGGCGGCGCGGATGTAGGGTACCAGTGTCAGGTGGATGAAGAGGCCCATGCCGCGGCCGATCTCGTGGCGGTACTGCCGGATGGCTTCGAGGAAGGGCAGCGACTCGATGTCCCCGGCTGTGCCGCCGATCTCCGTGATCGCGATGTCGACGTCTGGACCGTCGAGGACCTGGATGGCGGCCTTGATCTCGTCGGTGATGTGCGGGATGACCTGGACCGTCTTGCCGAGGTATTCTCCGTGGCGTTCGCGCGCAATGACCGTGCTGTAGATACGGCCGGTCGTGTAGTTGCTCTCGCGCGAGCAGGTCACGTCGGCGAACCGTTCGTAGTGACCCAGGTCCAGGTCGGTCTCAGCCCCGTCGTCGGTGACGTAGACTTCGCCGTGCTGGTACGGCGACATGGTTCCCGGGTCGACGTTCAGGTACGGGTCGAGTTTCTGGATCTTCACCCGGTAGCCGCGGCGCTTGAGGAGCAGGGCGAGCGACGCGGCCGTCAGCCCTTTCCCGAGTGACGAGACGACTCCGCCGGTGATGAAAATGTGCTTTGTGCTCTCATTGCGGCGACGCATGGTCTTCCTTCCTCCCCGGGTTCCCTGCGGTTCCGTGTTTCAAGGCCGTGCCGGCGGTCTTCGGCGTGGGCGACATTCGCCCTGATGCGCCGGCAGATGCCGGGGCGGCTGTTGTGTTTGGCATGTTCAGGGGCCACCTTGGGCCGGTGAAAGATACATCAGATAATCGTTAATGCCCTCGGCCACGCGCCGTCCATCGGCGATGGCACGGACCACCAGCGACGCTCCGGCCGACAGGTCACCGGCAACGAACACGCCCTGGACGCTGCTCATTCCGAGCCGGTCCACAGTCGCATTGCCCTGCGCGTCGGTCGCCAGGCCGAAGTCGCGCAGGATCCGGGCGTTCCCGTCCTTGGTGAACCCGAGCGCCAGCAGGACCAAGTCGGCCGGTACATCGAACTCAGTCCCTGCCTGTTCCTGAAACTGCATGCGCCCTGATGCGTCCTTGCCCCACTCGACCTCGATCGCACGCAGCCCGGACACGCGTCCGTCCTGTCCGACAAAGGTCTTGGTCTGCACGGACCAGCGGCGTTCGCCGCCTTCCTCGTGCGACGACGACGAGCGGAGCTGGTACGGCCACTGCGGCCACGGCGTGGTACTGTCGCGCGTTGGTGGCGGCTTGGGGAGAATCTCCAGTTGCGCCACCTCGCGGGCTTTCTGTCGGTGGCAGGTGCCGACACAGTCCGCACCCGTGTCGCCCCCGCCCAGTACCACGACGCGCTTGCCCGTCGCCAGAATGCGTTCCGCGTCGGGGACCGATTCGCCACCGTTGACGCGGTTCTGCTGTCCCAGGAACTCCATGGCGAAATGGATGCCCTTCAACTCCCGTCCCGGAATGCCGAGGTCGCGCGGGACGCGAGCTCCGCCCGAGAGCAGGACGGCGTCGAACGAGCGCCGCAGGTACCCGATCGAGATGTCCGTTCCGGCCGCCACACCGGTCTCAAACGTCACGCCCTCGCCGCTGAGTTGCTCGAGGCGGCGGTCGAGGACCCATTTCTCGAGCTTGAAGTCGGGGATCCCGTACCGCAGGATGCCGCCCGGTTTGGCGTCTTTCTCGAAGACCACCACCTTGTGTCCTTTGCGGGCCAGTTGTTGCGCGGCCGCAAGGCCAGCCGGCCCCGACCCGACCACAGCAACCCGGCGCCCGGTCAGGCGTTCCGCGGGTTCGGGTTGGATCCATCCCGACTTCCAGCCGTGTTCGACAATCTGGAGTTCAATCTGACGGATGGTCACGCCGTCCTGGTTGATCGCCAGCGTGCAGGCGGTCTCGCACGGGGCAGGGCAGATGCGGCCGGTGATTTCCGGGAAGTTGTTCTTCAAATGCAGCAGGTCGAGTGCCTTGCGCCACTTGCCGCGGTACACCATGTCGTTGAAGTCGGGAATGAGGTTGTGCAGCGGGCAGCCGTACGAGTGGCAGAACGGGACGCCGCAGTCCATGCACCGCGCCGCCTGCTCCTGAAGCCCCGGCCGCGGCATCAGTTTCTCGACTTCGCGGAAGTCCTGGACCCGCTCTTCCTTCGGGCGCTTGGACGGATCGCGCCGCTCGAATTCGAGGAAGCCTGTGGGTTTGGCACACATCGTTGTTTCGCTCCGCTGTTCGCTACGCTTGGGGGTTTAGGCTGTAGGTCAGAGGTTCATGTTCTTTGTGGACGCGCCTGACAACCCCACAGTTCAGGTCGGCCGTTCCCGATTTCAGTTCTCCATCCACCCACTCAGACACCCGACATACCCACATACGCTTCTTTTCGCTGCCGACCTAACAGCCTACAGCCTATCCACCTACAGCCTTCCTCGTCACCCGTGTCCGAACACTTCTTCCGTCGCCGAGACGGTCTCGGAGTCGCGGTGTTCCTTCTCCTGCATGCGTTCCAGCACCTTGCGATAATCGACCGGGAAGACTTTGACGAAATAGGGCAGTCGCGCCTCCCAGTTTTCGAGGATGGCGCGGGCCCGTTCGCTGGCGGTGAACTGGACGTGCCGGGACAGCAGTTCGCGCAGCGCGGCCTGGTCTTCGAGATTCCAGACGCTCTCCAGGTCGACCATGTCCAGGTTGCACCGTGTGTCGAACAGGCCGGATTCGTCGTAGACGTAGGCGATGCCGCCGCTCATGCCGGCGGCGAAGTTGTCTCCGGTGGGGCCGAGCACCACAACGGTGCCGCCGGTCATGTACTCGCAGCCGTGGTCGCCCACGCCCTCGACAACGGCTCTGGCGCCACTGTTGCGCACCGCGAAACGTTCTCCCGCCATGCCGCACAGGAACACTTCGCCACTCGTGGCACCGTAGAGGATCACGTTGCCCGCGATGATGCTTTCATGCGGGACGATGGCGGCGTTGGGGTGGGGTGTGACCACGATTCGGCCGCCGGACAGGCCCTTGCCGAGGTAGTCGTTCACATCGCCGCGCACCGTGATCGTGACGCCGGGCGCCAGGAACGCGCCCAGGCTCTGGCCCGCCGAGCCGGTCAGCAGAATGTCGATGGTGCCGTCCGGCAGGCCTGCCGGTCCGTGTCGACGCACGATCTCGTGGCTCAGTCGCGCGCCAACGGTGCGGTCCACATTGCGGACCGGGCTGGCGATGTGGACGGGTTCCTTGCGTTTCAACGCCGGGGCTGCGTCCTCGATGAGTTTGTCGTCGAAGCAGGTCACCGGCATCGACCACTCCTCCCGGAGGCAGCGCAACGGGGCCCCGTTCACAGCGGAGGACGGCAAGAGCAGGCGGGTGGCATCGACACGGTGGGCCTTCCAGTGGTCCTTGACTCCCTCGAACGCGAGCCGCTCGCTGTGCCCGATCATCTCGTCCACGGTACGGTACCCCAGTTCTGACATGACTTCCCTGAGGTTCTCGGCCATGAAGCGGAAGAACGTTTCCACGTACTCCGCTTTGCCGGCGAACCGCGCCCGCAAGCGCGGGTCCTGCGTGGCAACGCCGACCGGGCAGGTGTTGGAGTGGCATTTGCGCATCATCACGCAGCCCAGGGTCACCAGCACCGGAGTGGCGAACCCGAACTCTTCGGCGCCTAGAAGCGCCGCAATGGCCAAATCGCGCCCGGTGCGGAGCTGGCCGTCGACCTGGACCCTGATTCTGTCTCGCAAGCCGTTCTGGCGCAGGCACAACTGTGTTTCTGCCAGCCCGAGCTCCCACGGCAGCCCCGCGTGTTTGATCGCGGTCAGTGGCGATGCGCCGGTGCCGCCGTCGTAACCCGCGATTTGCACCATGTCGGCCCTGGCCTTTGCGACTCCGGTCGCAATGGTTCCGACTCCCACTTCGGAGACGAGCTTCACGGAGACACGCGCCTTGGGGCTGACGCACTTCAGGTCGTAGATGAGCTGGGCCAAGTCTTCGATCGAGTAGATGTCATGGTGTGGCGGCGGCGAGATCAGGGTTACCCCGGGGGTGGTGTGTCGTACGCGGGCGATGTCCGCGGACACCTTGTGTCCCGGCAGTTGCCCGCCCTCGCCGGGCTTTGCGCCCTGGGCAATCTTGATCTGCAGTTCTTCTGCGTGCAGCAGGTAGTCGGTGGTGACCCCGAACCGTCCGGACGCCACCTGCCTGATTTTCGACATGCGGTTGTCGCCGTTCGGGCCCTTGCGGGCGCGGGCCGGGTCCTCGCCGCCCTCGCCGGAATTGCTGCGCATGCCGAGCCGGTTGGCGGCGGTGGCGATGGTCTCGTGCGTTTCCTTGCTGAGGGAGCCGAACGACATGGCCGAGACCACGAACCGGGGAATGATCTTCTCCGCCGGTTCGACCTCGGCCAGCGGTACCGGCGTGGCCGGTACGAACTTGAACAGGCTGCGCAGCGTCATCCGCTGCCGTGACTGGTCGTCGAAGTTCCGGCAGTAGTCCTTGAACACGGCATAGTCGCGGCGACGGGTCGCCTGCTGCAGCGCGTGGATGGTCTGCGGCGTCCACATGTGCGTTTCGGCGCCGTCGCGGAGGTTGTACTGGCCGCCAGGGTCGAGAAGCACGGCGGGTCTTCCGGTCGTCGGGTACGCGGCGGCGTGGCGTCGGCATGCCTCGGCGGCGATCTCTCCCAGGCCCACGCCGCCGATCCGCGACGTCGTGCCCGTGAAGTACTGGTCAACGACCTCCTTGCCGACGCCCAATGCCTCAAAGATCTGGGACCCGAGGAAGCTGCGAATGGTGGATATTCCCATTCGGCTGAATGTCTTGAGCATCCCCTTCTTGACGGCCGAGATGTAGTTGTCCACCGCCATCTCCGGCGGTGTGGCCGGGTCGAGCATGTCCTGATCGGCCAGAGACCGAACCGTGGACAGTGCGATGTACGGGCAGACGGCGTTGGTGCCGAACCCGATCAGCATGGCGTAATGGATGACCTCACGGACTTCGCCGCTCTCGACGATGATGGCGGCGTGGGTGCGGAGCCCCTGCCGGATCAGGTGGTGGTGCAGTCCTGAGGCGGCCAGCAGGGCCGGAATGGGCACGTTGTCCGCGTCGGCGCCACGGTCGGTGAGGATCAGGAGCGAAGCCCGGTTGTTGATCGCCTCCACTGCTTGCGCGAACAGCTTGTCGAGGCTCCGTTTCAGGTCGTCACCGCCGCCACGCGGGAAGGTCATGGGCAGGTCGACGCAGAGCAGGTCCGGATGGTGCGAGCCCCGCAATCTCAGCATGTCCTCGGGGGTGAGGATGGGGTGGTTCAGTTTCAACATGCGGCAGTGGTCGGGGGTTTCGTCGAGCAGGTTGTGTTCCCGGCCCAGGTAGCTCATCAGGGACATGACCAGTTCCTCGCGCAGCGGGTCAATGGGCGGGTTGGTCACCTGCGCGAAGAGTTGCTTGAAGTAATCGAACAGGAGCCGCGGCCGGTTGGAGAGAACGGCCAGCGGCGTATCATGGCCCATGGAGCCGATCGGTTCCTGGCCCCGTGCGGCCATGGGGCTGATGATGGTCTTGAGGTCTTCCTCGGTGTAGCCGAAGGCATGCTGGCGGACGCGCAGCACTTCGGGGGGGTCGGCCGGCGTCTCCGACGGCGTGCCGAGGCCGCGTAGTTCGATGCGCTTGTCCTTGACCCAGTTGCGGTAGGGGCGCTGCCGCGAGATCTTGGCCTTGATCTCGCGGTCGGGTACAATCCGGTGCTCTTTCAGGTCGATGAGCAGCATCCTTCCCGGTTGCAGGCGTCCGCGGTACTGCAGTTGTTCGGGCGGGAACTCGAGCACACCGGTTTCCGAGGCCAGCACGACCAGGCCGTCACGGGTCACCGTGTAGCGGGCCGGGCGCAGGCCGTTGCGGTCCAGCGTGGCACCGAGGTAGCGCCCGTCGGTGAAGACCAGGGCGGCTGGGCCGTCCCACGGCTCCATGATGGCGCTGTGGTACTCGTAGAAGCCGCGTTTGTCGGCGCTCATGTGGTACTTGGCGCCCCACGCTTCCGGGACCATCATCATCATGGAGTGGGGCAGGGACCGGCCTCCGGCCACCAGCAGTTCGAGAGCGTTGTCGAGGATGGCCGAATCGCTGCCGCTTTCGACGAGCACCGGACACACTTTGCGCAGGTCGTTGCCAAGCGTCTCGGATTCGAGCTGGAACTCCCTGGCCCTAAACCGGTTGATGTTGCCGCGTAGGGTATTGATCTCGCCGTTGTGCGCCAGCATGCGGAACGGCTGCGCCAGGTGCCAGGTGGGCAGCGTGTTGGTGCTGTACCGCTGGTGCACAATGGCAAACGCGATGGTGAAGTCCGGGTCCATCAGGTCCGGGTAGAACTGGGTCAACTGCGTGCCGGTCAACAGGCCTTTGTAGACGAGCGTCCGGCTGGAGAAACTCGTCACGTAGAACTGGCTGGCGTCCACGTCCTTCCAGCTCTCCACCTCTTTCTCGACGGTGCGTCGCACCACGTACAACTTCCGTTCGAACGCGTCGGCGTCGACCGCGCCGCGGGTGACGAACAGCTGGCGGAAGGTCGGCATGGTCGAGCGAGCCAGTTCGCCGAGCCCCGTCGCATCGGTGGGCACATCCCGCCAACCCACGACCTGCATGCCCGCCATGGAGACGGCCTTTTCCATGGACCGTACGCACGAATCGGAGAGCCGCTCCTCCGTGGGCAGGAAGAGCATGGCAACCCCGTACTCGCCGCGCATGGGCAGCGAGAGGCCGAGGCGGAGGCATTCGCGGCGCAGGAACGCGTCCGGCATGTCGGCCAGGAGCCCGGCCCCGTCGCCGGTGGCCTTGTCGCTCCCGACCGCGCCGCGGTGTTCCAGGTTAACCAGGATCCGGACGGCATCCCGGACCAGATCCATTCGCGGTACGGCGTCGAGGGCGGCGATAAAGCCGACCCCGCAACTGTCGTGCTCGCTCGATGGATCGTAGACCCCGAGCGGAGCCGGGAGGCAGGCCGCGTTGCGGACGGTGAACCCGGTCAGCGCCTGCACTCGGTCCAATCTCGCGGTTCGTTCGTTCACGTCACCAACTCCTTAACAAGTCCCAAACCCGGAATTTCCGGCAGTGCCTGACAAGACAGAAGAAACGGGCACGGTATCTTTGGGCGCTGCGGCGAGCGCAGAGCGGAGAGAGGAATAGGGGCGCGACGGGGGGGAAGAGGGGGAGGGGAGGACCGTCGCGCCCCAGGGGAAACCGAACCGTTGTTGTCGTTGCAGGAATCTGCCCATCTTCCTGCTCCTCAACTTTCTCTACCCTGGCGGATGCTGGGTTGGCACCCGTCAAGACCATTCCGACGTTCATTCAACAGTCGTAATAAATCAATAACTCGTAGTGTTATTCGGGCGCCGCACAAGCGGCTCCATTTCCTTGATAATTCTCCCATGCAAACCAGAGTTTCACCAGAATTCATAGCCGGAGACGTGCCAAGCCTCGGATGTAATGTTATACTATTCTTATTTACAGAGAGATATGACTCAAACTGAAGATTCTCACCTGCCAGAAACCCTCCGGCAATGGATCCATGCCCCGGTCGATTCGCTCTATTTCATCTACAAGGTGCAGAACGAGTTGCCAGAATATGGAGACGATCCTGTGCGTGTTGTCCTATGTGTCGATTGGCACATCCTTGTATCGGATCAGACCTGTGCAACTTCCTGCTGGTGCTGCTGGCGGGGAGTCGTTCCGAGTTCATGTGGCGAGTCAATTGGCAACAAAAATGTGCCAAGATAACGGCATAAAGTGACAAAAAGGTGTCATTTGTTGTCTTGCGGAAGTTGCATGACTGGCATTTGCGGCCGGTTACGGGACAGGCGGGCGCACGCCGGATCTCAAGGCTTTGCCGTTGTAAGCATGCGGGTCGTGCACGTCGAATGCCCATGGCAAGCTTGAGGCTTGTCCCGGAGTGCGAGCTACCTCTACCTCGCGAGTTGTAACCTTGGTCAAGCGCGGGGTTGATCTTGCGCGTCGTGGTGAGCTATGGAGTTTGGTCCGATGCGGTGCGGATGGAGCCAGGTTGAGGGGAGTACAGCCAGTAGCAGCGGAAGGGCTGTGCCGATTCGGTGGGGGCGAGCGTCTCGAAAACGCGGGCAGTTGAGTGCCAGGACCACAGTACGTAGTGCCCCAGATCCGGCCCTGATGCGAGCAGGGCGTGAATGGGCGAGAGCGCGTTCCATCCCTGGTTTAGGGAGAACAGCCCGTCGGCTGGCAGTCCGCGAACGGCCGCAGACTGCGTTTGGGAGGGCGAGTAGACCCAGTAGGCCCGTTCGGGGTTGAGGATTTCCGTCGGGTTCATGCGGTGCCACGACGAGTTGTCCAGGCGCCATGCGCAGGGGACTGTGGTACGCTCACCGGCCAGAAGGTCCTGAATCGACTGAGTCGTGAGGACCGGAATGCCGATGAAGTTCCAGCCTGTCTCGAGGGGAATGCCGCCCGCGTCTTCTTCCAGGCCCAAGGCGATTTCGAACTCCGCGCTGGCGTCAAGAGGCAGGGCTTGCGTACTGCGCATGTCGACGGGTGCACCGGCAGGGCTTTCGTTGTCGAGTTGCTGTAACAGGATCCGCAGGTCGGGAGGGACATTGGCGTTGGTGAAGTCCCAGGACAGATTGACGGTGCCGCCGGTTGAGGGCAGGTCGGCGAGAAGCCGCCACCGCAGGACTGTGGGGCCGGGCGCGCGGGTGTCCGTGCGCAGTTCACTGGGCGCCAAGCCGGACTCGGGTACGAATCGCAGGAACGGTGTCTGTGGATCGGCCGGCCTGGTTGTGGCGGCATCGAAGGCATCGGTGCCGGCGGTGGCGCCGGTCCACATGCCGAAGCGGAGTTCGGCGGTCTGGGCGCCGCTGACGCTGATGGTGAATTCGCGCTCGTTGTCCGCGAGAGTGAGTGTGTGCAGCGCTTGGCCGAGGAGCACGCCGTCGGGTGCGGTGAGTTCCATAACCACGGTCTCGTTGGTTTCCGGTTCGACGTCATCGACTACTGGGACAGGGATGGAACGCGAACTGGCGTCCACCGGGAATTCGAGCGTGCCGTCGACCCGTGTGTAGTCGACACCGTTGCCGCTGGCCGTGCCGTTGGTGACCCGGTACGGGACTGTGATGGTCTGGGTGCGAGGGCCGCTCAGGATCACGTCGATCTGTGCGGTTCCCACGTGTTCCGTCACGGTGGTGGCGGCGGCGGCGAACCGCACGAGCAGGCCGTCGGTGGCCGTGATGGTGACATCGTCGGCTGTGCGCACGTCGCCATCGTCAGCCGTGAGGCGCAGGACATAGGCGCCGTCCTGCGGGAACCGCATGGTAGTGTGCGCAGCGGCGGCGTCTGTGATCTCGATCTGGGCTGGGCCGCTGACGAGTGACCAGGTCACCGTCACCCCGCTGCGTCGCGCCGGCAGCCCGTCATCGGCCACGCTGCCGTCCACGGGCATGAATTCGCCGACCGGCACGTTCTGGTCGGGGCCGGCACTGACCGTGGGCGCCACGTTCGCACCCAACGGGGCCCCCGTCGCCACGACGACGGTCACAGCGGCCTGCGCGGTGCGGAATCCATCGCTGACGGTCACCCGGACTTGATAGGTCCCGGTCAGGGGGAATTCGATCACGGTCGCGAACTGATCGGGCTGGTCGATGTCCGGCACCGCCGGGCCGCTGGTGCACTCCCACAGCGCGGTCAGCACACCCGGTGCCGGGCGTCCATCGTCGGTGGCGGTCGCGGTGACTGCAAGCTTCAGATTTGCCGCCGGCAGGTACACCGTGGTTCCGGGGGGAGACACGATCTGCGTCGACGGGGCCTGGTTCGCCGGCGCTGTCGTGCCCGGGGTGGTCACCGCGAACAGATCACGCGTGCGGGCATTGGAGATGTAGTAGAGCAGATCGGACAGGCCGTTGCCATAGGCGTAGACGAACCCCACGACCGCGTCCTGACCGCCGGGGACCGAGTACGGACCGGAGGCCACGACGGTCGAGACATCCGCTGCGGTCCGAACGGTCCGCTGCGTCCCGGCTTGCAGGGAGGTGAGCTTTTCCGCGTCGGTAAAGCCGTCCTTGGTCGGGCTCCCTTCTGTGTAGTAAATGCTGAAATCCCACGGCCCAATGGTCTCGCTGTAGCCGTTGGCAATGGCGAACAACGACGAGGGGTCGGTCATGGGCGCCACGGCGGCCCATGGCTGGCTGGCGTCAGAGGCGTCGAAGACGTAGAGCACGTTGTTGGCGGCGTCGAGTCCGGACGTGTTCGCCTGCGGATGAGCGATGTCCCAGTCGTTGAAGAGTCCGACGTAGAGGTTGTCGAGTGTGTAGGCCGTCGGGTTGTGGATGGTGTATTTGAGGAAGACGCACTGGGCCAGGGTCGGGTCGGTGAACGCGAAGCTTTCCAGGGTCACGTCGAGTGGTGGCGTTCCGGTCTTGGCCGGGGCGCGGAACTGCCCGAACCCATCGGCGTCTGAAACCGTGCCCGGTTCGGTGATGGCGAATCCGGACAGGGGCGTGAAATCCTGGGAGAGCCCGGTGGTCTCGCGCGCTGCGTCGAGGATGACACCGTCGGCGGCCAGCATAAGCGCGCCCTCGAATAGGATGGTGACGCTGGTGGGGTCTCCGGCGCGCGGAATGAATCCAATTCCGCCCTGAGCGTTGAAGGCGTCGACGAACCCGAGTGCTCCGGTGGAGGTCAGCGTCATGCGGATGCTGTTGACCGCACAGGTCGCCGCCGTCAGGCTGCTGATTTCGATGACCGCGAAATCACTGTAACCGGCCGGCGCGTCCGCGTACTCCAGGAGAAACCGCAACGGCAGCAGTGGGTCGGCATCCACTCCGACGTGGACTGGGAATGCGACGCTGTGTTGTTCGCCCGCCGGGAAGGCGCCGTGGTTCACTGTGGCGGTTGTGACGGTGACACCATCGGACAAGGCAGTGAGCGTGAACACGGCGGCATCCGCGGCGGCGTTGACGTTGCTGACCTGCACCGCGAGGGTCGCGTCTTCGTTCAGGTAGGCGGGCTTGCCCTGGGCGTTGGTCAGGCCGGTCTGGACGACCCGGAATCCCGGCATCGCGGTCCCGAGCGCCGCGGCGGCATCGATGCGGCCGCGGCCGAGTTTGTGTTCGAACCCCGGGTTCTGTGCATCGACAAGGACCGAACTGGCGCGGATCTGAGCGGCCAGTCGTTCCGGCGGCCAGTCCTCGCGCGCCGCCAACGCTTTTGCTTTCAGTAACCCGGCCAGTCCGCTGACGACCGGGGTGGCCATCGAGGTCCCGGACTTGGTCGCGTAGGCGCCGCTGAAGACGGTGCTCTTGATGCCGGTGCCCGCGGCGATCACGTCGACCCAGTAGCCGTAGTTCGTGAAGCTTGACTTGACGCTGCTGTTGCTACTCAGGGCCCCCACGGCCAGGGCGTTCGCGTAGGCCGAGGGATAGTGCGGGGTTTCCGTGCTTTCGTTGCCGGCGGCGCAGACGACCAGCGCGCCGGTCTGGGTGGCCGTGTCGACCGCATCCTGTTCGGCGCGCGAATAGTCAGCACTGCCCCAACTGCAGTTGATGATTTGTGCCCCGTTCGCCGCCGCGTAGAGAATGCCCTCCGCGCCGAACCCGATCGTGCCCGGATCGGCTTGGGTCCCGCCCGCCTTGACGGCCATGTAGATGCAGTCAAACCCGGTGCCGGCAACGCCAAGGTTGTTGTTGGTGTGCGCTGCGGCGATGCCGGCGACATGCGTGCCGTGGTTGGAGTAGTCGCCCAGCGGGTCGTTGTCCGACACAACCTGGTCAGGGAACGTGCCGCTCTGCCAGAAGTCCCAGCCTTTGGTGTCGTCGGTGAAACCGTTCTGGTCGTCGTCTTCGCCTGGGAACCCATTGACCTCGGCGGTGTTGTGCCACAGTTTGGCGGCCAGGTCGGGGTGGTTGTAGTCCACGCCGCTGTCCACGATGGCGATGACGACGCTCGCGGATCCATGTGTCACGTCCCAGGCGGCGGGGAAGGCGTGGTAGGCGAAGAAGTCCTGTCCGGGCTGACCGTAGAGTTGGTCATTCGGGGTGACCGAGGTCCGGCGCAGGTATCGCGGTTCGGCGTACTCGACCTCGGGGAGGCGCATCAGACGTCGTGCGAACTCCGCAGGCGGTTCGGCGTCGGCGTAGATGCACACGAACAGCCGTTCGATCCCGGCGAGCGATGACTGCGCTCGGCCGCCCCGGCCGCGGTTCGCGGCCAGGCGCCGTAGTCGGTCCACGGCACCGGCAGGGCAGCACGGCGCCAGGCTGCCACCGCCGTTGCCGCGCAGGAAGTTATCGACGGCCTGTCGGCCACTGTCGCGCTCCGGCGCATTTCGCAGCTTGACGAACACCGTGTTGGGTGCGACGGATGTGGTTGTGGCAGGCGGCGCGGCCTCCGCACGCGCCCAACCGGCGGCGAGGAACAGGGCGGTCAGGAAAATGGCGGTTCGGGCGTTCAACGTGCGTTCGCGTTCCTGCGGTCCGACAGACAGGGGGTTAGGCGTCACAACCCAATCTGTACCGTAGGGCCGGTTCAAGCGCGCGGCAAGTCGGGGGACGGGTGGCGCAGGGCTGTTTCAAGATCCGGCGCCGCGTCTCGAAAGGCCACGCCTCCGCGCACACCAAGTAGGGGCGGCCTGTCCTC
>MHBL01000147.1 GCA_001803235.1 Lentisphaerae bacterium RIFOXYA12_64_32
GCAAGGGCGACAAGGACCGCATGACCGTGCTGCCACAGAGTCTGGGCGCGGAACTGACGGCGCACCTGGCAACGCGAAAGAAGTTGTACGAGGAGGATTTGCAGAACGGCTGTGCCGAGGTTTACCTGCCGGACGCGCTGGGGCGGAAGTATCCGAACGCGGCGCGGGAGTGGTGCTGGCAGTTCGTGTTCGCGTCGGTGAAGCCGTCGGTCGACCCGCACTGCGGCAAAGTGCGGCGGCACCACGTCGATCCGACGACGATCCAGCGCGCGGTGCACGACGCGGTGCGGAAGGCGGGGATCGCGAAGCCGGCATCGGTGCACACGCTACGGCACTCGTTTGCCACGCACCTGCTGCAATCGGGCGTGGATATCCGCCAGATCCAGGAGTTTCTCGGACACAACCGTGTCGAGACGACCATGATCTACACGCACGTGCTGCGCGAGGTCCGCAATCCGGCGGGCAGTCCGTTGGACCGTCTGGCGGCCGCGCCGCGCACCGCGGTGGCGTGAAGCGGGAGCTCGGAGCGGGGAGATGGACTCCAATCACGACTCGGTGAGCAAGGCTGGAGCCATGCTCTACTACCGGGCGCCCTCGGGGGCTACGGTGCGATTTCGATGCGGCAGTGGGTGGTCTCGCCCCACGCGCCGTTGGCGCCCTGGGCGCGGACGTGGAAGAACCAGACGCCGGGCTGGACGTCGGCGAACTCCGCACGTGCAGCGGTGGTGGTCACCTGTTCGAGCGGGACTGTGTCCGGCGCGGTGTCGAAGGCGCAGGCGTAGCCCTGCGGCGGCCGGGTCGCGCCGGGCACGCGCCACTCGAAGGCCGGACTGCGGCCGTGCGGCGAGAAGATCGCGAAGTTGTCGATCTTCACCTGCGCCGGGAACGGGTTCTGATAGGCGCCGCCGTGGGGTTGGTGGCCGGTCGCCCAGGTCGCGAGTTCGGCGGCCCGGATGCGGCCGCGGCTCTGCGGGTCGCGCAGGCGCCGGGTGAGAATCATGTCGCGCAGGTCGAATTCGACGTGCTGCCACTGTCCGTCCTGGCGCGCCTTGTCGGTGGCGCCGATCACCGAGCTCTGGAAGTAATTGCCCGGCGGGTTGGCGCCGGTCCACTCGACGATGGTCATGGCCTCGTTGACGAGCAGCGACAGGTTCAGTGCGCAGCCGCGTTGCTCGAACTTGCAGTCGAACGCGATCTTGGGCCAGCGCTCCGGGTCCCACGCGGCCTTGCGGAAGTAGGCGGAGAAGAACCCGTGCGGGTCGAGGTTCACCAGGGTGACGCAGCCGGTGCCCGTGGCGCCGTCGTCGGCGCAGGGCTGCACCCAGGCTTCGCGCCGGACGCAGAACTCGCCCAGTTGCCGCTCGGGGAACTCGGGACTCTCACCCCACTCGAACCGGTTCAGGCAGAGCCGGTCGGAGGGCAGGTACGCGACGTACGGCGCCGCCGGCGGCGCCGGATCCTCGACTGTCGGCGCCGCGGCGGCGGTCGCGGGCAGGGGGGCAGCCGTTCCGGTGGCGGCGGGGATCAGGCGGAAGTTGTCGACCCACCACGCGGCGCCCTGGCGCGTGGTCATGATGCGCGAGTCGGCGAACGCGAGCGACTCGACCCGGATGGTGTCGGTGCGGAGTTGTGCGCGCAGTGCCGCGAAGAGGTCGAACTCGGTGTGGCGCCACGTCCCGTCCGCGGCGAAGTCCGCAAAGCGTCCGATGAGCGGCCATGAGCTGTCCGTGCCGGTTGCCCGCACCTCGACGTCGCTGCCGTTGGCGCGGACCAGCAGGTTGGTCTCCACGCCGGCCGGCATGCGGTAGTCGAAGGCCAGTCGCGGGAATGCGGCGAGGTCGTACGGGCGGCGCGTGATCCAGGCGCCGGCCGGACCGCCCATGTCCGGGTTCAGCAGCCGCAGCGAATACTTGCCGGACGCCGGTTCGTGCGGATCGCGGTACAGCAGTGCGCCGTCCCAGCCGCCGAAGCGCGCCCAGTCGCCGAGGTCGCGCTCGAAATCGTCTACGTCCCGTACGCCCTCTGCCGGCGCCCCGACCGGGGTCTGCAACGGCGGCACGGCGGCGGACGCGACCGTCCCTAGGCTCCAGCGCACGTTGGCCAGGTCGTACGCGGTCCCGGCCCGGTTCAGACCGAGTCCGGCGATTTCCTCGAGGCTCTCGTACGGGCTGGCAATGACGATGCGATCCAGCAGCAGCGAGCCATCCGGGAACACCTGGCGCAACGCCGCCTGGATGTCGATCTTCGCATGTTGCCAACGGCCGGGTGCGGAGTCCGCACTCGGCCAGACGCGGCCGAGCGGGATGGTGCCAACGCGGTAGCGGTCCGACCCGGCCAGTACGAATTCCACCGTCTGACCGCGAATGCCGGCGAGCAGGCTGAGTGCCAGTCCGGGCGTAAGCCGGCAGTCGAACTCGAGGGTTGCGGTCTTCGCAAGGTCGATGGGGGTCTCGTTCAGGTCGAGGCTGAACGTGCCGCCGCCGCCGAGGTTGGCGATACGGCGGAACGTTGCCGGCTCGCCCGGCGCGCCCCGCAGTTCCTGGACCGCGACGTCGCCCGCGTCCGTCCCGTCCGCGCTCGGCGCCAGCGGCCGGATGCCGGGCGAGTCGGCGAACGAGATGACGGTGCGGGCCAGGGCCATGCCGTTCGGGCCCCAGGTCCACAGGCCGAGTTGGCCCAGGTCGATCGGGTCGGGATCGTCGACCGTGAAGGCGCGCTCGAGTCCGAGGTAGTCGGCCTCGTTATCGTGGCGCGCCACGTCGACGAGAACCTGGCGGCCGCGGCGCTGGATGCGCAGGTGCTGCCAGGTGCGGGTGACGCGGTTGTACCACGCCGAGGTCTGCAGGCGCAGCCCGGGATCGACGCGGCCGGACCAGGTCGCCAGTTCGCGGCCGGCACGGAAGAGCCGGCTCGGCAGGTCGTAGGTGCCGAACAGCAGCATGTATCCGGAGTCCAGGTTCCGACCGTCCGCGCCGAACGCCACGTTGAGCGTGACGGGCCAGGCGAAATGGACCCGCTGCGGCGTTCCTTCCATGGGCGCGAGGAACAGTTCGAGGTCAAAGTCGCCGCGGAACAGGCGCCGGTTCCATAGGACCGCGTTGCCGTGCGTGACGCCCGGCGCGCCGGGCGCGCCGCGGCCGCCGAAGAACGACCACTCCGGGACGCAGGCCCAGCGGTGCGTGGCGCACCACGTACCGCTCTGCGCTTCCCAGGCCACCGGCGCGCTGTCGAAGCCGTAGTCCAGCCGATGTGTCGAGGACAGGCGCACGGTGTCACGCCAGTCCGGCGCGCCCGAGGTCGGCCCGAGGTCCGCCAGGGCCGAGCCGGACGTCAGCGGGCTCGGATCGGCCCAGTCGATCAGGTCCCGGCCATTGAGCCGCACGGTGACCCGGCCGGCGGCGGCGCTGAACTCGATCTCGTCCAGGCTCGCGTCCGGGAATGCGGCGTCCGCAGCGGCAACACCGGCACGGGTCAGCGTGGCACGCTGCTCGGCCAGGCGCAGTCGATACCCCGTGTCCGGCTGGCCCGCGTCGGCGAAGAGAACGACCTCGGCCGGCCGCGCCGGCCAGGCACAGGGGGCGGTGCCGCGCTGCCAGGAGAAGCGCACGTCGGAAAAGAACCGGCTCCGGAACTCCTGCACCGAACCTCTTTTCGGAACCGGACTCCAGAAACTGCGCGGCTGCGACCACTGCTGCATGAACCGGTCAGCGGCAAAACGCTTGCCGGCGAAGTCCGACCACTGCTGCTCGCAGGGCCCGAACGGGTCGGGCGGCGTCCATTGCGGACTCAGCACCTCTGCACCGACCGAGTCGACCTGGGCATCATCGAAGTAGGCGTCCGTGGTGTGGTCGAGGAGCAGGCCGATGCGGCCGCCAGTGAGCGTCGTGTCGTCGACTGCGCCGACTTCGGCGCCGTTGACAAAGGCCCGGATCCGGGTGCCGCAGCACACGGCCGTGAGCCGGTACCACTGGCCGGGGCGCATGGACAGCGGCGCCTCGGCCAAGGCCGTGTCGCCTGTCTTGCGGTGTCGCAGCAACTGCACCTTGCCGGGGCCATCCACCGGCTGCGTCCACTTCAGCAGGTGATACGCGTCCGCGTCCACGTACTGGACGACAAGCCCGAGGGTGACCGGGAGCGCCGGGGCCTGCACCGAGATGCCCGCCTGGTAGTCGGCCCAGAACCAGTACGAGTTGGCGGCGACGGCCAGCCCCGACGCGTCAGGCACCGAGGCCCAGAGCTGGAAAGCGCTCTGGCTGCTGCCGGGCTTGAGCGTCGAGTTCAGCGCGAACCGGCCGCCGCTGACCTCCCAGAGCAGTTCGGCGCCCGGCTCGCGCGCAAAGTCGTCGGCGAACGTGATCCGGTCGGCCTTCTGGATCCGGACCCGGCCCTCCGTGTCGATGCCGGCCCCAGGCTGGAAGTTGACCGCGGCATCGGCCGGCAGGCGTACGTCCGGCGCATTGAGGACGTGGTTGTGATCGAGGCAGACGACGAGGCCACGTCCGGTCTGGCGGAGGAGCAACAGGTGCGAGCCGGGCGTGAGCGACGTCGGCGCGTCCGCGAGCGTGCGGGCCGCATCGAGCAGACGCAGGCCGCTGCGTCGGATCTCGAGCCAGAGCGGGGCGGACCCCGCAGCCGGTGTGAGTTGCAGCACGGCGGCGTCCTGCGCGTCCGGTGTGTCGCTGACAATGAGCGGCAGGCGCAGCGCCCAGGCGAGTGCGGACTCCGCAGGTGGTGCGTCCGCCCGCGCGCCGGCAACGGCCGCGAGGCCGACCGCCAGCAGCCCCGCGAGCAGGCGGCGGCCTGCCGCAACCCGGAACCGCGCCTGGCGGAGTCCGCAGTACTTCATGACCTCTTGTTCCTCTTCGTTCCGCACTCCGCGCAGACGGTTGCCTTGGGGGTCCGCAACGGCTTCCCGCACTCTTGGCAAGGCGGCCCGAGCAACTCAGTCCGGTGCTTGTCAATACCGCATTGCCCCTCAGCGCAGGGTGCAGAATCCCCAGACAGATGGCGGAACTTGGCGAGCCGTTCCTCGAACCTGGGACCAGGCCACCCGAATCGCCGCTCTTCTTCTACAAATAGCCGACCAGCAACGTGATGGCAAGCGCCCGGGGCGCGCCGTCCGGTGGCGTTGGCGCATCGCGCTGATTGACGCGTACACCTTCAGGTGCTAGCTTGTGTGTATGAGTTGGAGGTCTCGGGTATGGGCAGAACGAATGTGGTCTTGGATGACAGGCTGGTTGCGGACTGTCTGAAGGCGACGGGTATCAAGACTCGCCGCAGCCTCATTGACCACGCACTTCAGGAACTCCTGCGGCACGAGCGCCAGAGGAAGATCCTCGAGTTGAAGGGGACGGTGTCCTGGTGCGGCAACCTGGCCGAGTGGCGCCGGGCGAGGGGCTGACCGTGGTGTTGGTCGATACAACCGTCTGGATCGACTTCTTCGCCGGCCATGACACGCCGCAGGTCGCCTCCCTGACCGTTCTGCTTGCCGGCGGCGAGGACATTTGCATCTGTGGCGTAGTGCTGACGGAGGTTCTTCAAGGCACACGGGCAGAGGCTGACTATCGCCGGACCCGCTCGCGTTTCGAAGACCTTCTCTTCCTCGGCATGAGTTCCGGCACGTTCATCCGCGCCGCGGACCTGTACCGAGCCCTCAGACACAAAGGTATCACGATCCGGAAACCCGTCGACTGCATGATCGCCGCGGTCGCGCTTGAGCACGACGTTCCCCTGCTCCACAACGACCGGGATTTCGACCCCATCGCGAAGTACTGTGGGCTGCGGGTGGTGGCACCGTCACCGTAGTGCGGCGTCTACCCGCAGTGCCACACCCGGCATGGGGAACGCCGTCGTTCCTGATTACCGTTTCCTCGTGGACTCCGGGCACGGGTAGGAGTACACACTCCGAGGACATCGAAATGGTTCAGGAGACACTTGAAGAGCGCGTGCGGCGGGTGGTGCAGGAAGACGTGGCGATCGTGCCGTACGACCCCGGCTGGCCGGAGGCGTTCCGGCGCGAGAAGGCGCACCTCCTGGCGTGCCTGCCCGCGGGACTGATCCGCCGCGTCGAGCACTTCGGCAGCACGGCGGTCCCCGGGCTGGCGGCCAAGCCCATCGTCGACATGCTGGTCGAGGTCACGTCACTGGACGACACCCGGACAAGGATTGCGCCGGTGCTGGAGGCGCAGGGCTACGACTACTTCTGGCGTCCGACCTGGGGCGACGCCACGCCGCCGTTCTACGCCTGGTTCATCAAGCGCAGCGCCAGTGGTCTGCGCACGCACCACATCCACATGGTCGAGCGCCACTTTGAGCACTGGGACCGGCTCCTGTTCCGGGACTACCTGATCGCGCATCCCGCGGTGGCGGCGGAGTACCAGGCGCTCAAGCTCCGGCTCGCGGCCGAACACCCGAACGACCGAGTCGCCTACACGCAGGGCAAGACGGAGTTCGTGGTGCGAATGACGGAGTGGGCGAAGCCATCGCGCGCCACGTGAAGTGAGGGCGGACTACGAAGGAGGGAGACAGGGACGAAAGAGGCGTTGCAGAACCCCTGCAAGCGCCGGTTCAGGTGTCAGCGGCGCGCGGCCCGCGGGCTCTCCGGTGTGATCTCGGGGTGCAACTCGCGGCGGCGCGTCCAGACCTCCTGAAGGCGGTACTACGAACCTCCGACGGCGCCATGCTTGTAGTCCCGCGTTTACGCGGTCCGGGCAACGCGTGGCTCGGCGGCGGGACGATGAGGCCTGATCCCGGGGTCTGCCGCGGCGTTCACCCCTCTTCCCCTCGCGCTCCGCCCCTCGACACTCCAAGAAAAGACCCCCGCGATGGAGGCGTCGCAGGGGTCGGAGGTTCACCGTAGCCGGCGCGTGCGTCTTACCGGATGAACAGCATTTCCGCGTAGCTCGGCAGCGGCCACAGCTCGGCATCCACCATGCCTTCGAGGCTGTCGGCGGCGGTGCGGACCGCGTTCATGGACGGCACGACCGCGTCGCGGAAGACCATGGCGCGCTTCGTCGCGTCGGCGACAGCCGTCGCGCTGGCGACGGCTTTATCGAGCGTGTCCAGGCAGGCGCTGAGCCGGTCGGTCTGGTCGCAGACGTCTTTCAGGAGTCGACGCTGCGCGCCGGCGCTGGCGCCGGTGTCTTCCAGGGCCCGGACCGCATCGGCCACCTGGCCGGAGAACAGCACGGCGACCGGCAGGATCTGGCGACGCCCGATCTGGGACGTGGTCAGCGCCTCAATATTGATCGTGGCCGAGTAGTTCTCGATCAGGATCTCCTGGCGCGCGTGCAGTTCGACCGGCGAGAGCACGTTGTGCTTTTTCATGACCTTCACGTTCTTTGGCGACGTGATGGTCTGCAGGCTGTCGACGGTGTTGGCCACGTTGGGCAGGCCGCGCCGGGCGGCTTCCGCCACCCACTCGGCCGAATAGTTGTCACCGTTGAAGATGATGTGCTTGTGCTCTTTGGCGTATTTCTGCAACAGGCTCTGCGCCGACTTGTTCACATCCCGTGCCTTCTCGAGGACATCGGCGACCTCGGACAGCGCCTCGGCGACAATCGTGTTGAGCACGAAATTCGGGCCGGCGAGGGAGAAGGACGAACCGGGCATGCGGAACTCGAATTTGTTGCCCGTAAACGCGAACGGCGAGGTGCGGTTCCGGTCGGTGCAGTCCTTGGGCAGCCGCGGCAGAGTGCTGACCCCAAGCTGGAGCTTGCCGCCCTGCTTGGAGCTCTTGGCGCCGCCGGCCTCGATCTGTTCGTAGATGTCCGTGAGCTGTTCGCCCAAGAAGATGGAGACAATGGCCGGTGGCGCCTCGTTGGCCCCGAGCCGGTGATCATTGCCGGGGCTGGCAACACTGGCGCGCAGCAGGTCGCTGTACTGGTCCACGGCGCGGATGATGGCGAACAGGAACACCAGGAACTGCATGTTCTCGTGCGGCGTCGAACCGGGGTTGAGCAGGTTGATGCCGTCGTCGGTGACCATGGACCAGTTGTTGTGCTTGCCGGAGCCGTTGACGCCGGCGAACGGTTTCTCGTGCAACAGGCAGACGAACCCGTGCCGGCGCGCCACCTTCTGCAGCATTTCCATGGTGATCTGGTTATGGTCCACACCGACATTGACCGTCCCGAACAAGGGCGCCAGCTCGTACTGGGCCGGCGCGACCTCGTTGTGCTGAGTCTTCGCGGAAATTCCGAGCTTCCACAATTCGGTATTCAGGTCGTTCATGAACGAGCCGACGCGCTCGTGCAGGCTGCCGAAGTAGTGATCATGCTTCTCCTGGCCCTTCGGCGGCGTGGCGCCGAACAGCGTGCGGCCGGCCAGCATCAGGTCCAGGCGTTCCTCAAAGAACCGCTGGTCGATCAGAAAATACTCCTGCTCGCCGCCCAGCGTAGCGGCGACGCGCGACGACGTCGCGTCGCCCAACGCACGCAGGACGCGCATGGCCTCGCGGTCGAGCGCGCCCATGGAGCGCAGCAACGGCGTCTTCTTGTCGAGCGCTTCACCGGTGTACGAGCAGAAAGCGCTCGGGATGAAGAGGCTGATGTTGCTGCCATCGCTCTTGAGAAAAACCGGGGACGTGCAATCCCACGCCGTGTAACCGCGGGCCTCGAACGTGGCACGCAGTCCGCCAGAGGGGAAACTGGACGCATCCGGTTCGCCCTGGGACAGCTCCTTGCCGCCGAATTCCATGATCGTACGGCCGTCGCCGGTCGGGGAGATAAACGCATCGTGCTTTTCGGCGGTGAACCCGGTCATGGGCTGGAACCAGTGGCAGAAGTGAGTGGCGCCGTTCTCGATGGCCCAGTCCTTCATCGCATTGGCAATGACATCGGCCAGGCCCGGATCGAGCTCCTGCCCCTCGTCAATGGTGCGGCGCAACGCCTTGTACACGTTCTTGGGCAGACGCTCGCGCATGACCATGTCATTGAACACACACTCCCCGTACACGTCGCGCAGGGCCGGGATTTCCTTGTTCGTCTTGTTCTTGTCGCCACACATAGGTCCGCTCCTTCACCTGAGTTGGCTGGTCGCGGTTCGCGCCGCCAGCCGTTGCACATTCCCAGTCAACGGTTAGAACACCAAATATAGCTCCGACGAACTATCCCGCACACCACTGCACCCCGGCGAGGGGCAATGCGTCCGTCACGGGTGCGCTTCTGGCCGAGCCGTCCGTGGTCGCAAACGGTTTTCCAGAGACCGGTCCCTGCCCATTGCGACTCGTCCGGAGGCTCGGAGCTGGGGCCCGAGTCCGTCGCGAACAGTTTCATGGATAGCGTTTCGGATGCCATCGGCAAATACATATAACGCATCATATTTATCACAAGTAAGTTATAATTCAATTAATGCCCGCACAGCCAGGTGGAAATCCCTGGAAGACCATGACGTTTATGTATCACCTGGACGTCGCAACACATATTTGTGTCGCCATGGGACCGGGGAGACAACGGGCGCTCTCGAGTGATGATGCCGCCACGACGGCGGCGACAAACCGGGCCGGGGAATCGCGCTCGCAATCGCTTCTCGATCCGGACTGGATCCGACGCGAACGGAATATCGACGAACGATTGCGTGACGCGATTGCCGGACCGAAGATGACCTGGCACCACGGAACCGGGAGCAACACGGGACGAGCACGAGGCCGCCGCAACCGACGGAGTACCGCGGTTGGGCGCAGCGATACGGGAGTTGGGTGCGCGCGTCCGGACGGCTGCTGAACGCGGCACCGCGGAGTGGGTGTCGGTTGCCCCTACTCGATCTCCAGGCCCAGGTCCTCGTCCTTGGCGTCGAACACGGAGCCTGCGGACTTGGCGACGGCTTCGGGCATCTTGTAGGTGGGCAGATAGCGATAGTAGACCTGCAGACTGAGGCAGCACAGGCAGGTGGTGTAGTACGGGTCAATGTCGGATTTCGCCGCGCCCTTGGGTCCCTTCCCGGGGCTGTCCCAGTGCCCATCGACCTTCTGGCTGCCGACGATCATCGGTGAGAAGTTCTTGTTCCAGCGCTTCCAGGTCGTCTGGCCGGCGTGGAACATGGCCTGGGTTGCATAGTACCAGACGTAGGCCGGGTTGCCGGCGTCGGAAGACTCGACCTTGTCGTCCCAGACAGGGGTGTAGCCTTCGTCGAGGTTGGTGACGCCCGTCTTGGCCTCCGGGCAGTTGGCCTCGCCGATAAGCATGAGGCACAGCGTTCCGGCCGAGTGTACGCCCCAACCGCCCTGGCCGGGCGCGGAGTAGCCGAACTTGCCATTTGCATAGGCCACGTTGCGCAGGAACCGGCTGCTGTTTTCGATACCGGTCGGTATGCCTTGGACCTCGCAGCCGGCGACATACCCGGCCTTCAGCGCCTGGATCTGCCAGCCGGTTACCGACGTATCCCAGCGCTTGGTCTTGTTGTAGGTATAGTCGAAGCCGCCGCAAGGCTGCTGGCCCTTGAGCACCGCCTCCAGCCCTTTTTCGGCGGCCGGCTTCAGGAACGGGATCTTGGTCATGCCGTAACCTTCGCACAGCGCGTAGGTCGCGATGCCGTTCACGTAGCCACCCTGGCCGACGCCGCGCGGGTCGGTGCTGGCCATCATGGCATTGGTCAGGAACTGCATGGCTTTCTGCACCGTCGGGCCGAACTCGGGCGACATCGGCGTTTCGCCGTGCGCCAGGAAGGTGAGCAGCCCCAGCCCGCCCATGGCCAACGGTTGCGCCTTGGACCAAGAGCCATCGGGGTTCTGGTGCTCCTTGAGCCACCGCAGCGCCTTCAGCACCGCACTCTCCGTCACGCTCGAACCGCCGAACCGTGTGATGGCCTTCTTCCGGCCCTCACTGTTGCGACCACCGTACAGGCCCGAAATCTTCAGCGGCGTGTCGCTGGCCTTGATGTCCAGTACGTCGCTGAAATCCATGGCGTCGTCGGTTTGCGCCATTTCGTTGCTGAAGTCTTCGGTCACCGCCTGCGCCGTGTCCTGCGGCACATCGGGGCGCTCGACCGGCGGCACCACGTCCTGCGGCACGTTCTCCATCTTCTGCAGTTCCTGGATGATCTTCGGGTCGAGTTCCTTGACCTCCATTTCCTCGATGGAGACCTCGATGTCGCTGTACTGCTCCACCTGTTTACCGGTCATCAGGAAGAAGCAGGCCAAGATCATGATGATGTGGACGATGAGTGAGACGAACGGCCCGGTCAGGTGCTCGAGCATCTGCCGGCGCTGGTATTCTTCAAGGATCGCCTCGATCTCGCGCTGGCGCTGCTCTGCGTCATCGGCAGCATCCTGCTCCTGCACGACATCCTGCTCTTCCATGGCCGGGTCCTCCGTGCTGGTGCTCGCTGGAGCTCAACCGCCGGGGCCATCGGGAGACGGGTAGCCATCCCCCACTCCAGAACCTGCCTCTTCTGTCACTGGGCGTCCGGCCCAGCGAGCCGTGTCTCCCGCACTTCCCGTGCGGGGCTGGGTTCACCTGGGGATGGGGATCGCCCACCGGTATAGACGTAAGGTAATATGAGCCTTTTCAGCCGCGCTGTCAAAAAAAAAAACCGACCTGTGCAATAAGGGCGGCTTGGCGACCCCACCGACCTTGTGCCGGTGGTGAAGCAGGTCCAACGGCTAGCCGATCCGCCTGACTACCCCCTCTTCTCCGTGCGGGTGGATCGGCCGCGTCGCAGGGCATTCCCCGTGATGGTTCCGCCTTCTCCCGTGCGGACCACGGCCACGGCGGATGTCCAAGTCACCACAGGCGTGGGGCGAGGTGTTCAAGGGAAAAACAAAGACCGGAGACAAGAACTGCGGGACACCCGCCGGCACCTGACTGCAGGCTCTGGTCTTTGTCTCAAATCTGCGGTCTTTGTCTTCCCGGTCCGGCCCCTACTCGATCTCCAGTCCGAGGTCCTGGTCCTTGGCGTCGAGTGCTGATGCGCCTTTGGCGACAGCTTCCGGCATCTTGTAGGTGGGCAGGTAGCGGTAGTAGACCTGCAGGCTCAGGCAGCACAGGCAGGTGATGTAGTAGGGGTCGTACTCGGCCGCTTTGGCGTCCTTGCCCATGCCCATTCCGCATTCCCAATGGCCATCGCTCTTCTGGTTGGTGACGACCATGGGCGAGAAGACCTTGTTCCACTTCTTCCAGGTCGTCTGACCGGCGTGGAACATCACCTGAGTCGCATAGTACCAGCAGTACAGATCGGTCGGCCCGGTCTTTTCGTCCCATTTGGCCGTATAGCCCTCGTCCAAGTTGGTGGCCCCGGTCTTCGCCTCGGGGCTGCCGGCTTCGCCGATCAGCATCAAGCACAGCGTACCGGCCGAGTGCACTCCCCAGCTTCCGGCGCCCGGGCTGGAGTACCCGAACTTGCCGTTGGCGTACGCCACATTACGCAAAAACCGGCTGGCGTTCTCGATCCCGGTCGGGATGCCCGCATTCTCGCATCCGGCGACGTACCCGGCCTTCATCGCCTGAACCTGCCAGCCGACGACCGAGGTGTCCCAGCGCTTGGTCTTGGCGTAGCTGTAGTCGAAACCGCCGCAGGGCTGTTGTCCCTTGAGCACCGCCTCCAGCCCCTTTTCGGCAGCCGGCTTCAAGAACGGGATCTTGGTCATGCCGTAGCCTTCACACAGTGCATAGGTGGCGATGCCATTGACATAGCCGCCGCCGCCGAGCCCGCGCGGGTCGGTGGTGGCCATCATGGCGTTGGTCAGGAACTGCATGGCCTTCTGCACCGTCGGGCCGAACTCCGGCGACATCGGCGTCTCGCCGTGCGCCAAGTAGGTCAGCAGCGCGAATCCGCACATGGCGTCCTTCTGGCTCTGCGACCACGAGCCGTCCGGGTTCTGGTGCTCCTTAAGCCAGCGCAGCCCCTTCAGTACCGCGCTCTCCGTCACGCTCGAACCGCCGAACCGCGCGATTGCCTTCTTGCGGCCTTCGCTGCTGCGCCCGCCGTACAGACCCGAGATTTTCAGCGGCGTGTCGCTGGCCTTGATGTCCAGCACATCGCTGAAGTCCATGGCGTCGTCGGTCTGCGC
>MHBL01000148.1:0-67336 GCA_001803235.1 Lentisphaerae bacterium RIFOXYA12_64_32
CACCAGGGTCCCGACTTCGTAGCGCCGGCCTTCCTTGCCTCCCAGAATGGCCGTGGCCGGCGTGCCGCTGCTCTCGTCCAGGCCGCCCCCGCCCTTGATGCCATGTTTCGACATGTACTGCGAGATGGTCACACCACCCCGCTCGATGTCGATCTCCAGGGTGGGTTTCACTTCCATAGACTTGCCTTGGGCGTTGTCCATCGGCTGCATCCCCCGTGTGCGCGGCAACTATTCAGGTACCCCAATTCGCTGGCGCTACGGTAGCCCTGCCACCGGAGCAGTCAAGCCGGGCGGCGGCGTGACGCATGGCCAGCGCCAGCCACCGGCTATGTTACGACCTGTGCGGGTGAATCTGGCCTTGCGCGTCCAGGCAGGGATCCCGGCCTCGCTCGTAGTGGTGTCGTAGTCCCGGCGGCGGTCCGCCGGGCAAGACACCATCCCCGCGCCGCACCGCCGCAACACGCCAGATGGGCTCTTGGCGCTTCACTTCGTTGCACGCACTGCGAGCCCACTACGAACGGGTGCATCCTGGCGTCCGCGGCGGGGCCTGGTGTCTCTGGCGATTTCCCCGAACGCGCATCCCTGGCGACATGGGATATGGGCCCCCTACGGTCGGATCCGGAAGACGACCGGCGATTCGCCGGTGAGGAAGTAGTAGATCGCGCCGATGAGCATGGGCAGAATGCCGCCGAGCAGTTCGCCGGCAATGGCGCCGACCATGCAGGGCTTGATCGCCTGGTAGGCGCGGATGCCGCCGTACTTGGTGACCGCCCACTTGATGCCGCAGCCCAGGAGCAGCGAGAACGCGAACGGTTGCGCGTGCCAGGAGCCCATCACGACCAGCATCAGGGGATGAAACGGCCACCACGTGAACCGCAGCCGCAGCGCGGCGAACACGAACACCAGACTGCACACGATCGCAAACCCGATCAGGCACGGTGTGCTGGGCGACGACGCCCGCATGCGCGCCAGGAACGGCAATGCTTCCGCACTGCGCGGCACGCCTTCGGCATCGAGCCGTGTGCGCGCCGCCAGGTTCGCCTCCCACGCCATGGCGCTGCCGACGTTGTAGACCCAACCGTTCACCTGGCTCGCGCCCGTCTGGTACTGCAGGTAAATGGTCGAGGGAATCGCCACCATGATGCCGAGCGCCACGGCCACGACGCTCAACCGCGCGGCGCGGCCCAGGTTCTCGCCCACACTGTCGACCAACTTCACGCCATTGACCAGGAACGGCATGGCCGAGCCGCTCGGGTCGACCAGGAGCACGGCCGAGGCGAGCTGCATCACGAGCAGCATGTCCGGTCCGACCGCACGCGCACCGAGGAACATCCACAGCGCGCCGCACGCCGAGAACAGCGAATGCATGTAGAAGATGCCCGCTTCGGCAATCAGCCGGCCCATGACAAGCTGGATGGCAAAGAACAGCGCAATGTACGCCAGGGCCAGCGGCCAGGCCAGGCCGAGCAGCGCCAGTTGCACCACGCCCAGCACGCCGGCCAGGGTCATGACGCGGAAGCCCCACACGGCGTCACGCGGCACGGCGTCGCGGCAGGGCAGGCGTAAACCACGGCGCACCACGGAGCCGTAGTAGTGGCGCCCGGTCCAGAGCAGCACCAGCAGCAGGCCGCAGTAGCCGCCCGCACTCATGCCACCACTGACGCCGGGCACAAACACGCCACCGCCGCCGCCGCTGCCGAGCGACAGCGACACGCCGTACCCGGCCAATATCCCGGCAAACCAGAGGTAGACGAACGGCGCAATGCCCATCGAGAACGCGACATCCGTGGCCAGAAAGTACGCCAACCCAACGGCACTGAAGTAGATGTGCAGATAGCTCAGGAGCCAGCCGCCGCCGCCGCGGACGATGTTCGGCGCCAACGGCGCCAAGCCGGACAGGTCGAGCGTGGTCGTGATCGGAATCAGGTACTGTGGCCACCACTGAAACAGGTAGTTGTTGAAGATGATCGCGAACACGATCCCGCCGGTAATCCAGAAGCCGCGCGTTCGGAAGACGCTCGCCTCGGCGTCCGGCGCCGCCTCGGCTGCATCGTGCTGAGGGAAAAGCGCGCGGGTAAACGCCACGATCGGGTACGCCAGAAGTTCGTGGTGCGCCCACTGGTAGTGCAGCACCAACGCCATCCCGATAAGCCCGACCGCCAGTGTGAACACCAAGGGCAACCAGGCGAGGAGCGGCCCTTTCCAGGCTGACCACGGCACGGCGCTCGGCGGCAGCCACTGGTCGCCCGTCGCCAGGCCGGTGACATAGCCGTCGAGCACGCGACTGCTGTCCCGGCTGACATCAATGATACTGCGTGGCGGTGCGGCTTCGAGCGGGCTCACCCGACGCGACGCGATGATCCGGCCCAGCACCACGTCGAGCAGATCGCGGTTGAGGCGCCGGACCGTCGCGTCGTCCAAACCGTCGAGGCCCTTGTCGACCAACCGTCCGAGATGCGGCGGCAGACGCGTGGTTGCGAACTCCGCGGGTTGGTAGAAGTCGCGGCGTGCGAGCACCGCATTCAACCCGTCGAGGAGCCGATTCCTGGCGTCGACGTCCAACTCGGCCGCTGACGACGCGGACACGGCCTGTTGTGTCTCCGTCGAAAGGAGGGCCCAGACACGGCGCAACGGCCCCGGCTCGGGATTCCGCGAGGCCGCCTGCAAGACGTCGTGCAGTGCGGCCCAGTTCAGCACCGCCGCCGGGGCAATTGTCGGCACGTCGCCCTGCCACCACGTCCGGACCTTCTCGTGCTGCCACGGCAGGGCCACTACCGTGCTGAAGTTCTTGCCGAGCCCGCGGCCCGGCACGAAACACACGGCCAGCACCAGGCACAGCATCACCGCCATCTCGCGACCGGAGAACGGACGTATCTTCCCGAACTTGCCCAGCAACGGGTTAACGACCAGCAGGACCAGCATCAGTCCGCCGAACACGGAGATGGGGAAGTGGTTGTCGACGAGGAACGTGCCGTCGATGACTTCGTCGTTGAAGTACGAGACGGTGCACAGCCCGACCGCGAGCAGGAACCCGAGGAATATGGCGCGTCGTGTCACGTCAGAACGGTCTTTCCTCTAGAACACGCACAGGGCACCGGAGGGACGCAGTGGCTCGGCGCGTCCCGCGCCGAAGCGGGGTGCGCGGGCCGGCCTGTCCGGCGACATGTCCGCCATAGCCAAGGCGACGGCGGACGCTGCCTGGGCGAAGAAGGATCCCCGGCCGAGAACCTCGGGCCGAGACGGCCCCGAGGCACCCTGCTGCGGTCCCGGAGGTCCCGCGCCACTGTTGCTCTGGCGCTTCTCAGACCGTGAACAGCGCCTTCGGCAGGCGCTCGGCGCGACCGGTGCGGGCGGACTTGTAGGCGGCTTCGTTGATCGCAACGTGGCGCAGCGCCTGTTCCGGCGTCACGGCCAGTTCGGCCTTGCCCGTCAGCGCGGCGCCAATGTTCCGGTAGAACGACACCCAGTCCGCCTTGGCGTAAGGCAGCGGCTTGGTCTGCTGCTTCACAGCCGCATTCGGATCGTACGTGTGCAGGATGATGCCGTTGCGGTCTTCGGGCTTGGCCGGATAGGTGTGAACCCCGTTCTCGACACGCACACCGCCCTTTTCGAACTCGACAATGAACCGCGGCATGGGCGCCGGGCAGGCCATGGCCCACGCGACCAGCGCCACGGCGCCGTCCTCGAAGTGGATCAGCGCCTGCATCCGGTCCTCGATGTCGTGTCCCGGCCGAATCGGCGTGTCGCGCTGCATCCAGCCGTAGACGCTGACCGGTCGCGACTTGATCAGCCGCATCGACTGGTCGATGAGGTGCGCACCCCAGTCGTACAGCAGTCCGCCCATCTGCTTGCGGTCGGCGCGCCAGCGCCCTTCCCCGATCGCGTTAGGACTCGTGATGCGCGACTCCAGGTAACGGACAGTCCCCAGCTTGCCGCTGTCGACCAAGTTCTGGAGCGTGACGTAGTCCACGTCCCAGCGCCGGTTGTGGAACACGGAGAGCAGGCGCCGTTGCGCACGCGCGACCTGGATCATCTTTGTCCCTTCACTGACCTTCAGGCAGAGCGGTTTGTCGAGCACCACGTGGCGGCCGGCCTTGAGGCAGCGCAGCGCCACCGGCGCGTGCTGGTTGTGCGGCAGCGCCAGCGAGACGCCCTCGACCCGGTCGTCGGCAAGCAACTCGTCCATGGACGAGTACGCGGTCAGTCCGGCAGGCAACTCCTGGGCGCGTTTCCCGAGCAACTCCTGGTTGGCGTCACAGATGGCCACCAGCTTCAGCCCGGTGCTCTTGAGAATCAGGTCCGCGTGCCACTTGCCCATGCCCAGACCGACAACGGCCCAACCGACCGGTTCCCTCGACGTCTGGAACGGTACTTTCTCGCTCTTCCATGCAGCCATAACTTCCTCCTGGTTACAATCCTTGTGCCGCGCTTATCCCGGCGCCTTGTTCCGAAATTGCGGTCCCAATGTACGGACCTCTTGGACGCGAGGATGCGCCCGTTCGTAGTGGGCTCGCAGTGCGCGGAGCGAAGTGGAGCGCCAAGAGCCCATCTGGCGCGTTGCGGCGGCACGGGGATGGTGTCTTGCCCGGCGGATCACCGCCGGGACTGCGACACCACTACAAACAGCGCCCTGCGCGAGGCCTGTCCGCATGAGGGCGTCTTCCCTCAAGGCCGGACTTGCCCGCACAGGTCACAACCGCGCGGACCGCGTCTCGACTCCGCCTTACTTTAGCCGCACATCCAGGATTGCCACATCGCCAGCCGGGATCTTGAGGCCTATGCCCGCGCCGACCGTCACCGGCGTGTTACGCCACAGCTCGGTTGCCGAGGCCACGTCGCCGACCTTGACGAGAACCTTGCCGTCCCAGTCGGCGAACAGTTCGTTGTTGGTCAGGCCGACGAGCAGATGCTTGGGATCATTCTCGTGGCAGCAGGTCTGGATGGTTAGGCCGCCGGGTTCGACGGAGACCGGGTTGAGCGAGGCGAAATAGCCGTCGAGCAGTTTGCGTACACCGTTGAGCAGCAGGTACGGCGGCTCCATGTTCACGATCTCGGGCGTCTGGTACTTGAGCGCATCGCTCATCCAGTAGTCGACCGCACCGACGACCACGCGGCCCGTCCGTGCCTGGTCCTGGTTCACCGTCACCAGAGGATGTCCGGCCTCGCTGACCAGCAACGGTGCCGCGTCCACAAGGGTCATGACCGTGTACGTGTACGGCTGCTCCGTGAACGTCTCGCCTCCCTTGTCCGCGTGAGTGAGAGCCTTGGCGACCTGGTGCAACCAACCGCCCTTCTTCGCGTCGCCGCCCACTAGCAGGCGCGTGAGGACACCCTTGGCTTCCGCGCCGAACTCGACGCCGACGAACGCCTTGGGGAAGGCTTTGGCCTGCCGCGCGTCGAGGAACAAATCGCCGCCCGCCTCCACGAATGCCGTCAGGTTCTTCACCACATCCGGCGTCATCTCGACATCGCCCAGCAGCATCAGCGTGGTGTACTGCTTCAGGACGTCCGGGTGACAGCGGTTCGTGAGCACGTCGAAGTTGTCACCGTATGGGGTCGGACAGATGAAGCCGCGCTCGTTGCGCAGGTAGCTGCAATCCTCGTAGCCCGGCCACACCAGACGCAGCATGCCGTCGATGAGGTAGTCGCCCTTCTCGTACGGGAACTTGCCCCAGATCTTGTACTTGTCGCCGCGGTAGAGGTGGCGCGGCATGTTCCAGCCGTTGTAGAAATCCAGCACGAACGCGACCGGCGTATACTGCACCCCGCGCGCCGGCTGCTTCCGCGCCCAGTCCATGATGTCCAGGTGCTGTTTCCCGAGCGGACTCAATTCCGGGGCGCCGTTCTCCAAGGTGTCGGCAGTGAACTGGCTGGTCTCGGAGCCGCAGATGCTGTGGCCGCCGAGGTAGCCGGAGAAGAACAGGCGCTTGTGCAGGCTCAGCGAGCAGCCCTTGTTCGGCCCGAACCCGTAGCCGTTGGCGCCGTCCGTCTTGCGGTCCTGGTACATGGTGTAGCCGTACCGGTTCCAGATCGAGGTGGCCTGGTAGGTGAGGCGCCCGTACTGCTTGCCCGCACCGCGCAGGAACGAGAACATGAGCGTGTCGCTGGGCAGGCCTTGCGCTGTCTCCAGGCCGAGCATGCGTGCGTTGCGCTCGGCGTAGTAGTGCGAGTAGTTCAGCGACCCGGTCGCGTTCATGTAGTTGCCGTTGTCGCCGCAAATGCGCGTGTCCCAGGCGACGAAGTCGTCCCAGCCCTCGCGCCGGTTCGTCGCCTTGCCGCGCCCGGCGTAGGCGCCGATGTACCGGCCGTCCTGTTCGCCATTGTCGAACCCGAGGAACCGGTCGCCGAACACGCGCAGGAGAATCTCCTTGTGCTCCGGCGCAATGACCCAGGGGAAGTCCGGGTGGTCCGGCACGTAGCCCCAGATGTCGAACACGTACAGCCCCCGCGCTTTCACGCCCTCCAGCGTCACCTCGAAGTCCTTCAGCGCCTTCTGGTAGGCCGCGTCGTCCGCGTACTTGCTGCGCAGCGGGCAGACACCGATCGAAGGCCACGTCACGTCACCGAAGTTGTAGGACTTGTGGAAGTTGTCCAGCGACTTCGGGTCGATGCTGCGGGCGCCGGTGCCGTGGAAGTCGTACCCGAGCGTCTGGCGCGTCACCGGCTTGGGTTCGGTCACGGCGAACAGCGGATGCGTCTCCGGGACGACCGGCTGCGTCCACGGCCGGAACCCCGGCGACTGCAACGGCTCGGTCCGCACCAGCACGCTCTTCAGAATGCCCGGCAGCGACGCCTGCGCCTGGGCGGTTGCGGCATCATACCCATCCGGCTCGACCAGGACGTCGCGGCGCTCGAAGACCGGTGCGACGATTGCACCGCCGAATGCGTTCACCTGGTCGGGCCGGATGTTGCCCTCGTCCAGGTCCACGCAGATGGCCACTACATGCCCGGCATCGAACGTGTGGTTGCCCTCAAACGACACGGGCACCTTGACCTCCTGCGTGCCCGCCACCGTATCGCGCTGGCGCCAGAGCAACCGCTCCTCGCCCTTCAGATCCACCACGCGCAGGGAGACAACATGGCCGGTGCCCTGGCCCTCGAAACGGAACGTCAGTCGTCCGAACGGTTCCAAGTGCCACTCGCCACGGCGCGTGAACCGGACCGCATCACCGCCGAACAGATCGGCCATGTCGGTGTTCCGGAAACTGGCGGCGAATCGAAGCACTGCAGCATCCGCCGCGGCAGCAACCTTGAGGCCGCACTCCTGCGGGTTGCCGAGCAGCGGTTGCGCCTCCCACGCGGCACTCTGCACCAGGAAGTCACCGGCCGGGACCGCGTACCGCGCCCAAGGCGTGACCGGTCGCGCCGATGCCAGAGCCGGATCGAGGCGAATGGCCACGATGTCGGGCAGTACGTCCTGGACCCTGAGCCAGTGCACGCCGGCCGATAGCGTAACCGTGCCCTGGTACTCCCACAGCGCGTCGCGCGGCCGCGACCGTGCGGTGGTGTTCTTGGCACACATGTTGTACTCGTCGAGGTCGCGCCCGTCAATGACGAAATCGCAGGGGCGGACAGACGCGGTGGCGTAGCGCATGTGGACGCGGTACGTGGCGTCCGCCGGCACGTCGAGCCAGAACTCGGCGTACCCGTCCCCCGAGAAGAACGGCGTGCCGTCCGGGTCCTGGTCATCGGCCTCAACGTCACCCCGGATCCTGTCCAGGTCTTTGGGCAGGAGCAGAATCCGCGCGGGTTGTGCCGATACTTGCCGCTGCCCCACCTGGAGTGGGACCAGGACCACGGGGCGAAACGTGCGGCGCGAGACGGCCTGCCCCGCCCACTGCGCCACCGGCTGACCGCCGGACACCAGCGCCGCCGACGTGACGGCGAAATAGCCAGCGTTGTCGTCCGGTTCGAGGCCGAGGATGTAGCCGCCGTCACCACTCACCTCGTCGGAGACGTCGAACTCAAGTTTCGCCTCGGGGGCGTTGTCCGCAGCCTTCAGGTCATACTTCCCGACCGTGACCGCCGCCTTGCCGGGCGCCTTCAGACACACCCAACCGGTCGCATTGCCGCCGTACAGCTTCTTCAGGGTCAGCTCGACTTTGGCCGCGCCGGTCTTCTGCGGAGTCCGCACCTGTCGGGGCGGCGTCTTAGCCGCCACCTGGAACACTTCCTGCCCAACTTTGAGTTTTTGCTCGGGGTCATACCGCACACAGTCCGAGACGCGGAACTCGTCGATCATGCCGCTGTACCAAAAGTCGGTACCGATGTAGCATCCGATCCACAGACCGCGCGCCTCAACGCCAAGCGAGAAGTCTTTTACCGCGGCGGTTCGCGCCTTAAGGACCCCATCGAGAAAGAAACTCACGTTGGCGCCGTCGTAGGTGGCGGCATTGTGGTGCCAACGTCCACTCCGCGGCGCGCCGATCGACGCGCCGGGGTTCTGGTGCCGTTGGCCGTCCGCATTCGCCACTGCACCGCCCTGGTTGTACAGCGACACCGAGGTGTGCGTTCCCCCGCTCAGGTCGAAGTGGAACGTCACATCCTTGCCCGCGAGGAACTGCCGGCCGGCCGGGTTCTCCTGGTTGTACCAGCACTCGACGGTGATCTGCTTCAGGCCCTGAATAGCCGGCGTCAACTGCCGGTAGACGGAGTTGTCTTTACCATTGAACACCAACGCCTTGCCGTACTTTCCCTGGACCCACTCCGCGCCGCGCACCTCGCCGTCATAACCGTTGGCGCTCGAGTCCTTGGCCACCGTGCCCTGCCCCTCGTCGAAATGGTACAGCAGCAGCGTGTGCGCGTCCGGCTCGAACGGCTGCAGTGGCGTTTGAGCAACACAGGCGCAGGCCGACACCAGCGAGACAAACATGACGATGTGCGCGCAACGCATGGGTAGGTACTCCTCTATTCTCCGACTTGTACGGTGGCTCGGCGCGTCCCGCGCCGAAGCGGGGTGCGTCGGCCGGTCCCCGGCCGCGGACCTCGGGCCGAGACGGCCCCGAGTACCTTACTGCGGTCCCGGAGGTCCCGCGCCACGGCCGCTCGGCGCATCGCCTACCGCTACTTCCGCGGCCCGCCGGCGAACCCGGCCAGGTACGCGAGCAACGTGCGGGTGACCTCCGCTTCCTTGTCCGACGTGCCGACACGGGCATAGTCGCACCCGGCGAAAATCACCTTGCCGCCACCAAACGTCGCGCCCACGACCACAGGCCAGTCAAAGCGGTCCAGCACCACGGTACTCCCAGCAGGCCCGGCCTGGAATACATGGTGCGCCGAGGTGCTCGCCTGAAACGTCTCGCCGGTGAACTCCTCGATGATCCACCGGCCGTCAGTGACTTTCATCATCAGATCATCGACCGTCCCGCCCGCCTTGCTCTGCGCCACCTCACGGCAACCGACGACGGCATCGGGGAACGGACTGCCCAGTGCGGAGACCGCAGCACCGGTGAGGAACAGCCCGCCACCCCGCTGCACAAAGTCCACCAGACCGCGCGCCAGTTTCGCCTTTTCACTGGCGTTGCAGGACAAGTCGTGTACGACCAGCACGCGAAGACTGTCCAAGCGCGCCGTGTCCAGGGACGTGAGCCGGACCAGGTTGTACCGCGGGTCCGCCAGCAGCCCCGCCAGCCCGTCGCAGTTGCCGTACAGGCCCACGGCAACCTTGCCCGCCGGCATGGACGCCGCGCCGCCTGCGTCGGCAGCGCGGAGAACCGTGGCGAACAGCAGAAGCACAGATACGGCACCCAGGCACTGTCGCCCGAAACACGGCATCGAACACCTGCCTTTCCGCGTTGGAGGTTTCAGTGTTCAGGTGACCACCGGGCGGTCTGCCGCCCGCGAGCCGCTGAAACCTGACACATCTCTATCCCAAGTGCCCGCGAGGACGCGGGCGCTCCAGGGGCCACTGCCCCGCGACACTCGACACCCGTCCCTCTGTCTTCCCTGCCCTGACACCTGAACACTGAAACCCCTTCACAAATCGAACGGCGCATGTCCCCAGAAGTTCATGGCCGCCGTCTGCCCCACGATCTGACGTTGCGAGTACCACCCGACGTGACCGTCGGCAAATACGATGTTCAGCCCCATATTGTGCCGGTCCGAATGGTTGCCGTACGGCATACCACCGTTGTCCGGACTCAGTCCCGGGTGGCACAGGTAGCAGCGGTTGATGGCCCAGGTCGAATCGCCCAGCATCATGTCGTCGCACGGATGCCGGATCTTGCTCAGCGCCCGGCTGCGCCGGCAGCCGTGGAGCTGGTGCGTAAAGTTGATCCCGTAACTCAGCAACGGCGTGTAATACCCCGGCCCGCTCGGACACAGGTAGACCTGAGAGTCCTTCACGTACGGGTACACAAGCCCCGGCGCCGTCTCGGACCAATACCACCAGAGCTTGCAGGTCCCGCCGGTCGCACAGTCCTGCGTGCCATAGGCCACCATCTCCTCGTACTCCTCGGCGTACATCAGGAACGCCACGCCCAGTTGCCGCATGTTCGACTGGCAAACGGCGATGCGGCCCTTCTCCTTGGCCTTGTTGAGGGCCGGCAACAGCAGCGACGCCAGGACCGCAATGATGGAGATCACGACCAACAACTCGATCAGGGTAAACGTCCGCCCGTTGGGTGTGCGCGACCTGTCCTTCACGGGACCCTCTCCTCAGTGAGTTTACTCGGATTAACTCAGAATTTACACCGCCGCAACCTGGATGTCAAGTTCTTTTCGATCTGTCCGGGGAACTCCCGAGAGAGAAAACGGCCCGCCATGGCCGCCAGGATGCACCCGTTCGTAGTGGGCTCGCAGCGCGCGGAACAACGTGGAGCGCCAAGAGCCCATCTGGCGAGTATGCGGCGGCACGGCGAGGGGATGGTGTCTTGCCCGGCGGGTGCGCCGCCGGGACTGCGACACCACTACGAACGACACCGCGGCTGGGTTCCCCGCACAGGTCGCTCTTTCTCGTGTAAAACGCCCTGCGCCTTGTCCAGTCCCGCACGCCTCGTTAGCGGTCGATGCACAGCTGGCCCCTACGCCTTGAATTATCGATGCTACTCGGATAAAGTATTGGATAGTGGAAGTGAACCCCGCGGTCCGGACAACGGATCCCGGGATCGGAGCACGGCACCGGCATGGCTGAGAACCTCACCCAACGACAACTGGCCGAACTGACGGGGTACAGTTACCCGACGGTCAATCGTGCGTTGGCGGGCAGCGGCAAGGTTTCGCCGGCGACCCGGCAGAAGATTCTTGACGCGGCGCAGCGGCTCGGATACAGCAAGAACGTCATTGCCCAAGGCCTGACCCAGCGCCGGACGTTCACGATCGGCGTCATCGAACCCGGCGTGCACAGCTTCTGGACGTCCTGGCTCTCAGCGCTGGAACGGCGCCTGCGCGCCGACTCCTACTATGTGATCTCATGCCACCGCGCCGACACGCAGAGCGGATCCCAGGCGGAGATCGCATTCCTGCTGCAACGCCGCGTGGACGGCTTGATCGTGGTCCCGCAAGGCCCGAGTGAGGAACCCGAAGTCTTCCGGGGCACGTTCCAGCAGGGCGTGCCGCTGCTCCTCGTCGACGCGTACCTGCCGGAGATCCCGGCCAGTTTCATCGGCACCGACAGCGTCCAGGGCGCGCGCGCAGCGTGCCGGTACCTGATCGAACTCGGTCACACGCGCATTGCCTTCGTGCAAGGCCTGGAGGGACACTACTCGAATACGTGCCGGCTGGCCGGATACCGACTGGCCATGCAGGAAGCCGGCCTGGCGGTGCGCCCCGAATGGGTCATCAGCGCCGGCAGCTACCGGGAAGATTCGGGTGAACAGGCGGCGACCGCCGTACTCGCCGCTTCGCCGCGGCCGACGGCCATCTTCGCGGCCAACGATCCGTTGGCTTTCGGTTTGTACAAGGCTTTCCGCCGCAAAAGGATCAAGATTCCAAAGGATCTTTCTGTCGTCGGCTATGGCGGCATGCCGGAGGGCGAACTGCCTTCCCCGCCGCTCACCACGGTCACGCAAAACACGGAAGCGCTCGGAATACGCACCGCCGAACTCATGCTGTCGCTGATTCGCGACCGACCGGCCCAGCCCGTCTTCGAGCAACTCCCCGACCAGTTGCTCATCCGCGAGTCCTGCGCGAAACCGAGCCGGTAGCGGAGGCGGGCAGTGGCGCGGGACCTCCGGGACCGCAGTAGGGTGCTCGGGGCCGTCCCGGCCCGAGGCTCTCGGCCGGAGACCGGCCCGAGCACTCCGCTTCGGCGCGAGACGCGCCGAGCCACTGGCCCTTCCCGGCAGGGGTGCGGGGACAGCGTCCCCGCCGTCTACTCCGTGTTGACATGCAGCCGGCTGTGGAGCTTGCGGAAGGCCAGGGGCCGGGTGCCGGTCAGGCGCTTGAAGACCTTGCGGAAGAATGCGACGTCCGCAAAACCGCACTCCGGCGCGATCTCCTTGATGCTCAGCCGGCTCTCGAGCATCAACCGCCGCGCCATCTTGATCCGAACCAGGTGAATCTCGTCAGTGATCGAGTGTCCGACCTGCTGCCGGAACACGCGCCCGAGGTAGTCCGGGTTGCAGGAGAGTTGCGCGGCGATGCGCGACGTTGTGGTCTGGCCGTCCAGGGCCACGGTGACGATCAACTCGCGCGCCTGCTCGGCCAGGCGCCGAGCCGCCTCGGTGCCCGCCGCGGCGGGTTGCGGAGTCCGTGCCAGTTCGGCCAGCATCAGCGTCAGCAGCACCGAGCGCACCGTCGCCGCGCCCGCGCCATCCGCCTGCTCGTCCAGGAACCGCATGCACATCTCGTACAGGCGCTCCGGCCGGGCGAGGCGTGTCTGCTGCTGGATGGCCAGAGCGCAGCGCCGCGGCGCCGTACCGGCTTCGACCTGGAAATGGATCCAGAAGAACTCGAGGTCCGGCGGGTACGGTTCCATGCCGCCGTGCCGGCGGCCGGGCCAGAGCACGAGGCACTCCCCTGCCCCCAGCGTGAACGCCCGCTCGCCCTCGAACATGCCGAGCCGCCCGCGCCGCACCACGATCAGTTCGTACGAGTCGATGACCCGTATCGGGTGCGTGCCCTTGCCGCGCGACACGAACAGCCCGCCATTGTGTGCGGTCACCGGTAGCCCGAGACCGAGTTGCAGTGCGTCGGAGTTCACATTGCGGAACATACCCGCCGGCACGCCCGGCGGCAATCACGGGGTGAGCTAACGCCGCTGCGGCAGGCTGATGATCGGGTGACGGAGGGATGGCAAGAATCATGGATGGCAGAATCATGGGGTGAAGCACCGCCCGAGTCCCGGCTTCAGCCGGACGCCTGCCCGTTTCCCGGTGCGCTCGCTGAAGACTCGCGCCCACTTCCGCCTGAAAGGCGCCACTCAGACGAAAACGCCGAACCCACTCCCCGCCTGAGTCCCGGGCGCGCTGTGCGTTGCCTCGCGCGACAACCCTGTCGAGCACGCCGAAGCGGCTGGGACGCCAACGGGACCGACCACGACTCCGGAGCAGGGCGTCACGGATACACCGCTCACGCAGATCCTGGACTTGGGCCCGAACGTCGGAATCGCCTCCTTTTTCTCCGAACCCGTCATCTGCCCAAACGCGAGCCCGCGTGGTAACTTCTTCAGTAAGGCCCCACAGGTACTGCCCCTGCGGAGTGACCGGGCTGGAGTGCGATGCGGCAGGACTGACGAAACGTAACCGCTCAGGTAGCCAGAAGCCAGGAGTCAGAATTCAGAATGGAAAGCGTAACGGCGTCCAGTAACGTGCGGAACGGCTTGATTAGCGGCGGCAAATCGGCAGCACCACCGTCTTCTGAGTCCACGACTGTCGTTGCTAGCGTCCCCATTCTGACTCCTGGATTCTGACTCCTGTCTACCTGAGGTTACGACGAAACAACGAATCAACGGAGCTACTCATGAAAAGCGGACTACGCAAGCTCGCTCCCGTCTCGTTTGCCAAGATCAAGGTCAACGATGGGTTCTGGAAGCCGCGCATGGACGTGAACCGCACGGCAACGCTGCCGATCGAGTACGAGCAGTGCCAGAAGACCGGCCGCATCGATGCGTTCAAACTGGACTGGAAACGCGGCATGCCGAACGAGCCGCACATCTTCTGGGACTCGGACGTCGCCAAGTGGATCGAGGCGGCGGCGTACAGCCTGACCACGCACCCGGACCCGAAACTGGAACAACTCATGGACGAGGTGATCGGGCTCATCGCCAAGGCGCAGCAACCGGACGGGTATCTGAACTGCCACTTCACGGTCGTCGAGCCGGAGAAGCGCTGGGCGAACCTGGCCGACTGGCACGAGTTGTACTGCGCCGGGCACCTGATGGAGGCGGCGGTGGCACACTTTGACGCAACGGGCAAGCGCACGTTCCTCGATGTCATGTGCCGCTACGCCGACCTGATCGCCCGCACGTTCGGCCGCGAACCCGGCAAGAAGCGCGGCTACTGCGGGCACCCGGAAATCGAACTGGCCCTGATGAAACTCTACCGGGCCTCCGGCGAAAAACGCTACCTCAACCTGGCCACCTACTTCATCGACGAGCGCGGGCAGCAGCCGTGCTACTACAAGCAGGAGGAGGCCGAACTGGTCCAGAAGGGATGGAAGGCGCACGGCTGGGCCAAGACGCAGAACTACGCCTACTGCCAGTCGCACAAACCGCTGCGTGAACAAGACGAGGTGACCGGGCACGCAGTGCGCGCCATGTACATCTACTCGGGCATGGCGGACGTGGCGACCCAGACAAACGACAAGGCGCTGCTGAAAGCCTGCCAGATAATGTGGAACCACCTGCACAACAGAATGTTATACATTACCGGCGGCATCGGCTCGACCCAGCATGGGGAAGCGTTCACGTTCGACTACGACCTGCCCAACGACATCGCCTACTGCGAAACCTGTGCCGCCATCGGCCTGGTCTTCTGGAACCACCGCATGCTGCAGATCGACGGCGACGCAAAGTACGCCGACGCCATGGAGCGCGCCCTCTACAACGGCACGATCAGCGGCGTGAGCCTGGACGGAAAGAAGTTCTTCTACGCCAACCGCCTGGCCTCGGACCCGGAGGTGATCAAGCGCACGGGCGGGGTCCAGCATCACTTTCCGCACGACCGCCAGGAGTGGTTCGGCTGCGCCTGCTGCCCGCCGAACATCGCGCGCATGATCGCATCGATCGGCGAGTACGTCTACTCGCAGTCGCGCGACACCGCGTACGTGCACCTCTACGTGCAAGGCGCCGGCGACCTCGACCTGGCGAGCGGCAGAGTTCAGCTGAAACAGACCACGCGGTATCCCTGGGACGGCGCAGTGGCAATCGAGGTCAACCTGGACGCACCTGCGAAGTTCGCACTGGCGCTGCGCGTGCCGGGCTGGTGCCGCAAGGCGACGTTCAAGGTCAATGGCGAAACGGTGAAGCCCGAAGTCCTCAAAGGCTATGCGAAGATCGCGCGGACGTGGCGGGCGGGTGACACGGTCGAACTGGACCTGGCCATGCCGGTCGAGCGCGTCGAGGCGAACCCGGCGGTGCGCATGGACTGCGGCTGCGTCGCGCTCCAGCGCGGCCCGGTCGTGTACTGCATCGAACAGATCGACAACGGCCCGAAGCTGACAGACCTGTGCCTGCCGGCAAAGGCGAAACTGACGACGAAGTTCGAACCGAAACTGCTCGGCGGTGTCGTGACCATCACCGGCACGGCGACGCGGCGCGACACCGCAGGCTGGACCGCCGACACGCTCTACAGCCACACCCGATCCCGTCCCCGGCAGGTCAAGATCAAAGCAGTCCCCTACGCCGTCTGGAACAACCGCGGCGAAGGCGAAATGCTGGTGTGGGTACACGAAGCGTAGATCGGGGGCTTTGCCCCCGAACCCCCACCAAAGGGACTTGTCCCTTTGGAATCCCGATGGAGTTCTCCCGATTGTCCGCCGGGGTCCCCGGCGGACAATCGGGAGAACTCCCTTGGGGTGTCCAGAGGGGACGAGTTCCCTCTCGTGGGGGCGCGGGGGAAAAGCCCTCGCACATCGGCGGAGGAACAGACCATGTCAGCGTCAGAGACGACGGCTGGATGGATGAAGTGGCCGGGCAACCCGGTGTTGGGCGGGGCGCTCGGGACGTGCTTCGACATTGCGGTCCTGCGCGACGGCGAGGACCTGGGGTTCGAGACCGCGGTCGTCACCACGGCGTGAGGGCTCAACAGCCGAAGATGGTGATCGGCTTGCCGGCGGGGCGAGCACCGAACTTCGGCGAACGCCTGCGGAGAGTGCGTCGCATCGCTCGCGGCACAACCGGCGGCCGCCTCTACACACGGAACTGGACCGTCGGGACCAGTCGGTCCCGTTCCTGCCGGACCCGGGCCTTGTCCGTGGTGTGCTCCCAGCAGAAGTCGACAAAGGCAAGATAATCCGCCATGGACATGCGCGGCGGCCGCGACTCGACGATGTCCCATAGCGGGAACACCGGGTCGCGATTGTCGCCGGCCGCACGGATGTCAGCCACGGCGGTGGGAGCGGATTTCCTGGTAGATCTCCTCGGAGCCATAGCGCTGGCACAACTCCTTGAAATCGGCCGAGTCCACGTCGACCGTCTGGCGACTGACCCCGTAGGCACTCAACGCCCATCCTCCCGCCAGCAACGCGTGGATGCGGTTACCGGCGAGGCCAGACGCCAACTCGTTCAGTAGTTCGTCAAAGCGCACTCACGTCACCTCCGGGTTCAATGTACCGCCTCGCACCGGCCGGCGCCACGTAGGGAACAGGCCCGAGCTTGATGCGTCAGGTGGAGGCCAGGTCTCCCGGCCTGGCCTGCTTCGGTCGCGTCGCCACATCGCGCCGGGTCTGGAGGCCCGGCGCCCACCTTGGACTCCCATGAAACACATGCTCCAGGCCGTCGACCGACCGTTGCCCTGGAGCGCGAGACTCCGGGGCGAGGCGAGGTGTTTCATCCCGAGATGACCGGGCGGTCCGCCGCCCGGGGGCGCTGACGCATCACGGCCCGGGCAACGACATCCCCGCCATCCTCATTCCCACGGATCGCTTTCGCGGACGATCAGCAAGCTGTCCCGACCCGAGGTCATCAGACTGCGCCCGTCCCGCGTGAACTCGACGCCAAGAACATCCCCCGAATGCCCGCCGAGGCTCAGCACCCGCAACCGGCAACTTCGCGCCCGCGAGTGTTTATGACCAAACTGACGCCAAGCGTTAATTCGGTCAGCTCAGCGCTTGACCAAACTGACGCCAAGCGTTAGTTTGGTCAGATGAAAACCCGCTATCTGCAAGGCGTTATTGACCGTCTCTGCTTCGCAGACCACAAAATGGCCTTTGTTTCCGGACCGCGCCAGTGCGGCAAGACCACGCTGGCCAAAGCCATGATCGCCCGCCGCGGAAACGGTGACTACCACAACTGGGATGAAGTGACGTTCCGCCGCCAGTGGGTGAAAGATCCCCGCCTGACCCTGCCAGGCGGAGAAGGGACTGGTTGTCCGTTGGTTGTGTACGACGAGATCCACAAGGCCAAGACCTGGAAGCGCTCGTTGAAAGGCATTTTCGACACCCTTGCCAAGCCGGTGGACATCCTCGTGACCGGCAGCGCACGCCTTAACGTCTACCGCCGAGGGGGTGACAGTCTCGTGGGCCGTTACCACCACTTCCGGTTACACCCGTTTTCGGTGAGAGAAGCACTGGGGTTGGAGATGCCGGGCCCCGACGATGCGCTCCGCGCCATCTTCGGGGACAAGACTGGGGGCGATGGCGCCGCCGAAGAAGCGTTCGAGGGCATGTTCCGGTACGGCATGTTCCCCGAACCTTTTCTGGCACAGGATGACCGCAAGTCGCGATTGTGGCGCCGTACCCGGGTGGAACGGGTCATCCGGGAAGACTTGCGCGACCTCAGCCGGACACTGGAACTGAGCCAGGTGGAGATGCTGGCAAGCCTTCTGCCCGAGCAAGTTGGCGCGCCTCTGCCCATCTCGGCGCTCAACGAGATTCTGGAGGTCAGCCACGGTACGGTCAAACGTTGGATTTGTTTCCTGAAGGAGCTCTACTACGCGTTCGAACTGAAACCATACCACAACCACGTGACTCGCAGCCTCAGGAAGGAAGGGAAGTTCTACCTGTGGGACGCGTCAGAAGTGCCGGAAGACGGAACCCGCCTGGAGAACCTGGTCGCTTGTCATCTGCTCAAGGCCTGCAATCTCTGGACCGACTGCGGCGAGGGCGATTTCGATCTGCATTACCTTCGGGACAAACAGAAGAACGAAATCGACTTTCTGATCACCCGCGACAAACGACCCTGGCTGCCGGTGGAGGTCAAACTGACAGACCGGGAGCCGTCGTCAGCGTGGCGGCGACTCCTGCCCTGCCTGCCTTGCCGCGAGGCGGTTCAAGTGTGCCGGCACATGGATGGACGGAAGAGTCACTCCATTGGCGACCGGCGAGTGACGATCATGGGCGTGCCTGCCTTGCTGGCTTGCCTGCCGTGATGGATAAGCAAAGCCGGCAACCGATTGGCTTCGGCTTCAGTTGCTGGCCGAACGTATCTCCAGTTCCCCCGCCAGCAGCGCTACGTCCGACGCCGGCGGTGCTCCACGCCACGCGCTTCCGGAAGTCGGCCACGCGAGCCTATGCGCTGATCCCGTCCAAGGGCGGGTCTGCGCCGGTGCAGGTCGAGCGGTAGGCTGGAGCGCTGGTCGCGCGGTCGCGGGCCGCGGTCAGGCCAGATAGCGTGATGCGCAGATCTTTCCCCTCAATGAGCGCGACTTGGTGCATACGAGGCCCGGACGCTTCCGGTTGCCATGGAGTGCCTCTCTTGCATCCCCTCCTGCGTGCGACTTGGCGCAGTTGTCAGTTGTCGGGAGAAAGCGATAGCTCGCGCGGGAGCATGCCGGCAAGGTAAAGAGGCAGGGCAAGGATTCCTTTGTACCGGCCGACGTTCTCATGGGAAAGCCGGAGGCCGAGGGGACTGTTGCGCTCGGCCATGAACCGGTGCATGCTTTGCATCGCACCCCGGCTTCCCGCCTTGACTTCGATCGGGACAATGTGCTCGTTCCGCTGAATTACATAGTCGACTTCCGCACTGCTTCCCGCCGCCTCCCGATGCCAGTAGAAGAGTTGCGGTTTGAGCAGGGGAGACGCGCCGGCGGCCAATTCCAGGCCGACGAAGACCTCGGCAAGCGAGCCCTTGTTGACGAGATCCAGGTCGCTGGCCAGCAACTGTGCCGAAAGATCCAGGCCCAGCATCCGCTGATGCAGGCCGACGTCCAGAGGCAGCGCCTTGAACCGATTCCGGTCGGTTTGCGCGCCGAGAGGAATTCCTTGTGCCGCCGTGTGGACCACCGGATGGACCAGATGTGCCTGGGCAAGGAGATCAACGGCTTTCTTTGCCATGTGTCGGCTGCAGTCGGGACTGACATGTGAATAGATGAATTTGCCGCCGGCTTGCCTCGCAACCGACCAGAAGGTGTCACGCAGAACCAGGACCGGGCATGACTCGGTATACTTGGCGAAGTCGGTCCACAGAGACTGCAGGAGCGAATCAAGCAGTTCCTGGCATCGACGGATGTCACGGTTGACCACGTAGGATGCGACCACGGCGGGCATGCCGCCGATCATCATGTACACACGAAGTTTGTCCAGGAGCAAAGCGTGGAACGCCTCGTCAACCGGTTGCGGATCAACCCGCGAGAAGATGTAGGATTCGAGGGACACGGCTCCTTCGGCAATCAGGAATTCCCGGAAGGAAAGCGGATACATGTGCAGCGAAGCAATGCGACCGACACCAAAGGAAGACATCCCTCCGAGCACCAGTTCCAGCATCGATCCCGCGGCAATCACGTGCAGATCCGGCATTTGTTCCTTGAAGAAACGCAGAGCGCGAAGGCATGCCGGGCAAGCTTGTATCTCATCAAAGAACAGCAGCGTCTCCCCGGGTATGATCTGAACGCCGTGGAACGCCGCGAGCTTCTCGCAGATCACCGTAGCGGAGAGGTCGCCTTTGAAGAAATCCGCCAGCCGTGGCCGCTCTTCAAAGTTGACCTCCAGATAGTGTTTGAACGATGTGCCCAACTGCCGGATGGAGTACGTCTTCCCCACTTGCCGCGCGCCGCGAAACAGCAGAACCAGCCGGTCACGGTCACTCTTCCAGGCCAGCAAGTGCTCGTCGATGGTCCGCTTCATAGTATGCACCTCCACCAGACAATACATCTATGACGTCCGTTTTGCAATATATCATCCACAACTGCCGTCCTTTGTATCACACACATCCCAACAATGGCGTCTGTAGCGACGTGGACCAAGGGATGGGGACGCTGTTCATGGGTAATCGGGGTCACTGAGCCTGGGCGAAGTGGAAACACTGCGCCTCATCGGCCCGACGCTGGGGTTCGAGACCGCGGTCGTCACCACGGCGTGAAGGCTCAACAGCCGAAGATGGTGATCGGCTTGCCGGCGGGACTGGTGGCCTCGCGGCGAAAGACCTTCGCATCCCATGGTTTGGCGGGATCGCGGTCGAAGATGACCAGCCAGCCGGCACCACACCCGAGCTTGTCCATGTAGGCGCCGAGCTGCGCGAGCCCCTCGGGAATGGTCTTGAGGCCGTAGTCGAGCTTGACCTCGACTGGGTAACGGTAGCCGTTGAACTCAGCGCAGAGGTCCAGACGCATCCGGCCGGTGGCCATTTCGCGCAGGACGCGGCCGCCGCCGTTGACCACGCGTTGCAGGAACGCCATCAGCACCAGGTGCGGCGCCGCTTCGCGGTAGAAGAAGCGCTCCGTCCAGATTTCGGAGTTCTCGCGCCAGAACGCCTGGAACTCGCCCAGCAGCAGGTTCATATCGAGCGAACCGTCGGACCGCAGGTAGCGCGGCGGGTCGATATGATAGCGATCCGCGCCGAGGCTGTTCTGCGCGTCGAGACTGAGCGTGCGGGCGATCACCTCGCCGTACATCGGGTTGGCAGGCCTGACTTCCGTGCCGTCCGTCCGGATCAGACCCAGGTCTTTGGCATACTGAAAATCGTCGTCGAGGGCGGAGAACCCCCATTCCTTGCCCAGCATCATGGGTTCGACGATTTTCCGGACCCGTTCCTCCTTCAACCGTTCGAGCAGGCTGTCGATGTGCGTGTCGCGGCGCAGGATGATCGTCTGCGCCGCCTGCTCGATCATCTCGGGCTCGATCCGACGTGAAAGGTCACCACCGAGGATCTTGACGGTGACTTCCCGGGCCAGCGCGTTGACCAACCATGGCTGGCCCTGGGTCAGATCGAACGCCTTGGCAACCGCCTCCGGTGCGAACACCTGGCCAGTGTCGGCCGTGTGCTGACCGTAAAGTTCGGCGAGTTCGTCACGCGTGAAACTGCCCAGCGTCAGAGACTCGGTGACGATGTTGAACGGGCTGGCTGAGCCGAGCGAAGTGCGGCCGTTCCGCACCTGCGCCTTGTAGTCGCGGATGTCGCGCATGCCGATCAGGCAGAGCGAATGCACGAACGGGATGGTGCTGCGGTTCACATACCCGTCCCGCAGTTGCCGCAGGAAGTTGATCAGTGTCTGGCCGCTCAGGCAGTCCGCCTCGTCGAAAAAGACCACCAGCGGCTTGTCCAAGGCCTGGCAGAAGGCCGTGAGCGCGTTCTTGATCTGGACATTGAACCCGCCCAGATCGGCGCCGGGCGGCGCGAATTTGGTCTTGGCGAAGGCCTGCGGGTACTGCGTCGCGCTGCGCAGGCAGTCGATCACGGCGGGAATGCCCTTCTCCGCGTCCTCGACGCCCTGCACGCTCTCCAGCGAGCAGTACACGGCGTGATACGTGGTTCCCGCCGTCAGGGTGCGGACCAGTTCCTGGGCCAGCGTCGTCTTGCCAGACTGCCGCGCCGCGTGGATCACGAAAAACAGCTTCTGCCGCACCAGTTCGTCAATGCCCTGCAGCCGCCGCGCGGTCGGCAGCATGTAGTGGTCCACCGGATTGCACGGCCCGGCAACGTTGAAGAAGCGGTTCGGCATACTCCGAATATACCCGCCGCCCCCGCCCCCCGCCACCGCCGAGGCCACACCGACTCCGAAGCGTCATGCCCAGTGGCCCCCAACTCCGGCCGGACCGGGCAACGGATCGGGCTTGTAGTCCCGCGTTTACGCGGTCCGGGTTGCGCGTGGATAGGGGAAAAGGGGCCGTCCCGCCAAGAACCGTTCCCACAATAAACCTCCCACCGGAACCGTTACCTGTATGCTACTCTTTATGAGCATATCTGTATTGGCTTCTCGGTGCGAGGTCCGCACATGCAGTGCGCGGCGGCCGAAAACGCGGCGTTCTATCACCCGCGTAACCCGCGGGCGTCGCCCCTTTTCCGGTTACTCGAGGAACACTACGAGGAGTTCGAGCGTGTCTACGCGGAACGGTACCAGCAGCGCTACGGCTTCTGGCGCCCGGTCGTCCGCAAGGCGGTGATGGACTTCCTCAAGTGCGGCGACCTGCGCGAGGGCTTTGCCCGCATGCGTTGCCCCGACTGCCGGCATGAGTTCTTTGTCGCCTACTCCTGCAAGCAGCGTTGCGTCTGCCCGTCCTGTCACCAAAAGCGTTCTCTGACCACCGCGCTGCGCATCGCCGAACAGGTCAGCGCGCCGGTCCCACACCGACCGTTCAGCCCGTCATCGAGGACGACGACACCCCGTACCGCAAGAAGTGCCGGCAACGGCGCTCATCAAACGCGTGTTCGAGGTGGACCCGCTGAAGTGCCCCAAGTGCGGGGGCACGATGAAGATTGTCGCGTTCATCGAGCGTCGGAGCCAGCCTGCCGTCGTGGAGAGGATTCTCAGACACTGCGGCCTGTGGGAGGACGCCGCCGCGCGCGGCCCGCCCGCCGCCACACCCACCCAGGACCAGCTCGCGCTGGAACTGGCAGAGTGAGCCCCCGAACGACCTTGCGATAGCAAGGGCTGCGGAGTCCCGCAGGGACGTGAGTACGTCGATACCGACGAGTTCCTCGCCGCCCTGTGACCCGACCCCGGCTGCCCAGGACACAGTAGGGTTGTGCCCGCGGCAGCCGTCTCCCGGCCCGTTTCCCGGCTCTCCCGGTGCTCTTCCGCCCTCCGGCCCCGCCCGGACCGTCCTTCCCGCCCGGCCAGGCCCGGCTGCCGGGCCTGGCCGGGCGGGAAGGCAGGCAATTCCCCCATCCCTTGCGCTCCCACCCCATCCAGACTATCTTCTCCCTCGTGAGCCGAAGAAAGGAAATTCCTATCAGTAATAGATGCCCTGCATGAAGATGGCCGTGTGGTTGTTCACGCCGCCGGCCACGTGCAGGTCCGTGCGGCCGGGCAGGAAGCCGCGGTTGTGCTCGATGGCCAGCGCCACCTGTTCCTCGACCAGTTCGCGGTAGCGCTGCTTCTCCGCCGGATCCAGAACGTGCTCCAGGGCGCGGTAGGCGAGTGCGACGTGCAGGATGAGCCGACGCAACGGCACCTTCCACACGCCCCATCCCGGAACGTCGCGGTTGTGGATACTACGCCGGTAGTGGTCCATGTTCTGCTGCACGATACGCAGCAGTCGCAGCGCCTCCGGGTCGCCGGCCGCCGCCAGTGGCGCCAGCACCGAAATACCGCAAGCGCTGTAGTCGTAGAACGAGACGACCTTCTCGATCGGCTTGAGCCCGGGCCGGTAATCGTCGTCAAAGGTTGGGCGACCGTGGCCGTAGAGCCGCGCCATGGTCGGCACCACGGCCGTCTCAATGCGGCGCTTGGCCGACGCGATGACTGCCTCGTCCAGTCCGGCGGCTGTCACGTTCATGGGACGCCAGGCCCCCTGTGCGCTGTGCAACGTTCGAGTCGGCTTGAAACGTACCTCTTGCACACCGGCGCGCAACCTCCGATCGCTGTGACGTCCGACTGTGTCACTGCAGACGCGAGGTGTGTCGCGCGCCTCGGCCGTTCGCCTTCTTCCGGCGTGCGGTCTCCGCAGGTGCGGATCTCGCACGCCGGACGGCTCCGCCATGTGAAACGCAGAGGCGCATGCTTGGGTGCGCCGCTGCGTTTCACATGGCAACAGCGCGGGGGTCGCGGGGGAGTAGACTACGCCCCCGCGCCGGGGGTCTGGGGGCGGGAAGCCCCCAGACTCGGGTTCACGTCAGCCCGGATCAGTACGCCCCGAGTGCATACGCGGTTTCGTACATGGCGACCACGTTTTCCGGGGGACTGATCGACTGGATGTTGTGGCACGGGCCGAGGATGTAGCCGCCGCCCTTGCCGAAGATGCGGATGTTCTCCTCAACCTCGCGGCGCACGTCGGCGACCGAGCCGCGCGCCAGCGTGATCTGGTTGTCCACCCCGCCCTGGAAGACCAGCTTGTCGCCGAAGTCGCGCTTCAGACCCTCGCGCTCCATGCCGCGGCAGCGCCACTGCACCGGCTCGAGCACATCGGTGCCGATGCGGATCATGTTCGGCAGGTTCTTGCGGCACGCGCCGTCGCTGTGGTGGAAGGCGTACGCCCCGGCCTGGTGCACCAGGTCGATCATGCGCTTCATGCGCGGCAGGAAGAACTCCTCGATGTGCGGCAGCGACACGATCAGGTCTTCCTGGCTGCCCACGTCCTCGGCGACCCAGGTCCAGATGACCTTGCCGGGAATGACTTCGTAGATGCGGCGCGTGTTCTCGTAGCACAGGCCGTAGAGCTTGTCGAGGCAGTAGTGGACCATCTCCGGGTTCTCGATCAGGTCGATGTAACCCTGCTCGACACCGCGCAACCCCTTGTAACCGGCATACGGCTCCGACCCGCCGCCCTGCACGATCCAGTCGTCCGTGCCCTTCACCTGCGCCGGAATGCCGGAGTAGTCGTACCAGTCCGGGCTGGGCCAGCGGTAGTTCTTCTCGATCTCCTCGACACTGTTGTACTTGGCCAAGGGGTGGTAGACGGCGTCGCGGTACGAGCCGGTGCCGTAGTCGTGCTCCTCGTACCCGATCCCGAACACGTCCTCGTTCGGCGGAACCGGCGGGCCGATGTACTCCCATGTTACTCGCGTGTCACTCTGCGCCGCCGCCCGGCTCGTCCGGGCGGGGCGACGATTGGGGGAACAGGGGCGGTGCATCCGCCCTCTTCCCCCCAATCGTCGCCCCGCGGGCGCAAGACCCGCGGCGGCGCGAACCGGCGCGAGTAACATCAACCTATGATCGGCCGGTCCGCCGGCCGGGGGGCGCTGACGCAGCACTCCTGAATTCGACCTGCATTTGACAGCTTCGCGGCGGCGGGCTAATGTATGTTTGATACGTATCAAATAGGTGTATAGCAAACGAACCAGACGCACCCGGAGAATGCTGCCATGCGCCAACTCCGCCAGCGCCCAGTGTCCACCGACCGCACCTTCACGTTGATCGAGCTCCTGGTGGTCATCGCGATCATCGGCATTCTGGCGTCGCTGCTGCTGCCGTCGCTGAACGCGGCCAAGGGCAAGGCCAAGGCGGCCGGGTGCGCGAACAACCAGAAGAACCTCGGCTGCGCGCACCTGCTGTACGTGGACGACTGGGACGGTGCGCTCGGGCACTCGGCGGACTGCGAGGCCGGCTGCCTCAATGCCATTTACTACGCCTGGGCGGACAAGATTGCGCCGTACGTTGGCTATCCTGCCGGCGCCACGCCGTTCGGGTCGTACGCCAAGCCGAGCTACGCTGGCCAGAGGGGGAACATCTTCACCTGCCCGGAGAACCCGCAGGGCGAGTTTAACGGCAACCTCTCGTCGTTCGGGGTCAACGCGCACTTTGGGCCGGTGGGCGCAGGGCTGTGCAAGTACCCGCCGTACAAGCTGTCGCAGTTCCGGTCCCCGACCGGCAAAGTCTATCTGGTCGACGGGGTCGGGTACCGGGTGCGCACGGTGGACTTCTGCGTCGTGGCGTGGGCCGGCGGCATCGATGGGATCCGCCTGCGGCACGGCGCGAACCGCGCGAATGTGCTGTTCCTCGACGGGCACGTGACCGCCTACGGCGCGCCGCCCATGCCGTGCGCCTACGACGGCACGCTGGCGTCCAAGTGGCTGGTGCACACGTCCGACCCGCCGAGCGGGCTGTGAGGCGGGTGGCAGTTGCAGGACAGTGGCTCGGACCGTCCCGGGCCGAAGCAGGGTACTCGGGCCGGTCCCCGGCCGAGGACCTCGGGCCGGGACGGCCCCGAGCACCCCACTGCGGTCCCGGAGGTCCCGCGCCACTGTAGCCGAACAGCGCCGTGAGCCAGCAGAGGTGACGAACATGCAGTCTGGATGCTCAAGACTCCATGGCGGTGGAACGCCCGCTCGTGTGCGCACTCCGCACCGCTTCCGATGGGCGGCGGCGGCCGCCCTCGCCGTCGGCCTCGCACTCGCACCACGCCCCGCCGTCGCGGCGGACCGCGACGCGCTGTTCCAGGTCCCGGACTTCCAGGCGTTGCCGCCCGCCGTCGAGGTGATTTCCGAGAAGACCACTGACGGCGTGCACGTCATGGAGTTCTACTTTGCCGGCGCGCCGTTCGCCGGCAAGCCGACGCGCATCTACGCCTTCTACGCGCGCCCTGTTGCCGACGGGCGCTACCCGGGCGTGGTGCAACTGCACGGTGCGGGGCTCGCAACGCTCGAGCCCAAAGCCGCCGAGTTCTACGCCCGCAACGGGTTCGCCTGCATCTTGATCGACTGGTGCGGGCCGGCCAAGGGCCGCAAGGTGCCGCGCCAGCCGCCGTACTCCGAGTTCGAGAGTCCCGGCAACCTGGCCGGGCCGCTGATCGACCAGGGCGCGGGCGATTCGCAGCGCAAGGGTTTCCAGACCTACGGCCCGGAAGTGGACGGCGTCACGAATGGCGTGCGGTTCGTGCGCCGTGCCTTCCTGTTCCTGCGCAGCCGTCCCGAAGTGGCCCCGGACCAACTCTTCCTCTCCGGCATGTCGGCCGGGGCGCACCTGTCGCTGCTCGTGCTCGGGCAGGAGTCCGGCATTCGCGGCGCGGTCGTGAAGTACGGTTGCGCCTTCATCCGCGACCTGCCGGGGTACTTCGGCGGCTACTTCGGCCCCATCACGCTGGCGCCGAAGGAGCAGCAGGACGCGTGGCTTGGCGTGCTCGACCCCAAGCACGGCCTGACGCGCTACCACTCGAGCGTGCTCATGCTCTCCGGCACGGATGACATCTTCTTCTGGATGCCGGTCGTGCTCCACACCTGGCGCGCCATCCCGTCGCCCAAGGCCCTGGTCATGCTGCCCAACGACAACCACTCGCAGGTGGGCAACGAGGAGATCCCGCTGCGCTACTTCCGCTCGCTGCTCGGTACCGCGCCGGCGTACCCGACGGTGTCCGCGCCGACCGCGACACCGCGCGACGGACGCCTGGCGCTCGCGGTGCAGGTCAACGGCCCAAGCGCGGCCAAGCAGGTGGCGTACTGGGTCAAGCGCATGCCGGTCGGAAAATTCCACTTCGGCAAGACGGAGGGTGCAAAGTGGGAATCGTTCCCGGCGGCACAGGCCGGCGCGGCGTGGGAAGCGAGCGTTCCGGCGCCGGCTGCCGGTGAGCAACTCGTCGCTTATGCCATGGTCGAGGACGAGACCGGCGTGAAAGTCTCCTCCGACACCGTCGAAGTCCCGGACTTCCCCAAGTGGCGCGGCTTGCCCACACCACCTGCGCCGGCTGCCGCGGTCCCTGCGCCGGTTCCCGCTCCGGTCGCCGCACCGCCGCCGGATACGAAGTCCGCAACCGCCGCGGACGGGGACCTTTTCCTGGACCCGTCCTTTGAGGAGCGCAAGACGGGGAAGGTCGGGAGCGTCTTCCTCAATTTCGTCAACGGCCCGGACTGGGACGGTGCACCCGAGCATGCCCGGACCGGCTCGACATCGATCCGGATTGGCGGTGTGGCGGGCCGGAACCTGACCGTCGGCGGGCCGGCGCAGGGCGGCCGGAACTACCGTCTGGCCGTGTATTTCCGCGGCGAGCGCGACGGCGTCCGGGGCCAGCTGCAGATCAACTGGGGTCGGGTCGACGGCGGCCTGATCAAGTATGACCTGAAAACACCCATGCTGCTGACCGAGTACCAGGCGTGCGAAATCCGCGGCCCGGCGCCGGCGGATGCCGCCTCGGCGCTGCTGATCATCAGCACCGGTTCCGACCCGAACGAGACCGTCTGGGTCGACGACATCTTCTTCGGCGAGGTGCCGTGATGCCGACCCGGCCCGCCATCGACTTTGTCCGCCGTGTCCGTTTGGTCCGTTTGGTCGGTTTGGTCCCTTTTCCCCCTTTCCGTCCCCAAGGAGGCCCCCCCCGTGACAAACACCAACCGCCCCGGCACCGCACGCCGGCTCGCCTCACGACGGCTGCACATGACAGGAGTCCTGGCCATGCTTGTCGTTACCCCCCGCTCGTCGGCCGCCGAGCCAGCCGTCGCCGTGGTCCGTGACGCGCTCACGTTCGACCGTCACTACCTGCCCAACCCGGAGATGCTCGAGCGCATCCGCGAGGTCAAGAACCTCTCGGGGCGCGCTGACCCGAAGGGCAAGGAGCGCGTCCTCGGCTGGTTCGAGTACGACCTCGAGGCGCCGCAGGCCGGTTGGTACGAACTGCTCGTCGAGCCGGACGCGGCACGTGTCGAGGTCCTTCTTGATGGCGCGTACCAGGGCCAGTGCGCCAGCAGCGGTCCGCGCGCCGGCAGCTTCCGGCTCGACGCCGGCAAGCACACGCTGCGGATCCAGAAGTATCTCTGGTGGGACGGGTTCAGTCCGGTGACGCGCATCGTCCTGCGCCCGCCCGAGCCGGGCCTGGCCCGCGCGCTCCGGCTGCACGCCGCCACGCCGGCCGCGTCGCGCTGCGTGTTCCGCAAGGGCGAGACGCTCGAGCTTGATGCCGAGTACGGGCCGACGATCGCGGCCACCACGCTGACGGTTCGCGTCAAAGACACGGCCAGCCAGGCACTCGTGTCCGATTTTTCGGTGCCGCTGCCCGCCACGGCGACGCCCGCACGGCAACGCGTCGCCATTCCTTGTGCACAGCAAGGCGTGCTCAGCATCGAGTTCGGCGAGAACGGCACGCCGTTCCCGCCCGACTGCGTGCCGTCGCGAACGATCACCGTGGTGGACACCACGCCGCAGCCGCGGCCGGGTGGCGAGGTTACGCGGCGGCTCCTGCGCGAGATCGACTGCACCGCCACGGAACCCGACTACGTCGGCGGCGGCGCGACGCGCGTGGTGCGGAAGTCGTTCGGCGCCTACCGCGAGTCCGGCGCGACCGGCTGGTACGGCCACATGAACAGCACCGAGCCGAGTTGGTTCGCGTACACCGTCCGCGTCGAGGAACTGGGCAGGCCGTGCGTCATCGAAGTCGACTATCCCGACGACGCGCTGCGCACGTTCTGCATTGCGGTGCGCGGCGCTGCGCCCGGCGCCTACCCGACCGCCGGCGGCGTGGACAGCGGTGGCGAGTTCAGCCTGACGCACCGCCTGCACACGCACACCCTGCTGCACTGGCCGCGCGGCAACGACCTGCGCGTGCTGCTGCTCAACGCCACCGACGGCGTGCGCGCCGCCGCGGCGTGCATCCGCGTCTACGCCATCGACGGCGACCTGCCGCCTCTCGACGTGCCGGCCAGCGGCGGCCGCGCGTTCGGGAACTGGTACGAGGAGGGCAGCAATTTCATGGCCGTGTACGGCGGCCCCGACCGCCAGCACGCCTCGCTCGCCGACTACCTGGTGACCGCAGACCGCTGGGCGCGCGCCGTGGCCTACATGGGCGGCGACACGCTCTGGCCGACCCTGGTCGTGTACCAGTTCGGGCTCTACCCGAGCCGCTACAACGTCTTGTTCGGCGGGCCGTTCAGCAACGACCTGGCGCGGATCATCCTCTACACTTGCGAGCGGTACGGCATGAAAGCGTACTTCGAGTTCCACCCCGAGGCGCGCGAACTCGCCGCGCCCGCCGAAGACCCCGCCCTGGGCGGCGACAACTTCATGACCAGCAAGGACGGGGTGGTCGGCAATCGCCACCCGAACCACTTCAACCCGATCCACCCGCGCAACCAGGCGTGGACCCTGGGCATGGTCGGCGAGTTCGCCGACCAGTACCGGGACTGTCCCGCGTTCCGCGGCGTTTGCCTGCGCCAGATGGAGTGGGCGAACCCGGCACTGTGGAACTTCCACTCGCTCGACTGGGGCTACGAGGACTTCACTGTCGGGCTGTTCGAGAAAGAGACGGGTGTCACCGTCCCGGTTGCCGGTGACGCACCCGGCCGCTTCGGGAAGCGGCACGCCTGGCTGCTCGCGAACGCGCGCGACCGCTGGGTGACCTGGCGCTGCGACAAGATTGTGGACTTGTTCACCCGCACCGCACAGCGGGTGCGTCAGGCCCGACCCGACCTGCAGGTCCTGACGAATCGGTTCGACGTTGAGCGCGGCGTCGACAATGCGCGACTCGCAGCAATCGACGGCGTGAGTGTCGTCAACGGCGCCTCGTACGGACGGCGCGCCGACATGCGCCCGGTCGAGGCGCGCGACCAGTTCCTGGCCACCATGCTCGATCCGGTGCGGGACGGGCATGGGAACGCATCCTACCTCATCGGCTCAACATACCTCGAAGCCACCGAGGTCGTGGTGCCGCCCGTCGCCCTGGGTTTCCCGGCAGGCACCCAGGCGACCTGGACCAGTTGCGTGGTCAACCCCGCCGGGCGGCACTGCCTGGAGCGTTGGGCGCAGGCCCTTGCCGGCGGCGATGCACGCTTCCTCTCCGACGGCGGCAACGCCTACACGCTCGGACAGCCGCTGCTGCGCGAGTTCCTCGCCGAGTACCGTCGCTTGCCGGACCTGCCGTTCCAAGCCTGCCCGGCCCTGAACGACCCGGTGGCGTTACGGCAATGCACGGTGGCCTCTGCGGACGCCGCGCGGCTCGGTCCCGGCTGGGAGCCGGGACTGTACCTGTACGCCGTGAACCGCGAGCGCTACCCCGTCAAGGTCGAGCTCCAACTCGACGGCGCGGACCGAGTACAGCGCCTGCGCAACGGCGAGGCCGTGACGCTCGACGGGCAGACGCTGCGCCTCGAACTGCAGCCGTACGAACTGCGCGCGTTCCGCGCCGCGCCCGGGGCCCGAGTCAGCGGGGGGACGGCCACGGCGCCCGCGGAGGTGCGCGAGCGACTCGCAACGCAAGTATCTTGGGTGGAAAGAGTTGTACCTGAGATAGAACGCCCGGAGGCCAAGGGCCGGCTCAAGCCGGAGGACGTCGCGCGGTTGAAGCAGACGGCCTCGGATGCGCGCAAGGCGCTGGATGCCGAGCAGTTGTGGCACGCACGCGCCGCCCTCGAGTGGCGGAGTCTGGAGTTGTTCCGGCGTTGCGGCAGTCTGCCGCCATTCCTGCGCGACGACGGGCCGCCCGCGCTACCCGCCGGTGCGTTGGATGCCGCGCAGCTCGTGCCGCTCAGCCAAGCGCCGCCGAGCGTGGTCGAGAGCGCGACCGTGGTGCCGGACTGGACCGCCGGCACGATTGCCGTCACGGACGCGCCGCTGTGGGAGCTCAAGCTTGACGCGCCTGTCGCCGCCCGGTATCGCCTTCAGGTCGGCCACGCGGCGGGCGGCGACTTCGGTCCTGTTGAAGTGCGCATCGGCGACACACTGCTCGGCCGCCTCGAAGTCTGGCAGCCCAACCCGCACGGCGCCCTGTCCATGCTGCCGATCCTTGCCCGGTGGACTCGCGGCCCGCAGACGCTCGCGTTCCGGCGCACGGGCGGAGTCCGCACCGGCGTCAGCTTCGTCATGGCCACCCCGGTTGTCGACGACATCCTGGCGCTGCGCTGGCAGCGGCTCGGCCCGTTCTCCGCCACGAGCGCGAAGGTCGAGGAGGAAATGGCGCGTGTCTACGCGCCGGAGACGGCGCGCAATCTCGACGGGACGATGGACGCGGGCAACGGCGTCACGCTGCGTTGGACCGCGCTCGATGGTTTCGGCGACTTCATCGACCTGAGCGGCGGCCAGCCGCACAAGGCGGGCCAGGTCGGCTACGCGGTCACGCACGTGTTCTGCCCGGACTCGCGCCGGGTCCGGTTCTCGTACGGCATGGACTACTGGATCAAGATCTGGCTCAATGGCACGTTGATCAAAGACTTCGAGCCGCACGCGGGCGGCGCGCCGTTCAAGGGTCAGTTCCAGCTCGACGCCGAACTGCGCCCCGGTTGCAATGAACTGCTGGTCAAGGTCGGCTCGGGCAGTCACGGCAACGGGTTCTGGCTGGCGGTGACCAATCCGGGCGACCTGCGGTTCGCCGCGCGGCCGTGAGGGGAGTCGGACCTGTCAGACACGTCGGACGCGTCAGACCTGTCAGACGCTTTGGAGCACAGCACGCATGCCACGACACCGTTCTCCGGCAACTCCGCCGCGCCTGACCTCGCGGCGATTGGCCGAACAGCTTGGGCTGGCGCAGTCGACCGTGTCCATGGCACTGCGCGACCACCCGGCCATCAATGTGGAGACGCGGCGTAGGGTCCAGGAAAGGGCGCGCGGGCTGGGATACATGCCGGACGGGATTGCGCGGGCCATGCGCACCGGTGCCTCGCGCGTGCTCGGCTTCATAGCGCCGAAGCTGGGCATGTCCTACTTCGCGGAGATTCTGGAGGGCGTCGAGAGCGGCGCGCGCGAACGCGGTTACCGCTGCCTGATCGGTCAGTCGCAGAGCAATGTGGCACGCATGGCGGACGAGGTGGCGCTGCTGCGGAGTCAGCGCGTGGACGGGCTGGTGCTGATCCCGGTGAATTCCGAGGAAGGTCTCGAACTCTACGCCGACCTGACCGGCAAAGGGCTTCGGTTCGTGGTCGTGGACGTACCGCTGGCGGGTTTCGAGACGGAGTTCGTCGGGCCCGACAACCGTGGCGCCGGGCGCCTGGCCACGCAGTACCTGCTCGGGCTCGGGCACCGTCGCATTGCCTGGCTGCGCGGCTACCCGCGCGCCGCCAACGCACGCCTTCGTGAGCAAGGCTACCGCGAGGCCCTGGCCAAGCATCGGATTCGCGTCGATGAGACGCTGTTGGCGGGCGACAACTTCGGCGTCGCGGCGGGCGAAGCCGCGGTTGAGGGACTGCTACGGCGCAACGTGCGCTTCACAGCCATTGCCGCCAGCACGGACCTGCAGGCCTGCGGCGCCATCCGCGTTTTGCACCGGGACGGGTTCGCGGTGCCCGGCGACGTGTCCGTCGTCGGCTGTTCGAACCTGGATTTCTCAGCCCTGCACACCCCTGCCATCACCTCCGTGGACCAGAAGCCGGGCGAGGTTGGGCGCCTGGCTGCGCGGCGGTTGATCGAGCGAATCGAGGGCCGCGCGTCCGCACCCGGCAGCGCCCTGGTCGCGCCCGAGCTCGTCGTGCGCGACAGCACGGCCCGGCGCGCCAAGCGCGGACCCACGGAGCCGCGGCGGAGTGCGGGCCCGTGAAGATTGGGCCCCGGGTCGCTTGACCCGGCGCGAAATGGCGTGCCGCCGCCGAACCAGGCCAGGCCGGGGCATACGAAACTCGGTGCGTGAAGGCCGGCTGACGGCCTTGTTTCACCTGACGGTCGGCCGTCAGTACGTTCCACCTTCAGCCTATCCGCCTTCAGTAGAAAGGCCGACTGATCACCGCCGCGCTCACCGCCATGCTCGCTGCCTCAACACAGAAGCTCGTCAAGGACGCCGCGTGAAATATGTTGTTTTTCATCACAGAACCCCCGAGTTAAGGCACTAACGCGGGCTCTGCCCGCAACCCAAGAAGTCAGAGGTCAGAGGTCAATTACCGAGACACATGTTTCCGCTACAACCGCGACCTGCTGCGCCAGCTCCCGCCCCTGGCCTGGGAGACGGTGCGCGACGTGGACCGTGCCGTGCTCGGGCGCGATGACGTTGTCCCCGGCCTGACCGTCGGCATCCAGACCCACGGCGAACTATCCAACTGGCACCCGCACCTGCACGTCCTGGCCACGGACGGCGCATTCACCCCGGACGGCACCTTCATCCCCATGCCCGACACCCCCGCCGAGCCGTACCTGAAGCTGTGGGAACGGAAGCTGTTCGACCTGCTCCTGGCCGAAGGCAGGATCACCCAGCAGGTCGTCGACCAGATGCGCACCTGGCAACACTCCGGGTTCTCGGTGGATAAGAGCGTACGCCTCGACGCCGGCGATACCGCCGCCATCACGCGGTTGACCCAATACATCGTGCGCTGCCCGTTCAGCCTGGACCGCATCGTCAGCCTCAACCCGAACGGCAAGGTGGTCTACCGTGCGGAAAAGGCCGAGTGCCGGCCATTCCCGGTCCCGGGCGACGAGCGCCTCCGCCAAGGCGTCAAGCGGAACTTCGAGGTCTTCGACCCGCTCGATTTCATCGCCGAGATCACGCAGCACATTCCGGACCCCGGCGCGCAGCAGATTCGCTACTACGGGTGGTACTTGAATAAGTCGCGCGGGCAGCGCGCCAAAGTTGTGAATTCCGCGGCCACCTCACCGACCGTTCAGCCCGTCATCGAGGACGACGACACCCCGTACCGCAAGAAGTGCCGGCAACGCTGGGCGGCGCTCATCAAACGCGTGTTCGAGGTGGACCCGCTGAAGTGCCCCAAGTGCGGGGGCACGATGAAGATTGTCGCGTTCATCGAGCGTCGGAGCCAGCCTGCCGTCGTGGAGAGGATTCTCAGACACTGCGGCCTGTGGGAGGACGCCGCCGCGCGCGGCCCGCCCGCCGCCGCACCCACCCAGGACCAGCTCGCGCTGGAACTGCTGAACCTGACACGCGCGGCACCCGACCGCAAGGGGCGTATCCCTCGCCACCCATCGCCGCTACCCCGTTCCTGGCCTGACCGCAGCCCGCGACCGCGTAGCCCGACGGTTGCGGCGCAGTCCGCGCCTGCGGCAGACCGTGTCAGAGATACGAGATGATATCGTCAAAACAGCCTCAAGAATAGAGGGGTGACCCCGTGGTTTGTGCGAAATGCTCGTCTGGGTGAGAGAGGCGTAGGACGCCTGGGGGGGCTCTGCTCTGCCCCCAGCCCCCCGCCAGAGGGAACTCGTCCCCTCTGGATACCCCATGGGAGGTCTCGCGGTTGGTCGCCGGGCTTCCGGCGGCCAACCGCGAGACCTCTATCGGGATTCCAAAGGGACAGGTCCCTTTGGTGGGGGCGCGGGGGCGAAGCCCTCGCACATTGGCAGGGGAAGACCCCGGGTCACGGCCGCAGTGCGGTGAGGGTGAGGATATTGCGGTCGTTCTCGCGCCGGTAGTTCACGTCGTCCATGACCTGCTTGACCAGGTAAATGCCCAGACCGCCAATCTCGCGCTTGGCGATGTCGGACGGCAGTTCCGGGTCGGGCTTGGCCAGTACATCGAAGGGGATGCCGCGGTCGCTGAACTCCAGAATGAACCTGCGGTTGTCCGCGCGGCAGCGTAGCTCGACGTCGCCGGACGCGTCCGGATAGGCGTAGCGCGCAACGTTGGCCAACACCTCCTCGACCGCCAACTCGAATTCCCCGATCCGCTCGGAGGGAAAGCCCATCTTCGTGGCGCACGCGATCACCACGGCATGGAATGCCGAGATGTTCTCGATCTCGGCCGGCATCCGGCAGTGCGCCACGTCGCAGAGGGCGCCCTGCTCGCCCGCCTGGGTCGGGTCCGCGGCCAGGGCGGACGGCAGTGGCGGTGATTCCGCCCTGCCGTTGAAACAGACCGTCAGCATGGTGACGTCGTCGGACTGCGGCGCCGCCTCAACGAAACGCCGGACGTCACCTCGGACATCTGCGATCAAGTCCGCCACGCCGAAAGGCGCACCCTGGCCAAGCACCGCGCGGAGACGTTCGTCCCCGTAGAAATCACCGCCCGGGTTGGTGGCTTCCGTAACGCCATCGGTGTAGAGGAACACGGCGTCGCCGGGCTGGAGCGTCAGCGTACCGGAAGTGAAAACCGCGTCCGGCATGAAACCGAGAACCAGGCTGGGCGGCACTTCGAGGTACTCGAACCGCCCGCCACCCTGCCGGACCAGGGGCGGACAGTGCCCCGCATTGCCGAACATGAGGCGCCCCGACGTGAGGTCCAGGGTGGCGCACAGCACGGTGACAAACATGAAGGTGGTGTTGCCCGTACAGACGATCCGGTTGACGCGGCGCAGGACCTCGTCGGGCGGCAACCCGCTCATGGCCTCGGCCTTCAGCAGGGTCTTCACCGTCATCATGAACAGGGCCGCCGGCACGCCCTTGCCCGACACGTCGCCCACGGCCATGAACACGGTGTTGGCGTCGACCAGGAAGAAATCGTAGAAGTCCCCGCCCACTTCCTTGGCCGGGTCCATGTCCGCGGCCAGACTGAACGCCGTCTGCCCAGGGAACGCCGTAGCCACGCTGGGCAGTGAGGAGGACTGGATCTCCTGCGCAATGCGCAGCTCGCTCTCCATCTGCGCCCGGGCATTCGCCTCGTGCCGCAGATTCTCGGAGTAGCGGCCGATCGCGAGCTGGATCAAAGTGAAGACGTCCCGCGGAGCGCGATCCATCATAGCCAGGACACCCTCGCGTCCCATGCGGTACGCGACCAGGTCCTGCTCGCAGACCGCCGAGACGGTCCGCCGGTTCGCCGGGCACAACAGGCCCATCTCGCCGATCACTTCACCCGGGCCCAGGCCCTTGCCGATTTCACTCAGCAGAATCGACCCGGCCTCGATGTAGAACATGGCGTCGGCTGGGTCGCCCTGACGGAAGAGCACGTCCCCCTTGCGGAATGCGCGCCGTTCCATGTGCGGCAGAAACCGCTCAATGGGAATCCGCTGCTGCGACGCAACCGGCGGGGTTGATACGTTTGACTCCATACGCTTGCGGTTCCCAGCCCCAACAGGGCGCAACATACCAGCCTAGGGCAACCTATTGGCACAGGTCGCTCTTTTTCGACCTGGCGGGGAAGTCCAGCCTCGGAGAGATGCGGCTTGCCGGGCTAGGATGCGACCGACCGCACCGTGGCTCGGCGCGTCCCGCGCCGAAGCGGGGTGCGTCGGCCGGTCTCCGGCCGAGGATCTCGGGCCGGGACGGCCCGAGGGCACTCTGCCACGGTCCCGGAGGTCCCGCGCCACTGCCACCCCGCGCTCAGCCGTAGGATTCCCACAGGATCTTGACCAGGTCCTTCTCGAGCGGGTAGGATGGGTTCGCACCCGTGCATTGATCGTTGAAGGCGGTCTGCGACATCATCTCGACCTTAGCCTTGAAGTCGGCTTCCGCCACGCCCGCGGCACGAATCGTATCCGGCATGCCCAACTGCAGCATCAGGCCGGAAATGGCCGCACAGAGACTCTCCACGCCCTTCTCCGGGGTGGACACGTCAAGGTTCAGGGACCGGGCGATCTCGGCATACCGCTCCTTGGCCTGGGAATACTTGTAGTTCGGGAACGCCACAAACTTGCCGGGCCGCAGGCCGTTGAACCGGATCACCGCGCGCATGACCAGCGCATTGGCACGGCCGTGCGGGATGTGGAACGTTGCCCCCAGGATGTGCGCCAGAGAATGGTTGATACCGAGGAACGCATTGGTGAAGGCCATCCCGGCGATGGTCGAGGCGTTGTGCATTTTCTCCCGGGCGAGCTCGTCGCTGCCGTTCTTGTAGGCGCGCGGCAGGTACTCGAACACGAGCTGCATGGCACGCAGCGCCAGCGGGTCGGTGTAGTCCGATGCCACAACGGACACGTACGCCTCCAGCGCGTGCGCTAGCACGTCCAGCCCCGTGTCCGCGGTCACCGACGCCGGCACGGTCGCGGTCAGGTTCGAGTCGATGATGGCGATGTCCGGGGTGAGCGCGTAGTCGGCCAACGCGTACTTGGTGCTGGTCTTGGCGTCCGTGACCACAGTGAATGCGGTGACTTCGGAACCGGTGCCGCTGGTGGTCGGAATGGCAATGAGCCTGGCCTTGCGCCCAAGCTTCGGGAACTTGATGACGCGTTTGCGAATGTCCATGAACCGCATCTTGAGGTCATCAAATGAGGTCTCCGGCGCCTCGTAGAATAGCCACATGGCCTTGGCCGCGTCAATGGGCGAACCGCCGCCCAACGCAAGGATCAGGTCCGGCTGGAAACGCCCCATGGCCTCGGCGCCCTTCTGGACGGTCTCGATGGTGGGGTCTGGGGTGATGTCGGAATACACCGAGGTCAGGATCTCGGCGTCGCGCAGGTACCCCTCGAGCCGCGCGGTCGTGCCCTGGCGGATGGAGGAACTGGAACAGACGATGAACGCCCGCTTCACGCCCATGGTCTTGATTTCGTTCATGAAGAACGTGTCCAGGCAGCCGGGCTCGAAGTAGATCTGTGACGGGACACGGAACCATTTCATGTTCAGCATTCTCCGCGACACGCGCTTGATGTTCAGAAGGTTCGAAACCGTGACATTGTCGGTGGTGATGTTCTTACCGCCGGCGCCGCACCCCAAAGTCAGAGACGGACGGTTCCGGTTGTAGATGTCGCCAATACCGCCGTGCGTGGAGGGCGAGTTGACGATGATGCGCCCCGCGTTGATCGTCTCGCCAAACCTGCGGATCGCCTCGCTGTCCTCCGAAAACACTGAAGCGGTGTGCCCGAGCCCACCGAAATGCGTCAGGTCCGTACACAGATTGACGCCGTCCTCGAAGCTCTTGGCGACGTAGAACCCCAGGATCGGGGACAGCTTCTCGCGCGACAGCGGGTGCGCCTCGCCGACGCCTTTGAGGCGGGCGATCAGGACTCGCGTGTCGTCCGGGATGGTGATCCCGGCCAACTCGGCAATGCGCCGCGGCGGCTGTCCGACAATCTGAGGCGACATGGACTGCTTCTCCACGTCGATCGCCACGACCTCCACGGCCTTCTTCTGCTTGTCGGAGAGGAAGTACGCGCCCTGGCTCTTGAAGCACTCCACGACCTCCGATTCGATGGCCGCATCGACCACCACGGCCTGCTCGGAAGCGCAGATCATGCCGTTGTCAAACGTCTTGCTCATCAGGATGTCATGTACCGCCATGCGGATGTTGGCACTTTTCTCGATGTAGACCGGGACATTGCCCGGGCCGACGCCGATCGCCGGGGTTCCCGAGCCGTACGCCGCGTGCACCAGGCCCATGCCGCCGGTCGCCAGGATCAGAGACATGTCCGGGTGCGTCATGAGTTCCTTGGTCAACTCGCGGGACGGGTCGTCGACCCAGCGGATCACGTAGTCCGGCGCCCCCGCCGCAACCGCGGCCTCGTAGATGATCCGAGCCGCGGCGATCGAACACCGGGCCGCGTTGCGCGACGCGCAGATGATGATGGAATTGCGCGTCTTCAGGGCGAGCAGAGCCTTGAACATCGTGGTGGATGTCGGGTTGGTGACCGGGATGATGCCCAGGATCACCCCCAGCGGCTCCGCGTACTCGAAAATGCCGTTGGCGGGACAGTCGTGCACCAACCCGACGGTCTTCAGGTCGCGGATGTCGTTGTAGATGTACTCGGTGGCAAACAGGTTCTTGATGACTTTGTCCTCAAATACCCCCATGCCGGTTTCCTCGCACGCCAACCGCGCCAGTTCGATGCGCGCGGCGGCGCCCGCCCGGGCCGCGGCAGCCACGATCTGGTCCACCTGCGCCTGGTCGTACTGTGTGAAGATGGCCGCCGCTTCCCGCGCCTGCGAGACCAGTTCGTTGGCCGCCTGCTTCGCCGCGGTCACCGCGGCGGTCGAGTCTTTGTTAGCCAAAGGGTTACCTCCTTAAACACGTCATAGATCCAAACCCGACCTGTGCGGGTAAGCCCTGCCGCGCGGGATGACGTCCTCGTGCGGACAGACATCGGTCGCGGCGCCGCTCGTAGTGGTGTCGCAGTCCCGGCGGTTGCCCGCCGGGCAAGACACCATCCCCGCGCCAGGCCGTCGCAACGCGCCGGATGGGCTCTTGGCGCTCCACTTCGTTCCGCGCACTGCGAGCCCACTACAAACAGGCGCATCCTGGCGTCCATGGCGGCTCCTCTTCTCTCTCAGGACCTGCCCGCACAGGTCCAAAACCACGCGCCCCCGGCTCTACTCCGCCAGCCAGGCCAGCGCTTCGTCCCGATCCTCGTAAATGTGGAAAATACCTTCGGATGCCGTGAGTTTGAAAATCTTGTAGACGCCGGGCTGGATCTGCGTCATCGCCATCTTCTTGCCCATGGCGGTGGCCTGCTTGTAGGCCATCATCAGAGATCTCAGCCCGGAACTGCTGACGAAATCCACCGCGGCCATGTCCAGTAAAACGTTGCCGGCACTGGCGCCGAGCGTCTGGATCAGCGACTTGGCGAGGTCTTGTTCCGCCTGCACGCCGAGTCGACCTGACAAGGCGACAATCTTCACTTCACCCGGGCCCTGGGCCCGGTCCGCAGTTGCAGCCATGACGACATTCTCCCTAAAGTTTGACCCCTTGCAGAAGCCCGCGAACACATTCCCTGCCTGATTGACAAGCTGCGATCCCCCCTCCCGCGCAGTGCGCCCGGAGTGCCCCGTTGTCCGGAACGCGCGCCGGAAAACCTACACTTTCGCACGTTCGGGGGGGCTTGTCAAGGCGAGACGCGACGTGCCGATGAAGCGTCAGTGGCGGGTGCAGGGTTGGAGGTGGCTGGCCAAAGTGGCGGGACCGGCTCGGTCCCGCAGGTGCCGGAGCGAGCCGCTCCGGCCACTCTGGGCGCCAGCCCCGGTCAACCTTCGACCCTATTTCCCCCCGCGACGGACGCAGCACCGTGCCGACCGGCGGTCACGACCACGTGCACGGCACCTGGCAATCTTCGTCACGGTCGGTGCCGTGGGTGCCCTTCTTGGGGCCGGCCTCGCCGGGCGCGGCGTCGTGCTGGCCATGGTCGGCAAGAATGATGACACCGTACCCCATGGGGCCGAGCCGCTCGCCGAGCCGCTGCAGGCGCGCGTCGGTGTCGCGCAGCATGGGCACGACCTCGGGCGCTGACGGACCATACTTGTGGAACACATCGTCCACGCGCCCGAACTGCGCGATGAGGAACTGCGGCGCGTCACGCCCCGCGATTTCGAGGACCGTCTCGGCAACGGTCTCATCCGTTCCCTGTCCTGCGTTGCCGCAGATGTCCGCGTGCCGACCCAGAAGCGCCGTGCCGGTGTAGCCGTCGATGCCGATCCCCGCGCTCTTGCCGCCGGCGCGGCGCACGACGTCGAAGAGCGTCTCGCAGGCGAACGGGTCCGTGCGTTGCCCGACCCCGTGCCCGGCCCGGTCCGTGCCGGTGACCATGGCGGCGAAGTTGACCGGCGTGATCGACGGCATGACCGAACGCAGCACGATGCTGTGGCAAGCGTGCAGGCTGCGCAGGTACGGCATTTCGGCCTTCCACAGGTTCCACGCGAACAGGCCGAACGCGTCGGGTGCGAGGACCGCAACCTTGCGCCGCCCGGCCAGATCGGAGACGATGGCGGAGATCGGGCGTCCCTTTGTCTGCGCCGGCGCGGGCAACCCGAGAACCGCCGCGACCGTCGGCGCAACATCGATCATGGAGAACTCTGGAATGGCCATGACGATCCTCCCAAGAACGGAACCCGAGCAACGCCGAAACACGCGAAGAGACCATGTGGCCTGCCTGTGCGGGCCTGCACGGCGACAGTGGCGCGGGACCTCCGGGACCGCAGCAGGGCGCCTCGGGTCCGTCCCGGACCGAGTTCCTCGGCCGGGGACCGGCCCGAGCACCTCGCTTCGGCGCGAGACGCGCCGAGCCACTGTTCGCTCCACCGCAACCGAACGGACAACCGCGCCCCGTCACCCGACTCCGGGCAGCTCGCACTTGCCTTCCAGCGCGAGTCCGTAGAGTGCGACCGAGGCGCCGGCGAGTTCGCCGATGCGCGGGCCAAGAGCGGTGATCTCGACGCGGCACGGGTCGCGCATCTCGCTCCACGAGAAGCGCGGCAGATAGCGACGGAGCGGGTCCATGAGCATGTCGCCGGAGTAGTACGCCACCGTGCCGAGTACGACCATCTGCGGGTTGAACACCGTCAGCATGATGCCCACGCCCTGGGCCAGGCGCAGGCAGATCTCGTCCCACATCTCGAGCGCCAGAGGGATCTGCGCCTTGACCCCGGCGCGCAGGGCCGGGTACCCGAGCTTCTCCGGGTCCCCCGCGACTTCCGGCAACCGCATCAAGGCATGGTCCGGGCGGTGGCGCAACGCCGCCTGCAACCGCAGGGTCAGGTTACGGCCGCCGCAGTACGCCTCAATGCAGCCGCGGAGTCCGCACCCGCACATGGGCCCGTTCCAGTCCAGGATGATATGCCCCAGCTCAGCTCCGACGCCCGTGGCCCCCTGCATAAGTCGTCCACCCGTGATGACGCCGCCCCCCACGCCGGTGCTCATGGTCAGGTACACCAGGTCGGTCAAACCTTTGCCGGCGCCGTACACCCACTCGGCCAGCGCGCCGGCGTTGGCGTCGTTGTCGAGGTAGGCGGGAATGTCCAGCGCCTCGGCCAAGTCATCGCGCACCGGTTCCTTGTCCCACATCATGTTGGGCGACTTCAGCAGCAGACCCTTGGGGATGTCGAGCGGGCCCGGGGCGCAGATGCCGCAGGCCTTGAGGTCCCTGGCCTTCAAGCCGGCGGCCTTGATCACGCGCTTGCCGGCCGCCACCATCTCGGGAAGGACGGTCTTGTACTCGCCCATGCCGCCGCTCGGCAACCGCTCACTGGCCAGCAGATTGCCCTTGGCATCCGCCACGCACACGGCAATCTTCGTGCCGCCAATGTCATACCCGAGAACTGCGGACTTTGCTGATTTCATGTGGTGTTCCTGTTCTTGCAGATTCATGCGGGCCAGGTACCGCGGGGAACTCCCCTGCCTGCCGCGGCGTCGGCTTCAGGCCGTGGCCAGTGCGTGAACTTCCAGTTCCAGCCGGTCGCCGAGCCGGTCGCTTTCCACCTCCAGGTCATAGTGGGACTGGAGGTTGAGCCAGAACTGGGCTGACGTACCGAAATACCGGCCCAGTCGTAGCGCCGTGTTGGCCGTGACGGCCCGCGCCCCGTGCACGATCTCGTTGATCCGGCGCGGAGACACCCCGATGTCATTGGCGAGCCGGTACTGACTGATTCCCATCGGAGCAAGGAACTCCGCCTGCAGAATCTCCCCCGGATGGACCGGTGCCATATCCTTCTTCATCGCGTCACCTCAATGGTCGTCTACGATCTCGACGTCGAACGCGTGACCCTGGTGCCAACGGAAGCAGATGCGCCACTGCTGGTTGATCCGAATGCTGTGCTGTCCTGCGCGGTCACCCCGCAGGGCCTCCAGCCGATTCCCTGGCGGGACCCGCAACTCGGCCAAATCCACGGCCGCGTCCAGCATCCATAGCTTGCGCAGGGCAGCCCGCTGGATCGACGGGGGAAGCCGTCGCGACGAATGCCGTTCGTAGAGGCCCTGCGTTTCGCTGCACTTGAACGAACGGATCATGGGGATAACATAACGCGTGGCGTTATTAACGGCAAGCGCGAGGCACGATCTCGTGTAATGCGTCAGTCGCGGGTGCTGGGCTGGGGGGGGGGCTCGCCAAAAGTGGCGGGAGCGGCTCGCTCCCGCGGGTGTCGGAGCGAGCCCTTCGACAAGCTCAGGATCCACGACCGCTCCGACCACTTTAGGCGTCAGCCCAAGTCAGACTTCGACCTTATCTCCACCCGCGACTGACGCATTACGATCTCGTCGGTTGTGGACACTATTGCAGCGAGAACAGGCTCGGCGACCTCGCGTCCTGCCGCGCTTTCTCGAGCGTGCCCACCATGGAGTTGAACCCGTTGTCGCGCGCCATGGCCAGCAACCGATCCCAATCCGGACTGCGCCGCCGCAGCGCCTCTACTCCCGTCCAGCCCGCCGGCAACTGCGCATCGAGCGCGACCAACTGCCGATTGCGCGCCAGCAGTTCGGCTGAGACACGGATCTTCTCGCGCACCGCCGGATTCCGAATCGCGTCGACGTTGGCGAGGAGCGCCTCGACGCTGCCGAACTCCGTGAGCAGCTTGACGGCTGTCTTGGCCCCGACGCCGGGCACGCCCGGCACGTTGTCCGACGTGTCGCCCACCAGCATCTGGTAGTCCACCATGGCCGTGGGCGCAATACCGAACTTCTCCCGCACGCCCGGTTCGCCCAGCACGTCGTACTCGCCCTTCTTGCCGGGCAGGACCAGGGACACGCCCGGCCGCACGAGCTGCGCGAGGTCCTTGTCTTGGGAGACAATCAGCGTCTCGTGGCTCTCGCGCGCCTCGACGACCGCGGCGATCAGGTCATCCGCCTCACGACCCTCCTCCTCGAGAATAGCCCAACCGGCGGCCTGGACCCAGTCGCGGATCGGCGCGAGCTGCCGGCGCAGATCGTCGGGCATGGGCGGCCGGTTCGCCTTGTACGTGGGCAGCGCCGCCATGCGCTTCGCCGGACGCCCCTTGTCGAGGACGAACGCGCCGTACCGGTGCGGGAAATCCTGGTCGAACCGGAGCAGGAACCGGGACAGTGCGAACAGCGCATTGGTCGGTTCGCCCCGGGCGTTGTTCAACTCGCGCACCCCGTAGAAACTACGGTAGATGTGCCCGTAGCCGTCCAACAACACAATCCGGTCGTTACTCATCGCCGCGTACCGCCGTTTCTTTGAAGAAGACTGTAGGGGTTTAGGCTGTAGGGGTTTAGGTCAGAAGCCAAGACCGAAGACGGAGATTCCTCGCTGCAGGACCGGGCTCTCTTGCCTTCAGCCTAACACCCTTCAGCCTCCGATTGTGCGCCCGGTAAGCTACCGCCGCGTTCGCGTCCCGCAAGCCAGCCCGGCGGCAAGGCGTATGACCGTCGACGGCCGAGAAATGGCAAGCAGTCGATCAAGCCCCATCCTCTGCGAGGCCGTCTGGGCTGGCACCGCGACCTACCCGGCCTCACTCTGCTTGCACAGGTCGAGAAATGGGTATGTCCGTTTCCTCCGCTGGGTCCGTTGGGTCCGTTCTCAACATTGACACCCGACACACGCTCCAGGCATCGTGGTGCCAGAACCGACGGCGACCGGGAGCATGTTGCCCCCACGTCACAGCGGCGGCGTGCGGCGGCGATAGGCAAGCGGCGATTCGCCGGTCCATTTCTTGAACAGCTTCGAGAAGTAGAACGGGTCGGGTACGCCCACCTGACGCCCGATCTCCGCCACGGGCAACCGCGTGGTGGTCAGCAACTGCCGCGCCCGCCGGACACGCGCCTGGTTCATCCAGTTGACCGGCGACATCTGGGCGTGAGCACGGAACAGTCGGGTCACGGTGGGCTCACTGCACCCGAGACACGCCGCCAGATCGGCCACGGCCAAAGGCTGACCAAGATGCGCGGTGATGTATTCGCAGACGCGGTGGAAATGGGCGGCGGAACGCTGGTTCGCGACCCGCGGGAAGGTGCGCGCCGTGCGTGTCAGTTCACGGATCAACTCCGCGGCCAGCAGACGCATCCGCGCCTCCGGCCAGTCGTTGCCGAGAAACAGCCGCACGATGTACTCCGACAGCAGTCGCAGCGGCGCATCCTCCGGCAGGCGGAACGCCACCACGCCCGTCAGCGGGCTGAGGTCCGCGTCCTGACGCCAGGCGCAACCGGCCAGGGGATGGCCCGGCTGGTGCGGAACGATGTACTCCACGGCGTGGTCGCAGTCATGTCGCGGAACGATATGAATGCCGGCCAACAGAAACGGCCGGCCAGCATCCGGGTAGTACTCGACCCGGTGCCCCCACGGCAGGAACAGGTAGTCGCCGGCGTGGAACTCGTAGCGCGTGCCGTTGACCACCACCCGCCCGGAGCCGTCCTTGCACCACAGACTCATCCGGCTCTCTACGACACGGTTGATGACCACCTGCCCCCTGACGAACCGTGCGTGGTTCGCATAGCAGATCACACTTGATTCAATGTTGTCCATGCTGCACGATAAAGACAAGATTGATGCGTATTTATGCTCATTGGTGATCGCATAAGACAAATAATAACCGTTAGGTCCATGGATTTCAAGGTGGCCGCGGGATAGGTTGGTAACATGCGGACCGACACCGGCACGGCCCTGTTCGTAGTGGTGTCGCAGTCCCGGCGGTCGTCCGCCGGGCAAGACACCATCCCGGGCGACGTCGCTGCGACACGCCGGATGGGCTCTTGGCGCTGCACTCCGTTCCGTGCGCTGCGAGCCCACTACAAACGGACGTATCCTGGCGTCCACGGTGGAGCCATTCTGCCCTGAGCACGCCGCACAGACAACGAAGAGGCAGGATGTCATGTCCGACTCAGGCAACTACACGGCAACCCAGGAGTCACCACCCATGTCCAGAACCATGACCTCCAAAGAACGGGTCCTCACCACACTGGCGAACCAGGCAGCGGACCGCGTCCCCATCAATTACAGTGGCAATGCGGGCATCAACCGCCGCATGATGGAGCACTACGGCGTCAAGGACGACTGGGGCAAGTTCCTGGACGTCCTGGACGTTGATTTCCGCAGCGTCGGAGCGCCGTACAAGGGGAAGCGCCTGCATGCGGACATCCCCGAACGCGGCGTCAAGGTCGACGACTGGGGCATCCACCGCCGCTGGGTGGAGCACCAGACCGGCGGCTACTGGGACTACTGCGACTTCCCGCTGGCCACGGCGGATGAGGAAACCGTGGCCAAGTGGCCCATGCCCTCGGCGGACGACCACGACTACAGCGGCATTGCCGGGGCCTGCCAGGCCAACCGCCGGTACGCGGTCTGCGTGGGCGGCGCCGGTCTCGCCTGCGTCATCAACACCGCCGGCTTCTTCCGCGGCATGGAGCAGACCCTGGTCGACCTGGTGACCGACGATCCCGCCGGCCTGCTGCTGATCGACCGGTTCCTGGACATCCAGTTCGAGACGACACGCCGCAGCCTGGAAGCCGCCAAAGGCGGTTACGATTTCATGTGGATCGGCGAAGACCTGGGCACCCAGAAGACCCCGCTCATTTCCATGGCCTTGTTCCAAAAGCACATCAAGCCGCGACACCAGCGCTTCATCGACCTGGCCAAGGCGTACGACCTGCCCGTAATGATGCACACCTGCGGTTCGAGCAGCTGGGCCTACGAGGAATACATCAGGATGGGCGTCAACGCCATGGACACATTGCAGCCAGAGGCCGCCAACATGTCACCGGCGCACCTGAAGAAAACCTTCGGCGGCCGGCTCGCGTTCCACGGCTGCATCAGCACCGGCGGCCCGGTGGCATTCGGTACGGTGGACGACACGATTGCGGATTGCCGGCGCACCCTGGAGATCATGATGCCCGGCGGCGGCTACTGCTTCGCGCCCACGCATTCCCTGCAGGACAACTCGCCCACCGCCAACGTGGTGGCCATGTACGAGACCGCCCACAAGTTCGGGCGATATGGATGATCGGAGGCGGGGGATGAAACGGCACTCGGCAACGGTGCCGGACCGGGTCCGCAGTCAGTGGCCCGGCCAGTCCCCTGGGCGGCGTTTCCCAAGGCATCCCGCGGACCCTGCACCTCGCCTCCCACCTATGGCCGCGCCTGTCGCTTCCGGCCCTTCTTCCCAACTAACACCAACATGTTTGTCGAAGTTCAGCGCCTAAGGCGCTAAACCCCTTCCCTGCGTCACCCATACGCACGGACGTCGAACACCTCGGCGTGCGGACGGCCCCAGGTCGCGTACACGACCAGGCGCAGCGAGCGTGCGGACACCGCAGCGAACGCGTGACGCCGGAAGCGCAGGATGTTGCCGCGTTCCTTGACCAGGCACACCGTCTTGCCGCCCACGTCGGCCAGCACGTCGTAGTCCTTGACCAGTTCCGGGTACATGCCGGAAACGTCGTGCCGCTTTGTGTTCAGGTCGGCATTGAAAACCAGTTCGACGCTGCGAAGTTCGCGCGGTGCGGGGAACGCCAGGTCGAGCCACGCCGGTTCGGCGGCGTCCAGGGGCGCCGAGGCCCAGCAGTGCGGCAGCCCGTGCGGGCGGATGTGGCCGTCGATGACGTTCTCCGCCCGGAACAGGCGCTGCTCGGGCGCGACGCGGAAGCACGGCGTGAACTTCAGGCAACTGAAGCTGTTCTGGCTCGAGTACTCGGCGACGTCCGGGAACTGCAGGCCCAGCACGCCGGTCAGGCGCGTGGTGGCGTAGCGCAGCAGCACCTTCGGGTTCTTGTCCAGCACGAAGAACAGCTTGCGCCCCGCACCCGGCACCGCGTTGACCGTGAACGTCACCCAGCCGTCGCCCGTCACGCGCTGCGTCTGCTCGGCGACCTTGGCCTGCAGCCGGTAGTTGTGCGGCTTGTCACAGGCGTAGACACGCAACCGCAGGCTGGTCTCCTCGTACGCGTGCAGGTGGAAACTGATGCTGTCGAGCCGGTCTGCCTCGACCGGCAACACCAGTCCGGCCGGCGCGGCGAGCGTCAGCCACTGCGTGCCGTCCACCACGTCACTCCGGCACTCGGACGACGCCGTGACGCGGGCGGTGCGCGACGCGTCGTCCTTCTCGAGCAGCCGGTAACCGGTCAGCGACTGGTCCTGCCGCGCCAGACGCCGCTGCAATTCGGGCATGTGCTCACGCCGGATCGCGTCCGGGCTGAGGCCCGCCTCGAGTCCATACGCCGCCGCCGTCCCCGCCGCCTGGCCCATGACCGCGGTAGTCGCGATCACGCGCAGCACGCCGAGCCCCTCGTGCGAGACGCTGATGTTGCGCCCGGCGAACAGCAGGTTCTCGATGTTCCGCGAGTACAGGCAACGGAACGGAATGTCCGTGATCCCGGGCAGGTAGTCGTGCGTGCAGCCGGGCATGGGGTCGCAGTAGCCCTGCGGCGGGTGGATGTCGACCGGCCAGCCGGCGAACCCGATCGTGTCCTCGAACTCCTTCTGCGCCAGGAACTCGTTCGCGTTCGGCATGTACGGCCCGACCAGACGCCGCGATTCGCGCTTGCCTGGCAGGTACCCGAGCCAGTCCAACTCGAGCCGCTCGACGTTCGGGAACTTGCCGCTGTTCTTGATGTAGTCCCACAGCCCGTAGACGAGCCGCCGCGTGTGCCACAGAACGTCGTCGTCGTCGTGGATCGAGTCAATTGCGCCGCCGTACTCCGCCCACCACAGACCATAGAAAGTGTTGTCCGGCATCCGGTAGAAGCCGCGCGCCACCTGCTGTGCCGGGTCGAGCAGTGTGCGGAGTTCGCGCACGTCGAGGGCCCACGCCGGCGCCTGGAACGGGACCGGGTGCCCGCGGTCGATGCTCGAGAACAGCAACGTCGCACCCATGGTGCGACGGTCCGCTGTCTCCGGCGCCCACTTCTCGTTGAACTCGCTCTTCGCCTCGCGCCCGACCCGGTACTCGGCGCCGCCGAGGAACCCGACCACGCCGTCGCCCGAGCAGTCGATGAACACCTTGCCCGTGAACTCGATGAACTTCTCAGACCGCAGTTGCACACCCTCAACGCTGCGAATGCGGTTCGCACCGTCGCGCGTCACCTTGAAAATGCTCGTATTGAGAAAGAACCGCAGGTTCGGCTCCGCCGCGACCATGTCAAAGTACAGCTCATCGTAGTAGATCCAGCGCCAGATACCGCTGGCCTGCGTCTTGTGCGCCAGGCGCAGGCTCATCTCGTCCATGATCCCGGTTTCACGCGCAAACCGGTTCCACGGTGCGGAGTCCGCACCCGACGGCGTCACCCGCACCTCACTGCTGGCACTGCCGCCCAGCACCGGACGGTCAGTCACCAGCGCGGTCTTCGCACCCGACCGCGCCGCCGCCAGCGCCGCGCAAATGCCCGCCGGCCCGGCGCCGACGACGACAACATCAACGTCAACCGTTTGCCGCGGAAACTCGCGCCCCTCGGGAATCGGAGCCGTGGAAGACATGGGAGGTAACTCCTGCTGTGTCGTTGTCTCATGCGCTGCACGTCATTGCGCGCCAACTGCTGCGCTGGCGCGCCCTATTATTGTTGCTATTATAGCATCACCAGGTTGAGGTGTCAAGGGGGAAGTGTCAGTGGCGGGTGGAACGACGGCGTACTGGCCCATGCGTGAGCCCCCCGTGGCCTTGTGCCACGGGTGAATTGGGTTCGCCCGCCAAACGTAGGCGCCCCCCCCTCTTTTCCCTTTCCCCCGAACGCCGGCGGCGTACGGGGGAAAGGGAAGAGAGGGGACACGGTGCGGCGTAGTAACCCAATGAACCCGTTCACCTGCCACGCAAGGTGGCAGGGGTCTATGCTCGGCCCTTTGCTCCCATGTTACTCGCGGCCCGCTCCGCGCCGCCACCGAGCTCGTCTCGGTGGGGCGACGATTGGGAAAAAGGGAGGGGCGTCCTCGCCCCCCTTGCCAATCGTCGCCCCACGGCCGCAAGGACCGTGGCGGCGCGGACGGACGCGAGTAACATCCAAACATGACCGGGCCGTCTGCCGCCCGGGGGACGCTCCCATGTTACTCGCGTGTCACTCTGCACCGCCGCCCGGCTCGTCCGGGCGCAAGACCCGCGGCGGCGCGAACCGGCACGAGTAACACCAACCTATGATCGGCCGGTCCGCCGGCCGGGGGCGCTGACGCATTACGGTCTTGCCTTCTGCCACAGCAGGGCGGATATTGTCCGGCGGCGACACAGAGCGCCTGACCCCGCGAGCGAGAGGCGATGGGTTGAACAGGATGGTGATGCATGAGTTCTGAGGCAGTGGCAAGAACCACTATTCCATCAGCGATTCTCTTGATCGGTCCGACGGCGGCGGGCAAGACTCCTCTAGGCAATCTTCTGGAGGCACGCGGCGTGAACGGACGACGGTGCGTGCATTTTGATTTTGGCGACCATCTGCGCCAGGCGGCGGCGGGCAGTGGATATGCCAGTGCGTTGACGCCCGAGGAACTCAACGTTGTCCGACGCGTCTTGCAGGCTGGTGCGTTGCTGCAGGACGGCGAGTTCGGTATTGCGGCGGCGATCCTGAAAGCCTTTATGACGGATCGAAACCGGGATGCATCGGCGCTGATTGTCCTGAATGGCTTGCCCAGACATGAGGGGCAAAGCCGTGCGCTGGAGTCTGTTGTGAACGTCGTGCTGCTGGCCAATCTGCATTGCACGGCAGACACGGTCTGGCGGCGGATTCTGATGAACACGGGCGGAGACCGGACCAACCGCGAAGACGACACGCTCGAGGCGGTCACGAAACGCCTTGGCCTGTACCGGGAATCAACGTTGCCATTGATGCAGTACTACGAGAACTGCGGGGTCCATTGCCTGGGGATCGAGATTGGCGTCGAAACGACCACTGAGCAGATCCTGGCCCGGACAACCTGGCCACTGTAAGTGCCGTTGCGGACCCGGCAGCCATCCTTGTGCTCCCGTGCCGGACCGCGAGATCCGCCACCGCTTCAATCGTCTGGCGCGGGCACACCGACCCGGTGGGGTTCGACGGCGAGTGGTGAAATCCATGGACGCGCTCAGAAATCCTTCAGTGCTTCCTGTACGAGCGGCGACAGGTTTCCTTCGTGCATCTTCAAAATCGCCATTTCGCGTTTCGCGTTTTCGGGACTGTCGGAGGCATGCGCCGAGTTGACCATGATGTCGGAGCCGAACTCGCGCCGAATCGTGCCGTCCGGCGCCTTGGTCGGGTCGGTGGGCCCGAGCACGTCGCGGATCTTCAGCACCGCATCCTCGCCTTCGTAAACCAGGACCAGGCACTTCGCCTTGCCGGGCCGCCCCAAATCCTCCGGGCGGCAAGCGCTGGGCCGGACCCCGCTCATGAACTCCACGATCCGTTCGAACTGGTCCTCGGCGTACGGCACCCCGACAGCCTCGGTCAGAACCTTCTCCGTGCCAGGCGGGAATCGGAAGTTCAGGCGGGCTTCAAGGAACTCGCGAGCCTGTGTGCCGATGCCCGGCGCCAGCTTCCGACTCAGCACCTCCTTGACCGGGCCGTAGAACTCCAGCGCGTCACGGACGGAGAAACGACAGGCCTTGCACCCGATGATCCGCAGCCCCGTGCGGCTGAACATGTCGATCATCGCACCGGGGCGCGAACTACGCTGCCGCCAACTGTCCGGCTTGATGATCACCAGCGTCTGCTGAACACGATCCGCATGCTCGTACTCGCAGATGTTCTCCAGCAGCGCCGGCGCACGGGCGGCAAAGTCCAGCCATAGCTTCAAGTCGGCGGTCACCATCTCGGCTGAATCCGCCGTGATCACCGCGGGTTCGAAATAGCGCAGCGACCCGTCCGGGTTCCGAACCAGGTCACCATACGTGTCCCGGATCGTCTCTCCGGTGTTGTTGCTGATGCGCAGCCGACCGACCGTCTCATTGACTTCGTCAAACGCGTTGCGACCGCGGAACACCAGCATCATGACCCGATGGCGCCGCCCGTTGGCGTCAGGGCCGAAATTCTGCAGGATGTACTCGCGGATCAGTTGCCGATGCCATTCGTCCACCGGATCGGCCACCGGCCGGATGTGCCGGGCATAGGTATCGGCCAACTCCGCATCAGGAGCAAAAACCTGGGCAGCAATGAGTTCGGCCGATGTCCGGCCCAGCAACCTCGACAGCACCGCACCGGTTCTCGACTTCTGGATTGTGTAAGGCGTTACCAGCGCATACGCCATCTGATCACCCATCGACAGACCTCCGATAATCCAACCGGGCCACACGCGCCCCACAACCGGATACAACACAGACTCTCCGTGCTCCGGTCACGGTGACGGGCCCCAACGCCAAATGCGAAAAGCTCACCACAACCATGGTGAGCTTTCCGCGGACATTCAAGTACCAAGCCGCGAAACCGTCAACTGCAATTGCACTTGCAGCCGGAAGACAGGATCTTGTAGACCCCTGTGCCACACTTGCTGCACTTGCCCTTCATGGCCGGACGCCCATTCTTCATCGTGACCTTCTGCGCGTCCTTGATCTCGGTGCTGGCCTTGCACTTCACACAGTACGCTGTGTCTGCCATGTCGCGTCCTCCTCGTCTGGAATTATTCGACGTCCACCCTTTGACGCTGCCAGTGACAGCGTTTATTCTTGAGGTCTCAAGGGCCGTGGCCCGCAATCCGTAAACACCCCGCAAGTCTCTGATAGGCACAGAATACACCCAGACCGGATGCTTGTCCAAGCTGCAGAGGGTAAAAAACCGGCCACCGCCGGCATCATCGCCAACAACGAGGTCAAGACCCATCGAGACGAGGGACAACGTTTACCATGCTTAGAAACACCATACTGCAGCGAGCTCGCGACGTCATGGATATCGAGATGGAAGGGTTGAGCCAGGTCCGCAACCAACTCGGCGAACCCTTTTTCCAGCTTGCACAACGCTGCCTTGACACCCTGGCGAAAGGCGGGAAACTGGTCCTGTGCGGCATCGGCAAGAGCGGCCACATCGGCCAGAAACTGGCCGCCACGCTGTCGAGTACCGGCTCTACCGCGGTGTTCCTGCACCCGGTCGAGGCCATGCACGGCGACCTGGGCGTGCTCTCCGGGACGGACCTGCTCATCGCCCTGAGCTACAGCGGCGAGACCGACGAACTGCTCCACGTCCTGCCCGCGGCCAAACGGCTCGGCGTCCCGATCGTCGCGATCACGGGCAGCGCCACGTCGTCCCTGGCCCGGCTCAGCGATCTGACCGTGCCAATGCCGGTCCCGCGCGAAGCGTGCCCCTTCAACCTGGCCCCAACCACGTCCACGACCGCCCTGCTCGCACTCGGCGACGCCCTGGCCATCGCGCTGCTCGAGTGCCGCGACTTCAGCGCCGAAGACTACGCCAAACTCCACCCGTCCGGGGCCATTGGTCGCAGCATCACGCTGCGTGTCGCCGACATCATGCGCGCCGGCGAACGGCTTGCCAAGGTAGGGCCCGACGCTTGCATCCGCGACGCCCTCTTTGAGATGACCCGAGCCAAAGCCGGCTCCGTGGCCGTCGTCAACGCGGAAGAACGTCTGCTCGGCATCTTCACGGACGGCGATTTCCGACGCCATATCACCACCGATGCCAACCTGCTCGAAATGCCGATCGGCCAAGTCATGACCCCCAACCCGATCACGGTGCGCGCCGACGCCATGGCCGTGGAAGTCATGCGCATCTTCGAGCAGCGCCGCATCGACGACATCCTGGTGGTGGACGAGGGGGGACGCGTCCAAGGCATCGTGGATGTCCAAGACATGCCGCGATTCAAGCTGATGTGAGGCCCACACCGCCGCTCCCCGCGCGAACGGGCATGGCGACTCGCCCCGAAAACAGAGCGCGCCCGCCCGACCGCTCGGTCAGGCAGGCGCGCCTTGAAACCAAGATTAGGACTACTTCGCCAGCAGGTGCTTCGGCACATCGCACGGATGTCGCAACAGGCCACGAATCTCCTGCGTCGTCATCCTGCGGACCTTCTCCTCGTCAACGCCCAACGCCAGAACGCGGCGCTTCTGCTCAAGCAAACGCCGCCGCCGCGCAACCCCGGTCTTCTTCGGCCGCACGTTATTCTTGTTCCGGAACATCCCTGTCGCCATACCTGCAGCCCTCGCTTCTTCCGATCCGTTGTGCTCCAACCAGTCTGATCATTTCCCAAAGAGTCCGTAATTTACACCCGCGACCTGGCAGTTGCCAATTCGTGCCGCGGCAGCCGCGTGTTGCGTCAGTCGCGGGTGCAGGGTTGGGGTGGCTGGCCAAAGTGGCGGGAGCGGCTCGCTCCCGCGGGTGTCGGAGCGAGCCGCTCCGACCACTTTAGGCGCCAGCCCCGGCCAACCTTCAACCTTATCTCCACCCACGACTGACGCAACACGCAGCCGCGCCCGAGGCGAACCGCCGCGGTACGCCTCAGAGCGGGTCCGGCAGCCGCAGACCGCCCGCTGAGAACGCAGTCTGGGCGTGACACAGGGCCAGAGCCAGGGCATCGGTGGCGTCGTCCGGGACCGAGTCCACCGCAATGTTCAGCCGCGTGGCCACCAGCAGCGCAATCTGCTCTTTGCTCGCGTTGCCATAGCCGCAGACCGCCTGCTTGGCGCGCCGCGGCGCGTACTCGTAAATCGGCAATTTCAGTTCAGCCAGCGCTGCGATCACGGCCCCCCGCGCACAGCCCAGCACCATGGCGGTGCGCACGTTCTGGCAGTAGAACCCGCCCTCGAGAGCAACCACGTCCGGCGCGAATTCCTCGACGAGTTCGCGCATCCCCGCTGCTAACCGCCGCAGGCACTCGCTCAGCGGGCGTTTCGGCGGCGTGCGAATCACACCGCAGTCCACCGCCACAAAGCGCCGCCCGTCCGTGTCGAGCAGGCCGTAGCCGGTCACCCGCAGCGCGGCATCAACACCAATGATCCGGATGACCTTGCCGGTCGGCACCGTCGTGGCCGCGGCGGTCTGCGGGTTCTGACGAACGGCCATCCAGCAGCCTCCTCTCAACCTTGTCGATGCCCGACGGCGACTCCGGATCATTTTCAAGACGACGACTAACTCCAACGCACTTTCGCCGCGGATTACCCGCGACGATGCCCCAATATGTGTCCCGCTCCGCCGCCGGGCAAGGCGTCGGGAAGCATCTTTCCGTCAACCGCCGGCATCGCAGCGGAAGTCGCAGCCCGCGCACGTCCGTACCGACTCCAGCCAGGGCGCCGACTCAACGCCTCCCGTCCTGAACCGACCCACAACATTTTGCTCCCGCCACAGGTTGAAAACCGATGTGAGGTTGTGTATAATATTGCCCGGACAATGACAACCGCTTGATTGCGGGGTGGAGCAGCCCGGTACGCTCGTCAGGCTCATAACCTGAAGGTCGTTGGTTCAAATCCAACCCCCGCTACCATTTCCAAGAGCCTCATCCCCCTCGGGGTGAGGCTCTTACGTTTCTGGGACAGGAAGAGCCGAAACACCCTGAAACAGGCCGAAACGGGGGGGGCAAGAACCCACACATCAACCCACACGCTCCCACACGTTTTGCCCACACAAGCCACCCACACGGGTCACCCACACCCCGGCAAGTGTGTAACGAATCCCTGCGATTTCGTCCCGAACCGTGCCCGCAAAGGCCCTGTGTTGGTGGTTTTGTTGGTTTTTTTTCCGGTCTGTGCGGGTAAATTCGCCCTCGCGGGGAAATGGCCGCCCCGGGTGGGATGCAATTGCGCGCGGTGGCTCGGTGCGTCCCGCGCCGAAGCGGGGTGCGCCGGCCGGTCCCCGGCCGAGGGCCTCGGGCCGGGACGGCCCCGAGCACCCTGCTGCGGTCCCGGAGGTCCCGCGCCACTGCCCGCCGCGGCGCGCAACCGCGAACGGGCGTATCCTGGCGCCCATTGCACAGCCTCCTGTCTCTGTAGACTTACCCGCACAGGTCGCTTTCTTTCTGACCGAGACACCCCGCCCCGGCCTCCCGCTGCTGATCATCACCACTTCAGGTTGTACGGGATCGTCGGGCGCGGATTGTCCAGAATCGACGGCGGACTCTTCTTGAGCGGGTCGCAGCGGTCGGCCTGATCCAAGGCCCACTTGATCCACTTCGCCCGCAGTCACCAGTTCATCGCGGACCTTGGTCAACGTCATGGCCGAGTACCCCAGCTTCTGCGCCCAGACATTGAGGTGCATCGGTGCGGCGGGTTTGTGCAGGAGCTGATAGAGCACGGTGGCCAGCGCCGCCGCCGATAGTTTCTCTGCCCTTGCCTGCCGCGCATAGCGCTCACGCAGGTCGGCAAACGGAGGGATGAACAACTGCGTGCCAGGAACGATGAACGGGACACCCAGTTGGATCAGCCGGTCGCGTCGGTGCAATGGCGTTTGCCCGGGATGCCGCGTACAACGCGGCCACTACAGCCGGAGGTCACCATCGGCACAGTTCCTTGCGGTTTGTTGCTGAGACGTGTTTCTACTGTTTATATCTAACGCCACTCCGGAGCGGGCCATGGCCGCACATATGTTGCTCTGGAAACGAGCCAGGCTTGACTTCCGGTGAGTTCGTAGTATAATCATGTATAAAGCAAGAACCGAAGGATGGAGCACGGACGGGATGCGGATTGCGGTTCAGGCAGGTGCGCAGCGGCCGGTTTACGCGCAGATTGCGGCGTGGCTGCGGACGTATATTCGCGACCGCAAGCTGGAACCGGGCGCCCGGTTGCCGGCGGTGACGGAGATTGCCGCCGCGGCGGGGGTGAGTCTGCGCACGGCAGAGCGGGGGCTGAACGAGTTGGTGACGGCGGGGTTGTGCTACCGGCAGCCGAAGCGTGGAACATTCGTGGGGCGTCCGCTGCGCGGTCCGGGGCGACGCCGCGTCTGCGGCCTGTACCACCGGCGCGGTCACGAGGCGCTGGAGACCGATTCGCTGCTGCTGCCGGTGCACCGCGGCTTTACGCAAGTTGCCGACGCGCATGAGGTTGACATCCTGCTGCTGTCCTCGGCCGACCTGCGCAACTCGTTGCCGTTTTACCTGGACAGTGGGGAACTGGAGTTCGCCGGCCTGGCCATGGTGAACTGCGACTCACTGGGCGAGGAACTGGAACTGGCGCGGCAGTATCCGGCCATGAAGCTGGTACACATCAACTATCACCTGCCCGGCCTGGAGGACAGTCCGGACAACGTGCACAGCGTGCTCTCCGACGAGTATGCGGGCGGGTACGAGGCGGGACGGTTCCTGGCGGGCCTGAGCCGGACACGGCGCGCCGGCACGGTCACGCTCAAGCTGTCGGACGACAACTACCGGCTGCGCCTGGCCGGGTTTGCGCAAGCGATGTCCGAGCTGGGCGTCGCGCTGCGGCCGGAGAGTCAGTGCATCCGACCGCCGCCGCACAACGCACAGCAAACGTTGGGGGCGGAGATGGCGCGCGAGCTCTTCGCGCTACCGGAACCGCCGGACGTGATCTTCTGTGTCAATGACCTGCTGGCCGAAGGCGTGGTGCTGGAACTGGCGCGCCTGGGCCGGACCGACGCGGTCGTATGCGGCCATGACAACGTGCTGCCACAGATCAGCCTGCAGCACGGGTTCTCGACCGTGACGGTGGATTTCGAAGGCATGGGACGCAAGGCGGCGGAGATGCTGCTGCGCCCGGGCGAGCGTTTCCCGAAGTTGGTCCAGCTCATGCCGCAGTTGCTGCCGAGGGTGAGCACGGAGCACGGAGCACGGAACGGGAACAGAGGCGGATTGCTGGAGCGCCCGCGCCGCAGCAGCAGAACAACGTGCGCGTTCGGGGCATGCAGGTGACACAGGCAGGAGGCCATCGGCGAGCACGCAGGAGCACAGCCGCCAAGCCTTGACTGCTTCTTCTGTGTCCGTTTGGTCCGTTGCCTCGTCCCATCCGGAGGATGACAGCGTGCACCGTCAACCGGCTTTCGACGACGCCACATACTCTCTCGGGAAGGAGCATCAGTCATGGGTATGGTCACACGACTTGCCTTTCTCCTGGCGCTGGTGCTGGCTGCAGCGGCGCCGGGGCAGGAAGGGTTCAGGGAGGACTTCCGTGGTGCAGCCAGCCTGGCGGAGCGCGGTTGGCGCGTGGCAGCGGAGCCGGCCGTAAGCCAGTGGCGGCTGGCGGACGACGCGCTGGAGATGACGGCGTTTCACGCGCCGTACCGCGGCGGCCGCATTGAGCACGACCTGCCGGCGGCGCCGGCGCAAGGGGCGATCGAGTTCCGGGTCACACTGGCGGTCGAGGGTGAGCAGAACTTCAACCATTTGTGCCTGGCGGTGATCGTGGGCGATTTCATGACGGCGCTGAAGAACTACGGCTCCTGCACCTGGCTGCTGCACAAGGGTCAGGGCGCCTGGCGCACGCTGAGCGACCACGTGCCGATGAGGCGCGAAGTGACCTTCCGTGTGGTTTACGATCTGCCGGCCCGCTACGCGGAGTTCTACTGCGACAACATGGACGACCCGGTGGCGGTGGACACGGACTTCCACCCGACGCTGCAGGGCCCGCTGCAGTTCATGAACTACGGGCTGTGCACGGGGCGAGTCGTGAACCGCATCCACGCGGTATCCGTGGGCTCTGAGGCGGTGGCAGGCGTGGCGGTGTCGCCGGTGCCGCGAGCCATCGTGTTTCAGGGGCTCGACGATTCAGGGCCGGGCATAGTCAAGGCCGTGGCACAGGTGGCGCCGGGGATTACGGTGCACGTCTACACGGTGCAGACGGTCGGCGCGGCGATCACGCCGCACAACAAGTTCCGCCTCGACCGCATGCCGTCGCGGCAACGGCTGCGCGAGGCGGAACTCATCGTACTGGCCGATTGCCCGCTGACGCCGGACGTGTTTCCGGACTTCCTCGCCGCCAACCTCACGGAGCGGGTCCGCGGCGGCGGGCGGCTGCTGATCACCGGCGGCTGGTTCGGCTTGGGCAAAAGCGGCTGCCGTGACGCCTGGCTGCAGGACCTGCTGCCAGTGACGCTGGCGGGGCCGTGGCAGGTGGAGACGTTGCCCGCACCCGTTGCCGTCGTGGGCCCGGTGCTGACCGGCCAGACGCTGCCGGCAGTGACGCGCCTGCACCGGCTGGCGTTACGCGACGGGACCGATGCGAGGGTCCTGCTCTCGGCCGGCGAGCTCCCGGTCTGGGGCAGCAGCGCGTACGGCAAAGGCCGGGTGGACGTACTGCTCAGCGTCCCGGACCCGGCGGCGCCCGCTGCGAGCACAGCGGCGCTGTACGAACTCGTGGTGGGGCAGATGCTGAAGTGAGTGGTCTAGGCTGAAGGCGTTGAGCTCGATGACGTCGATGATTCCGATGATCTCGTAGATCTCGACAAAGCGGGTCAGTTCGGTCAAAGCCGATCCGTCCGATGCAACAGAGCGTGCCGACTGGGAGCATCACCCATGAAGAACATGCCGTCAGTGTTTGCCGTCGCGGTAGCGGTCGTGTCGATGGCGCCCGTTCTCAGCGGTGCGCCGCTGAGGGTCGACCAGGAACCGGACGGCCCGGTGCTGGTCAGCGACCAGATCGAGGTCCGGCTCGCGGCGCAGCGCGGGTATGCCATTGCGTCAGTGCGACCGTTGCCGGGCGACCGTGTCCTGACGTTTGCCGAGGCGGGGCTGGTGCTCGAGGAAGACGCGGAGCGCGACACGTGGACCAAGGCGTACTTTGGCGCGCCGACGCGCCACGTCGAGTCCAAGGCAACGGCCAGCCTGAAGTCCGTGCAGGAAGGCGCGGAGAAACTCACGGTCGTGACCGAGTGGGAGTGTCCGGCCGGCACGGTGCAGCGCGAGTTGACGCTGTACGCCGACGCGCCGGTACTGGACGTGGTTTACACCATCCAGGCGACGCGGCGCCTGGCGCAGGCGTGCTGCCAGTTGCGGGCACGTGATGCGCAGCTCTACGGCAAGGCCGAGTTCGTCCCGACGGGCGACCGGCCGGTGGCGCGCATGCCCGAGGAGGCGGTCTACACACCAGCTCCTGGTTGGGCGTACATCTCGGACGGCGCGGTCGGGTTCGGCCTGGCGGCCGAGGGAGATGGCGCGATCTCGCGCCTGCTGTACCCACCCAGCAGTGCAGGCGCGGTCGAAGTGGCGATGTGGACCCCGTCGCTGCGCTGGCGCGGGACGACGCCCGGCACCGTGACACTGAAGGCGCGACTGCTGCTGGGCGCCGCCCCAGAGTCGGCCCGGAACGCGGTGGCCGGCATGCTGCCGCCGATGCAGGTCCTGGACCTGGACGTGACACGGCGCATCAGTGAGCCGGGCGCGCCCGGCGCCGCGACGGCGCGGTTGACGAACAACACCGCCACGGCGCAGTCCGTCCGGCTGCAACCGCGCCTGGTCTTTGCGGACGGCAAGAGTCGCGATCTGCCGGAGCAGGCACTGGAGTTGCCGCCGCGCGCCGAGACCGCAGCGGCGTTGTCGTGGGACAACAGCGACGTGCAGTACGGCTGCGAACTGAATTTGAGCGTCGTGGACAGCGCGGGCAAGGAACTCGGCCGGACGCGCGACTGGTTCGCGGTCAGCGACCGCGCACGCCTCATCGGACCGGTGTCCATCTTCAATCCGGGCTGGATGAAGGACGCGTGGATGACGCCGCGGCAGGTCGGCAAACTGAAGGAGACGTACTTCGGCGTGCTCGAGTACTACTGCTGGGCGCCGGACCAGGTACTCGACCTGACGCCGGACACCGAGGAGTGGTCGCCGCACACCGAGTCGCAGGCCGCGTACGCGACACGCCTGACGCGCACCTTCCTCCAGGACGTGGTCCGGCAGGCGCACGAGTCCGGCCTGTACGTGCTGGCCATGGACACCGGTATGCTCAGCCTGGACGGGGCGCTGCGGCGTCCGGAGCTGGCCAAGTACACCGCGGACGGGCAGATGTACCTCTACAACGGGGCGATCCACGACGGCAAGCGCTACAACGCCGTCTGCGGCAACGTCTTCAGCAACGACGTGATCCGGGCCTGGGCCGAGGAAATGGCGGCGTCGGTTGACCTGTTCGGCTGGGACGGTGTGCGCTTCGACTGGAACTTCCTTCCCGCTGCGCCGCAGGATCCGCTGCAGGTGCAGGAGGCAGCAGCCGGCGGCGCGGCCTTGGAACTGCCGTGGTACGACATCCAGGGCCGCAAGTCCACCGACCTGTTCCCGAACCCCGACGCGGCGGCAGCCGAGTTCTGCCGCGTCTGGCGCGAGACGGTGACGGCGCGGCACCCGCGGTTCAGTTTCAACATCAACTACTCGGTCAACCACGGGTTGTTCAAGGATTACCCGGCCTACTCGGAGGTTAACTGCCGCGACGCCGGCATTCTGATGGAGAGCCTGCTGGGCACTGCGACACAGTTCCCGACCTGGCAGGCGTGGGCCGAGGTGCTGACCGAGAGCTTGCGCACGGTACGACCGTGCGGCAGTGTGCCGTTCGTCGGGTGGATGCGCGGCTACGCACCGGGCGGCATCACGCTGCGGGTCGAACAGTACGTGATGATGGCGTCGGGGTTCCGCTGGTATGGTTCGGCGCAGGCACGGCACTCAATCGACGACACGTGGAAGCGGTTCGCCTTCGCGCTGCGCTTTGCCGAGTACTTCTACGACCCGGGCTTCACGCCGCTCGGACCGAAGCAGAAGCGTGTGACGACGTCCGGCGACGCAGCGCGCGTGCTCTGGGCGCCGTTCGTCTTCGAGCGCACGCGCGAGGGCGAGCGGCAGACGCTCGTGCACCTGGTCAATCTCCCGGAACACGACGAAATCTTCATGCACCACGACCCGCCGCCGGCGCGCGCGATCCAGGTCGAACTCGAGCCGGAACCGGGCTGGCAGGCGAAGCGCGCCTGGGCGTTCCGGCCGGACCCGACCCCGACCGTGACCGAACTGCCGCTGACCCGGACGGACGGGCGCGTCACTGTAACCGTGCCGGACCTGACCGAAATGACCAGCGTCGTGTTCGAGCAGGGGAAGTAGTCAGGGGGCAGTAATCAGTAATCAGTGATCAGTGATCGGTCGTCAGTGATCGGGAGAAGCGATGTGCCCTGGAACGTCCGCGCCTGAGTCCCGCCTTCAGGCGGAAGCCGCAGCGACGCTTCAGCGAGCGGCCGAGGATCGGCTCGCTCAAGCTCGCCTGCCACTTCCGCCCGAAGGGCGTGTCGATTTAGTGCAGCCGCAGGCCTTCCAGAGTGGCGGGAGCGGTCGCAGACGCTGAGCCTGTCGAAGGGCTCGCTCCCGCATGCCGGACCGAGCCGGTCCGGCCACGTTGGGCGTGGTTGCGCATCTGAGGTGGTTAAGTCGACACGCCCTGAAGGCGGGACTCAGGCCAAGACACTGGAGTTTCGACTTGCGATAGGCCTATGCGCTTGACTCAACCAGCCACGGCCTGGTCGCAGCACTGGTCCCTGCTGTTCGAACGACAGGAGAAGGAAGACCATGTTGAAGCAGACGTTGTCGATTCTCTGCCTGTTGCCGCTCCTGTGTCGCGGCGGCGCGGACGCGCCGGCATTCGAGGCCCGGTTCCAGGGCGCGCCCGAGTCCGAGGGCTGGGAACTGAAGGCCGGGCCGGAACAGAGCACCTACGCGGCCAAGGATGGCGTGTTGCGCGTGACCTGCATGCAGAACCCGAACCAGGGCGGATTCATCCGCATTCCGGTTCCCGTGCTGCGGCGCGGCCAGTTCGAGTTCGACGCCCGGATTGCGGCGGAGAACGGGGGCAACTGCCTGGGCGTGAGCCTGACCGTGGGGCTCTACAACCTGGACACGTGGTTCCACGACTACTGCCACGACTGGCGGCGGTATTTTCCGGAGCCCCCGAACCGTCGCATCACGGGGTTCAACGTCGAGCCGGTCGGGCACCGGCGCCTGGCCGCCGTCGAACGCGGGAAGTGGGCGCACTACGTCATCCGGTTCGACCAGGACGCGGGCGTGGTGGAGTACTTCCGCAACGACTTGTCCGACCCGTGCGCAATCGACTTCGACGTGCCGGTGCTCGGCCGCGCCGAGTACCAGGGCGGCGAAGTGCGGATCGGGAACATGGGCCTCACCAAAGGCGCCGTGGTGCACGAACTCCGCAACCTGCGGTTGAGCGCATTGCCCGAGCAAACAGCCGGCGGCGCCCGGACCGAAGCGCTGCTGTTCCAGGGCATGGCCAGTGACCGTTACAATCTCGCCCCCATTCTGGAACAGGCCTGCGGCCGCAAGCCCAAGGTCTACAACCTCATTGCGGTCGGCGCCGCAACGCGGCCGACGAATCAGTTCATGGCGGACCGACTCCCCGGCATGGCCTCGGTCGACGCGGCGCGCCTGATCGTGCTGGCGGATTTCCCCGCCGGGCCGGACGAGGTGCTGCCGGTCGCGCAGCAGCGACGCTTGGTGCAGGCGGTCAGCGACGGAGCGCGGTTGGTGGTTCTGGGCGGGTTCTTCGCGTTCGGCAAGGGTGCGTACGCCAATGCACCCCTGGCCGCCGTGCTGCCGATTGAACTGGCCGGGTGCTGGGACGCGGTCGCACTGACGCCGCCGCTGCCGCTGCACGCGCCGGGCACCGCGCCGGGAGCCCCCCCTGCCCCGCTCGTGACCTGGCTGCACCAGGCGCAGCCGCGACCGAACGCGGAGGTGCTGCTTGAGGCCGGCAACCGGCCCGTCGCGTTCCGGCGCCAAATCGGCCGCGGCGATGTGCTGGCCGTCACCGCCATTCCCGCCGGCGCCCCGACCGCGGGCGCCGAACCGTTCGAGACGTCCGCGTTCTGGAAAGCGTGGTTGGCGACAAACATGACTCGGTCGCCCTGACGGCGTGACTACCCCATAGGGCGTTCCGAGAAAACGGGCGCAATGGGAAGCGGGAGAGCCGAGAAAGGCGACCTGTGCAAGCAGCGGATTAAGCCCCGCCACCCTCCGACAGTACCGCGGGCGGCCCTCCGCCCGCTTCACGGCACGCACGTAACGCTAAGGCTCGGATGGCGGGCGGAGGGCCGCCCGCGGTACTGTCAGTCAGGCGAGACCGGTCCGGGCTGGCACCGCGACCTACCCGGCGCTAATCTGCTTACACAGGTCGAGAAAAGGAGATAACGATGGCAACGATGCGAAAGGCAATTCAGATTTCCGGATCCGGCACTGCGTCAGCGAACCCCAGCCCCGGGACTGCCCGGCTGTCGCAAGCCGCCAATCCGGCGCCGCAGCCTGAGTCCCGGCTTCAGGGCGCGTCGATTTGGCCACCTCAGATGCGCAACCACGCCCAACGTGGCCGGACCGGCTCGGTCCGGCATGCGGGAGCGAGCCGCTCCCGCCACTCTGGAAGGTCTGCTGCCGCACTAGATCGACACGCCCTTCAGCCGGAAACCCGCCACGCAGGTGCCGACGTGCCTGGGAGCGCGTTGCCAGACGCGTTCGCAGAAAGCCGCCCAGGTTTCGGACCTGGCGCCATGAGCCGGACCTCGTCCGCATTCACCCTGATCGAGCTGCTCGTGGTGGTGGCGATCATCGGAATTCTCGCCAGCATGCTGCTGCCGAGTCTGGCCCAGGCGCGGGAGAAAGCGCGGCAGGCCACGTGCATCTCGAACCTGAAACAGTTCCAGGTCGGGTTCACCCTGTACGTGGACGACAACAACGAGTACCTGCCCAAGGCCTGCAACGTCAACGACGTCGGGGCCAGTGGCCGGTACTACACGATCATGGGCGAGTACATGGGCTCGTGCTTTCCCGGCCCGGCGGACGCCGCGCACTACCCGGTCAAGAGCGACACCGTCTGGAGTTGTCCGACCTCCTGGCAGTGGCCGATGAACGACAACATCAACGGCGGCTTCTGTTTCCAGTGGGGCATGTACCTGTGCGGGTACATCTACAACCGGCACCTGACGAACTACGACGCGACACAGGGTTACCTGGGCGCACGCGTGAAGGTGGTCAAGACACCCGCCAAGACGCCGTTGCTGGTCGACGGGAACACGCACACCACCGACATGTGGGCGGTCAATCCGAACCCGTACATCACGCCGGGGGACACGCTCTGCGACATTGCGTACCGACACCAGGCCGGCCGCGCCGATGTCCTGTTCGTCGACGGGCACGTGGACAGCCGCTACCCGCTGGAGCGCTGGTACCGCGGCTGGTGAGGAGCAAGCGCCGCGAAGGGATGAAGGCTGTGCTAGCCACGCCGAAGTAGGGCAAGGCTCCCGTCTTGCCGAATCCGGTCCAGCGCTTTGAGGTGACGAGGTGCGGTGGGTGGAACGCACGGGTGAGCAAGGCTGGAGCCATGCTCTACGGTCCGGGAGCTGGCGCGCCGCGGCGCGCCGGGGTCCCGAGCAGGGACTCTATCTTCTTCCAAACGTCGTCCCTGCCCTCTCGCGACAGGACGGAGAAGAAGGTCAGGTCGTCCTGAGTGACCTCGAGAGTCTTGGCGAGGACGGCCGCCAGCCGCGCCCGGGCGCCCCTGGACACCTTGTCGCACTTGGTCACGACGAGCAGCGGCGTGATGCCGTAGGACCGTAACCAGGCAAGCATCTGTCCGTCTTCCGGCGCGGGCGTGCGACGGACGTCCAGGATCAGGACCACGCCACGGAGGTTCTCGCGCGTGGCGAGGAAGGTTTCGATCATCGGCCCCCACTTCTTCTTCACGGCAAGGGGTACTTTGGCAAAGCCATACCCCGGCAGATCGACGAAACGGAAGCGGTCGTTAATGAGGAAGAAATTGAGCAGTTGGGTGCGGCCCGGCGTGCAACTGGTCCGCGCCAGGTTCTTCCGGTTGACCAGAGCGTTGAGCAGCGAGGACTTCCCGACGTTGGAGCGGCCGGCAAAGGCGATCTCCGGGAGGTCCCCCACGGGGTAGTGGGCGGGGTCCGATGCGCTCTTCGCAAACTCTGCGCTGTGGATAATCAATGGTCACTGTCCTTCCGGGTACCGTCGGGCTGAACCTGCCGGGCACTATAACCGAAGTCGCGACGAGACGCAAGGCGCGCAAAGAACGGGAGGTAACCGGCCAGTGGATGGTGGGCGGCTCGGGAGCCCCTCGCCCTCCAGCCCCGGCCCTGAGAGCGAAACGATGGAGGGCGAGCGGCCTCGCGAGCCGTCTGGATTGACATCCTCTACCTTCCACTGGCCGGTTACAACGGGAGGGCCGGCGGCGATGGGGAAGTAGGGCAAGGCTCCCGTCTTGCCGAATCCGGGTTCCGCCGGCGTGTCGCGGTTCTCTCACGAGGCAAAGCGAGTGAGCAAGGCTGGAGCCATGCTCTACTTCATTCGGGCTCCGGCGACGTAGGGCATGGCTCCAGCCTTGCCGGAATCGGCTATTGCGGATTGGGCGGCGGGCGGCTTCTGGCTGGGGCGTCGGGTTCGATCAGGCAGACCTTGGGAAAGTAGGTGCGATATCGTCCCGGGTCTCGCGTCAGGAGTGACATGCCTTCCACCGCCGCATGCGCGCCGATGTAGAAGTCCGGCAACGGCGACCGTCGCGCGCCGCCCCGGCGACGGTACAGGAGGAAACAGCGGCCAGCGAGGAAGGCTGCGGACCAGGGCAGGGCCAGACGCCGGAACTCCACGGCGGGCAGTGCCTCGTCGAGTTCTTCGATCCGCGAAAAGTGAACCGAGACCTCGGCGTAGATCACGGGGTTGATGGCCAGGACGCACGTCTCGGCCAAGTCCTGGAGTTGCTGCGAAGACCAGCCGAACCACGCGGGGTCGCGTGTGAAGACGTCCAGGAGCACGTTGCTGTCGACCAGGACGATCATGACTCGCCTCGTGTGAGTTGCATGATCTGGTCCGTTGTCAGCGTGCCGTCGCCGCGGCCGGCCATGCGTCGGATGAGGCGCTGCCCGCGACGCCCCGCGCGCGTCGTCTTCACCAGTCGAAGCCCTCCGCGCCCCGGTTTGAACTCGACTTCGGTGTGGGCCAGGAATCCGTATTGCTCGCGGAGTTCCTGCGGGATCGTCACTTGGCCCTTGGTGGTGATTTTCATCGGTGAACTCCATGTTTCTCATTCTTACTCGCCACGGTAATACTATACTCCCACCCGCCGCATCCGGCAACACCACGGAATCCCGTGCTGCGTCAGTCGCGGGTGGAAATAGGGTCGAAGGTTGACCGGGGCTGGCGCCTAAAGTGGTCGGAGCGGCTCGCTCCGACACCCGCGGGACCGAGCCG
>MHBL01000148.1:67391-104027 GCA_001803235.1 Lentisphaerae bacterium RIFOXYA12_64_32
CCGCGGGACCGAGCCGGTCCCGCCACTTTGGCCAGCCATCCCCAAACCCTGCACCCGCGACTGACGCAGCACCGGAATCCCCCGGTTGCCCCTTGTATTTGCCTGCAGTCCTCGCTACTTTTGAGCGGATAAGAACCTCGTGGTGCCTTGGCCAGTGCAAGAGAACCTCTTGGCACCCGTGAAGGCAGATTACCATGGGTAAAGTCCGACGTGACGGCTATATCATCACCTGGTGGAAAGGCGATCATACCCCGCGCCACGTTCACGTGAAGACCGCCGGGGGCGAGAAACTGGGCCGGCTCGACATTACCGCCATGCGCGGCCTGGAAGGTTGGATGCCCGACCGGAAACTCGTCACGCTCATCGAGCAATTAAGAGACGAAGGCCGTCTATGAAGACCGTGAGCCGCTTGAAGAAACCGTTTGGTACCGCCAAGATGGTGGACATCATCCATGTGCGCTATCTGGAGTGGGAAGACGCGTTTGATGTCGAGTTCGAGGACGGGCTGAGCTTCCTGGAGCCTCACGCCACCATCAAGAAGGCCAACCGTATTTCCGCCAAAGCGATTCCGGTTAACGTGAGCCTGGACGACACAGGCATGGGCTTCGAGGTGCGTTACGACACTGGCGAAGCAGCCGACGTGTCGTGGGCCTTCATCCGCGAGTTGCCGCCCGGTTCTTGATGTCGAGGTGGACAGCACCCTCGCCCCTACGAATCCAAGCCCCAACCGCGACAGAAATCAACGCCGGTCGCCGCCTGGGCGGTGCAATGGTATCTCGCGTCATCCGGCGCACCGCTCTTGATACTCCCGGGCTTCGCGTCTATGTTCCGTATGGACAAGAAGTCGGACCAAGGCACGCGAAGCACTCGATGTCGAAGCACCCGTGCGTTCCCATGTGGTTTTGCGATGAGATTTGAGATCGTCGGTAACATTCACCACGTCGAGACGATTGCCTCCGGCAGCGGTATCCGCATTCTGCGTTACTTGCGCAAGCAGTATGGCTATGGACGCTGGCGCAAGCTGAAGGGCATCGCCGAGGTGCGCTTCTCCAATGGCGTGATGCGCACTGTAGAGATGCATTGGTACGAAGCACACGGTATCGGTAAGCGCGACGTGAAGATCAAACGGTATCTGGATGCACCATGAGAACAGCCAAACACCAATTCGCCCTCTGCCTGCGGAACACGGACTACGAAGCCTCGCTGATTCGCGGCAAAGTGTATCCGGTCCTCCCGGATTCGAGGGCCGCCAACGATGCGTTGATTCGCGTGATTGACGAGGACGGCGAGGATTACCTCTTTCCCGAAGACCTGTTCGTTCTGGTCGATTTGCCACGTCCGGTGGAGAAGCAGCTCTTGGCCATTGCCAGCGTTGCCTGAGCGCGAGACATCTCGGCGGATTGGAGTTCCGATCTCGCACCCCGGCCAGGCATAACTATCAAGCGAATGGACGAGTTGGCGCCTGTCAGGCGGTTGGTGACCTCGCTAGACCTCGCTGCAAAAGCCCAAGAGCCGGGTACAACGCGGCCACTACAGCAATGAACGCAAACTCAGGATCGGCTGTAGCGTCGGCCTTGTAGGCCGATCCCCGACCCTTTGGCAACGGGGTCTCGCTAGGCACGCCAATGACGCTGGACGAACTCAAACCAATCGTGATTCCCTTCTGCGAGCAGTTCGCGGTCAGGAGGTTGGACGTGTTCGGGTCCGTGGCCCGGGCGGAAGCGACCTCGACCCGCGACGTGGACCTGGTCGTCGAGTTCAAAGACCCGGGCCGCGGACTGTCGAGGCGGTTTTTCGGGTTCCTGCACTCGCTGGAGGACAACCTGGGTTGTCGCGTAGACCTGCTGACGCTCGATGGCCTGCGCAACCCGTACTTCCGTTGCCGAGTCCTCGCGGAAAGGATTCTCATCAATGAAGGATGAGGTCCTTAAACATCTCCATGACATCCGGGAAGCCGCAGCGGCGATCCAAGTGCTTCGCGACTGGCAAGACATGTCGGCATGACCGTCGCCGATGGCAGCGCGTTCATTGAGAGAGCCCCCCCACGGCTACGCAAGCAGGCTTGGGATTGCAACCACTTACCGGCTTTGGGCAGGAAGACCAAGAAGCGCTCTTCCTCGCTGCCCCTATGTGAGCAGGTCGAGTCTCCCTACCCGAACCAGTTCTTCGAATCTGGTTCCTGCATGGCTGTTTGACCGCCACCGCTTGCGGGCTATCTTTTTCGGTTGACGGACCTGTACCGGGATCGGCCAACCTGACCCTGACCTGTCACGAATTGTGTGTTCCCTACAGCGTCATCGAGCCGCCACCCCGCGGCTTTCAGGGTGGATCGGCGCTCGCTGTTCGGCTGGCACTTTGAGGCCCTGCGGCGAGCCTTTGCGAATGTCAAGCCGGAACTGGCGCAAGCGCTGGCAGGTAAATGATTGCCTGATCCCCACGGCATAAGCACAGATGCGGTCGCCGCAAGCCCTTGCGAGTGACTGCTAATGTTATCTACGGGGTACGCCTTCCTGGAAGTACTGACTCATCAGGAGGTCCGTTCCCTTCTCTCCCTTGCGACTCGCACTAGAAGGTTCGGCAACGCAATGGGATGGACTCCCGGAGTCATCGGCGCTATGATCCTTGGTGCCACGATGGCGGCAGGTCTGCATAATGGGCGGGGCGGAGCGTCTCCGGGAACCGACCGCCGTCACGGATTTCGGCAGGCGACGGTGGCTGAAGCGGGCGGCGGTCGATATAGTTGACCCCAGTGCGAATGACGTCATTGGGATTCCGAGGATCTGTCGTGCCATACAGGCAGGAAGGGAACGGAAGCATGGTCTGTCAAAACGTCCGAACCAGCATGTCTCTGATCCATCGTCCGGTGTTTCTTATGTTGGGAGCGCTGGTGTGTATGATGGGGGTCGGGCGGGCCGGATGGGCCGGCGAGGTGTACACGAAGTTCAACATCCACGTTCAGGACAAGGTCGACAAGGCAGGCAATCATCAATACAACGCCAGTTGTGCCAACTGGACAGACCCCGGTGCCGGCCACATCTTCATCCCGGTCAACACCGCCATCGAGATTGTGAAGGCTGATCCCAAAGAGATCACGTTCAAGGTCAAGAGCGACGACAGGCTCGTCCATCTCGGGTACAATATCAAGTGGATGATGGGCATGGACGTGAACAAGTACGTCGAGTTGATCACGTCGACAACGCCGGTTTCTCTGGATGCCCTCTCGGAAGCCGACCGCAAGGGAATCAAAGATGGGATTGCTTCGGTCGGTATGACCAAGGCGGGGGTCATGGCGGCGCTGGGCTATCCTGCCGCGCACCGTACCCCTTCGCCGGAAACTGCAACCGTCTGGGTCTATTGGACCAACCGGTTCAAGTCCATTGCCGTGGAGTTCGATGATCAAGGGCAGGTCAAGACTATCACGCGGTGATTCAGTGCGCATCCATGGGGAGAACACATGATTGCCCTCGTTACTGGTGGCAATAGAGGGATTGGCGCGGCAGTTGTTCTGGCTTTGGCACGAGATGGCTACGATATCTGGCTCAACTACCGTAGTAATCACGAGGCCGCCGGAATCGTGGCTGCGGCTGTCGAGAAGTTGGGCCGGAAGTGCCGTCTTCTGCCGTTTGACGTAACGGATGCCGCGGCGGTTGTCGCCACTCTGGACCCGCTGCTGGAGACCGAGACGCCGGATGTCTTGGTCAACAACGCCGGGTACAACCGGGATACACTCATGGTGTGGATGACGCAGGAGGAGTGGGACGGTGTGCTGGCTGTGCACCTAGGTGGTTTCTTCCTGGTGACCAAAGCGGTGCTCCGCAACATGCTGAGCCGTCGTGCCGGCCGGATTATCAACATTGCCTCTACCTCGGGGCAGAGCGGGATGCCGGGGCAAGTCAACTACTCGGCCGCGAAGGCGGGGTTGATCGGGGCCACTCGCTCGCTGGCCTTGGAAGTGGCGAAACGGCATGTCCTGGTGAATGCGGTCTCCCCCGGGTTCATCGCTACAGATATGCTCAAGAATGTGCCTATGGAACGGATACTGCCCATGATCCCGCTGGGGCGGACAGGGACGCCCGAGGAAGTGGCTGCTGCGGTCTGTTTCCTCTGTTCGCCCGGGGCATCGTATATCACGGGACAGGTGATCGCCGTCAACGGCGGCGCCTATATGGGCTGATACCGGCCCATGGGCGACAGTTCGGATACCACAACACAACCCACGGCTATCCCCGAGTAACATGCACAGAGTTGCCATTACCGGACTTGGAATCGTTTCCTGCCTCGGGTGTGACGTGAAGACCGTGGCCACGGCCCTGCGTCAGGGCAAGTCCGGCATTGCGGTGGATGAGGCGCGGCGTCAGCGCGGTTTCCGCAGTCCCTTGACGGGCGTTATCCGCGACTTTGACCCCAATGTGGTGCTGCCGAAGAAACAGCGCAAGACCATGCCGGATTTTGCTGTGCAGGCGTACGCGGCCGTGCGCGATGCGGTGGCGATGTCTGGCCTGCATGAGAATGAGATCCAAAGCGACGTAACCGGCCTGGTTTTCGGGTGCGACTCCAGTTGCCTGGCCGCGGTCGAACAGGTCGATTTGGTGCGAACTCACGGCGACACGGCGGGGATCGGGAGCGGGCATGTGTTCCGCTCCATGACCTCGTCCATCACCATGAACCTCGTGACCATTTTGAAAACCCGTGGCGCGGCGTGGACCATCAGCGCGGCATGCGCCAGCGGCGGGCATGCCGTGAGCCAAGCTGCGGACTTGATTGCCCTGGGGCGCCAAGACCGCGTGATCTGCGGTGGCGCTCAGGAAATCAATTGGGAGTCCATGGCGAGTTTTGACGCGTTGGGCGCCTTTTCCTGCCGAATCCACGAGCCATGGGCCGCCTGTCGTCCCTTCGACGCACAACGTGACGGACTGGTCCCCAGCGGCGGCGCCGCGGCCATGGTGTTGGAGCGGCTGGAACTGGCGCAACAGCGGGGGGCCATCATCCTGGGCGAGGTCATCGCGTCCGGGTTCTCCTCGGACGGGGGACATATATCGACCCCCAGTGCCGACGGCATGCAGCGCGCCATGGGCATGGCGCTGAGGAATGCCGCGCTGCGGCCACGGGAGATCGACTACATCTGCGCGCATGCGACGTCAACTCCCGCCGGCGATGCGGTTGAGGCTGAGAGCATCGCCACCGTGTTTGGTCCCAGCACACCGCCGGTGTCATCCCTGAAGTCCATGACCGGACACGAGCTCTGGATGTCCGGCGCATCCCAGGTGGTGTATTGCGCGATCATGGCCCGCAACGGCTTCATCGCGCCCAACGTCAACTTCGAAAGCCCCGACGCGAGTTCGGCCAAGCTCAATATTGTGTCCACGGCAATCGATCATCCGCCACGGACCGTGCTGTGTAACTCCGCCGGGTTCGGCGGGACCAATTCCTGCCTGATCCTGAGGTTTCCTGGATGAGCTACGACTATGCGGTGATCGGCGCCGGCGCCGCTGGGATGTCCGCCGCCATTATCCTGGCCAGGACCGGGGCCAAAGTCGTCCTGCTGGAAAAAGCCCCGCAACTCGCTCCGTTACTTCGAGGTTTCACCCGCCACGGAGTCCATTTCGACACCGGGCTTCATTGCCTCGGTGGTCTTGCCGACGGCGACGTTCTGGATGTGTTCCTGCGTTACCTCGGTATGGCCGACAAGGTTGAGAAGATACCGTTCCGACCGGAAGGTTTTGACCGCTTTCGCTGCCTGGAGCCGGCGTGGGAATTCGACTTCCCCTATGGCTGGGACCGGATTGCCGACGCGCTGTCCGCGGCGTTTCCGGCTGAAGAGCCCGCGGTCCGTGAGTACTTGCGGACGATTCGGGACCACTACGAATCCCTGCCTTACATCAACATGCAGGCAGAGTTCGACCCCATGCAATTGCTCCCGGATGCTCTGGGGCTGACGCTGGGCGGATTTCTGGACCGGTTGACCGACAATCCCAGACTGAAAACCATCCTGTCCTTCCATTGGCTTCTCCACGGGGTTGCCCCGGATGAAGCGCCGCTGGCCTCTCACGCGCGGGTCGCGGCCTCATACTACGGGGCAGTGCACGGGCTGCGCGGTGGCGGCCGGAGTCTGGTTGACGCCTTTACCACCCAACTGAAGGCCTATGGCGTGGACGTATTCTGCGGTTCGGGGGCAGCCCGTATCGACTTCTCGGCGGCCGGATCCGTCAGCGGAGTCCGCACCGAGAGCGGAGACGGACTGGGCTGCCATGCCTGTATTGCGACCCTGCATCCACGACACCTTGTCGACATGGTTCCTGAGTCGCTGTTCCGGTCGGCGTACCGGACCCGATTGAAGACTCACGAAGATACCTGTTCCGCGTTCGTCCTGTATGCTGCCTGTGACGGCATCCCCGAGGCGCTTCAAGGGCGCAATCTCATACTGGCACCGGATTCCCGATCTGTTTGTTCTCCGGACAGCGCGTTTACGCGGGATCCGCCGATCTACGTAGCCGGCACCGCTCCTGACCGGGCCAGGCAGGTGTCACCCGGCGGGTTTACAGCCATCTGTCCGGCGTCACCCACGGCGACCTCCCGGTGGGCGGACACCGGCACCGGCAAACGCCCGCCGGACTATACGGCGTTCAAGGAACAGGTAACGATGGACATCTGCCGGCGTCTCGATGCGACCTGTCCCGAGATCATGGCGACGGTTACCGATATGGAGTTGGCCACACCGTTGACGATCCGGGACTACGTCCACACGCCTGCGGGGAGTCTCTACGGCATCAAGCACCGGATGGGTGACCACGTGCTGGCCCCCCAAACTCGAGCTCGTGGGTTGTTCCTGGCCGGTCAGTCCATCGTCGCCCCGGGGGTTTTCGGGGCAATGCTGTCAAGTGTGGTGACGTGCGGTACGATTCTCGGACACGAGCGTCTCCGAAAGGAATTGCAGGCATGACATTGAGACGGGTCGTGGTGACAGGGCTGGGCGTTGTCTCGCCGATTGGCCGGGGAATGCCAGCGTTGATGGACGGCCTGGTTGCGGGCAAGAGCGGAGTCGTGAATGCCCCCGCTCTGTCCGTAATCAAGGACATTCGCAGTCGGGTTGCGGCATTGGCTCCAGACTTGGACGGGCGCGAGATCCCGCGGCATTTCCGGCGTTCCATGTCGAAGATGTCCATCTATGCAACGCTGGCCTGTCAGGAGGCGCTGTTACAGGCCGGCCTGACTGCGGAACACTGCGCGGGAGGCCGGCTCGGGGTGGTGATCGGCTCGACCATCCAGAGCACGGATGCGATCGAAGGATTCTTCCGCGACTATCTGACCACGCACGCCATTGAGCAAATGCGCTCGACCCTGTTCTTCCAGATCATGAATCACTCCTGCGCAGCGAATGTGGCACAGACGCTGGGGATCACAGGCCGGACCGTGGCCCCGGCCGCCGCATGCGCCACCGGCGGCCAGACCGTGGGGTTCGGCTATGAGTGGATCGCCTCGGGCAAGCAGGACATGATGCTTTGCGGCGGGGCCGACGAGTTCCATCCTTTGGCCACGGCGGTGTTCGACGTGGTCAATGCCGCCTCGACCCGTTACAACGACCGGCCAACCATGACGCCCCGGCCGTTCGACCGGCAACGGGATGGCGTGGTCTGCGGCGAGGGCGGCGGGATTGTGGTGCTGGAGGCGCTCGACTCAGCCCGGGCCCGCGGTGTCCCGGTGCTGGCCGAGCTCCTGGGTTTTGCGACGGTGTCGACGCCTGACAGCATCAGCAATCCGAGCGCCGGGTCGATGGAGGAGTGTATGCGCCTGGCGCTGGAAGAGGCGAAACTGCGCCCGGAGCAGGTAGATTATGTCAACGCCCATGCGACGGCTACGGAACTGGGTGACATCGCTGAGAGCGCCGCCATTCACCGCGTGTTTGGCCATAGCGTTCCTGTCAGCAGCTTGAAAGGCCATCTGGGGCACACCATGGCGGCGAGTGGCGCCATTGAACTGGCCGCCACTATCGCGATGCTGAACGGCGGTCGCCTGATTCCGACCCTGAACCTGGACGAGGTGGAGCCTCAATGTGCACCGCTACGGCTCCCACGGCAGGTTGAGTCGGTCTCCCTGCGAACGGCCGTGAAGAACTGTTTTGCCTTCGGCGGCATCAACTCAACACTGGTGATAAGGAGAGATACGCGTGACTGACCGGGAGATTATCGAGACCATCAATAAGGCAATGCAGGACGAGTTTGAGTTGAGCCCGGGCGCCATGCGTCCAGAAGCGCAGTTGACTACGGATCTGGGCCTGGACAGTCTGGATTTTGTCGACATGGTGATCGTCCTCCAGAACGCCTTCCACATGAAGATCCGCGACGAGAAAGCCATACGGGAGATCCGGACACTCGGGGATATCCACCAGTTCGTCCTCAACAAGCATCGGGAGCTTGCCGCCAAGAGTGATCAGACCACCACAGACAACCGTGGCCCCACGACCTGATACCGGAAACCACCGGCGCCGTCACCGGGCGGCCGCCTTGCTGATGAACCTGACGGTCTACCCGTTGCTGGCGCTGCTGACGTTGCTGGGCATCGTTCTATTCCCGCTGGGATTCCTGCTCTGGCGGCTCCTGACCGCGTGGTCCGCAAGACGCATCACGCGCCATTTTGTCTGGTTGTATGGTCAAGGCTGGCGCTGGATCGTCTCACCGTTTGTCCACTTTCGTCTGGAGGGTCTGGAGAAGGCAAGTCTCCGGCAGCCCTGCATCATGGTCGTCAATCACCTCTCCTACTTTGACACCTATTGTATGGCCGCTCTGCCCTTTCATAACGCCGCTTTCGCGGTGCGTTCCTGGCCGTTCAAGATGATCTGGTACAGCGCTTTCATGCATCTGGCACGATACCTGAACGTGGAGGGAACGGACTGGTCCGTGGTCGCCGAGCAGGCCAGCCGCGAGCTGGCGGATGGCGGATGCCTGGTGTTTTTTCCGGAAGGGCACCGGAGTCGGGACGGGAAGATGCGCCGGTTTCACTCGGGAGCCTTCAAATTGGCTATTGACACCGGTGTCCCCTTGGTCCCGCTTTGCGTGGCCGGAACCGATGTGCTCCTGCCGCCCGGTAGTTTCCGGCTGCACCCGGCACGCGTCCATCTTCGGGCACTGCCTGCGATTGACCCGCGTCAGTTTCCCGAGATGCTCGGCCACCTTCACATGCGCAAGACCGTCCGGGAGATGATGGCCCGCAATGTTGCAGAAATGACAGCCGCCAATGTCTGACCCTGAGAATCTCTGTGGATGCACGAGCCCGCCGGGCCGGATGCCGGACCTGGAATTCCAGTCGGAGGACGTCCTTGCGGCACTGCAGGACACGCTCCTGCGTGAGCATGTGCGCTATGCCGCCGAACACTCCCCCTTCTACCGGCGGCTCTTCGCCAGCACCGGCCTCCGACCGGACGCCATTCACTCGGTGAACGATTTGGGTGCGCTCCCGTTCACGACCAAGTCCGACTTGGAGACGAACAATCCCGATTTCCTCTGCACCGATGCTGGTGACATCATCGACATCTGCCTCTCGTCGGGCACCACCGGGAAACCGGTCGCCTTGATGCAGACTCGTTCGGATCTGGACCGTTTGGCGGTCAACGAGGACGTGTCGTTCCGGACCGCGGGAATAACCGCGCGCGACCGCGTCCTGATCGCCACTGCCCTCGACCGGTGTTTCATGGCAGGGTTGGCCTATTTTCTTGGTCTGACCCGGATCGGCGCCACGGCCATCCGGGTCGGTTCCGGGAGCGCTTTCCTGCTGCTGGAGATGCTCCGGCAGCAACAGGCCACCGCTATGGTGGGCGTGCCGACCCTCATGCTTGCCGCCGCGGAGCGTTTGGTGAAGGACGGGGGCGACCCTGCCAGTCTCGGGGTGCGACGACTGATCTGCATCGGTGAGCCCATCCGGAACCAGGACCTGTCCCTGTCCGTCCTGGGTGAACGTCTCCGCGAACTGTGGGGTGCTCAGGTTTTCGGCACCTATGCCAGCACGGAGATGGCGACGGCGTTCTGTGAATGTGAACACGGGTTGGGCGGTCATCAGCACCCCGACCTGATCGCGGTGGAAATCGTCGATGAACAGGGACGCGTCCTGCCGCCCGGCGAGGTCGGCGAGGTGGTCGCCACGCCGCTGCAGGTCAAAGGCATGCCGCTGCTGCGGTTCAAGACCGGCGATGTGGCGGTTCTGCACACGGCCCCCTGCCCGTGCGGCCGGCGGACGCCCCGGCTCGGGCCGGTGCTGGGGCGCAAAGCCCAAATGCTGAAATGCCGCGGCACGACCGTCTATCCTCCCGCCATCGCCGCGGTGTTGCACGCCATACGCGAGGTCCAGGGCTACTACATCGAGGTCCACGACGAGTACGACCTCTCGGACCGCATTCGGGTGGTGGTGGGCGTCGAGGCCCCGGAGAGCGTTGACGGCACAGCCATTACCGACAGACTCGCCGCCAGTCTCCGGGTACGACCCGACGTGGTCATCGCCCCGATTGCGGCTGTGCAGCAGAAGACCGTACAGAGCGACAAGCGCAAACCCGTCACGTTTTTCGATTATCGAAGGCGATAGCATGTCCGCACCGAAGCAACCTTGGGGTTCGAATTTCAGCCGCGCGGAGATCGACGCGAGCAAGCGCCATAACGGGCTTCTCTCGCTCGAGCTGGAGTTCAGCCGGGAGTGCAACCTGCAGTGCATCTACTGCTACGCGAGTTCGGGCCGGAAACTCCGGCAGGAATTGGATGTGAGCGAGATCTACCACGTGCTGGAGCAGGCCATTGCTCTTGGCGCACGGCGGATCATCCTTCTCGGCGGCGGTGAACCGATGCTGTACCCGCACGCACTGGAAATCATGCGATTCCTGCAGAACCGCGGGATCGGCATGGACCTGTTCAGTAACGGCACCCTCATCAACCGCGGGATTGCCGACGAACTGTTCCGGCTGGGCGTGGCGCCGGTCATCAAGATGAACAGCCTCCGGGAAGATGTCCAGGACTTGCTGGCCGGGGTTCCGGGGACGTTTCGCGCCATCCAGGCGGGCCTGGCCAACCTGGTTGCGGCCGGGTATCCCCGGAACGACCGTCCGCTGGGGGTCGAGACGATCATCTGCCGGCAGAATATCGACGAGCTTCCAGAAATGTGGGTCTGGGCGCGTGAACGCCGGTTGGTGCCGTATTTCGAGATGATCACCTTCCAGGGCCGGGCCCGGCAGCATCTGAGCCTCAATGTCACCGTCGCCGAACTGCATGACCTTTTTCTGCGGCTGTCTGCCATCGACCGCGAACGTTACGGCATCGAATGGGAACCCCACCCGCCCATCGCCGCCCTGAGTTGCAACCGGCACGAGTACTCCTGCACCGTGAACTCGCGCGGCTATGTCCAGCCCTGCACTGGCGTGGATCTGACGATTGGCAATATCCGGCATACACCGCTGGCGGAGATCGTGCGCGGCAGTCCCGTATTGAGCGTATTGCGCAACGTCCGGGATCATATCAAGGGCGCATGCTCGCAGTGCGAGATGCTGTCCCAATGCTATGGCTGCCGCGGCCTGGCCTACCACGTCACCGGTGACTTCCTCGCCGCGGATCCACTTTGCTGGCGAAACCCGAAACAAGTGACGGACCACGACACGGCCGAGTCTTGAGATTTTGGGGATGCAAGGAATACACACATGAAGAACTACTGGATGTCATTCTGCTTCGCTCTCTGCCTGCTGCCGTCAGGATGCATAACGCGGCTGGCCTCGACCGTCGCACCTGGAGCGGAACTTCGGGCACTGGGCAAGGTGTTCGTTGTTCACTTTGACCCCGACAAGAGATACTTGAACACCATCATCGCAGATCAACTGACACTCATGGGGCATCCCGCGGCTACCGGCGAGAGGAATGAAATACCCAAGGATGTCGACACGTTAGTGACGTACAAAGACAACTGGCAATGGGATATGGCCAACTACATGATCAGGATCACCATTCAGTTCAGAAACGGAAGGAATGAGACCCTGCTCATTTCCGGTGAGTCCTATCGCACTTCGCTGGCTCGTAGGTCGCCTGAAGTGATGATCAAGGAGACATTGACCAAAATGCTCGACGAACTGGAGAAGAAAGAACCGATCCCGAAATGAGTGGTATGAACACCAGCAAGGCTGACATCTCGCTGCCCATGGATGCACAGGATCTGCTGCCGCACCGTCCGCCCATGCGCCTCGTTGACCGGCTCATCGGCGAAGCGGACCAGGCCGGTACGGTCGAATGCCGGCTGCCGGCGGATTCCGTCGTGGCGGATGCCGCCGGCCAGATCGAGCCTGCGGCATTCCTCGAACTGATCGCCCAGGCCTACGCCGCGGTGAAAGGCTATGACGATCTTCTGCACCGCCAGCCGGTGCATGAGGGCTTCCTGGTCGGTTGTCGGCACGTGCGCATCCGGCAGCCTGCCCGGGTCGGACAGTTGCTCACAATACGGGTCAAGACCATCGGCATCCTGGCGGGGTTTGCCATAGCCGAAGGCGAGGTGTGGTGCGAGAAGGAGTTGCTCGCGTCGGGCACCGTCAAATTCTGGGTCCCCGCAGGTGAGGAAGGAAAGCCTCAGTGAACCACGCCTTCCCATCTCTCATCATCCTGCTGTTCCTTTGCGGCCTGCCGGGCGCCTGCGGAGAGGACACCGCTCTGTCCGCTGCCGACCGTGCGGTTCTGGCACGCCTTGAGGAAGCCGCCGGCCGCGTGACAACGCTGACCGCTGACATGGTCCAGGAGAAACGTCTGGCCGTATTCGCCGAGACGCTCGTGTCCAAGGGCCGGTTCTGCTTCGCCAAGCCGGACCGTCTCCGGTGGGAACTGACTGAGCCCGTGCGGACAGGGTTCGTACTGAATGGCCGGAAAGGCTACCGATGGCATGCGCGCGCGGAGATCCGCGAAGACTTCTCCATCAGCCGTGAGCCCGTCATGAAGGTGGTCGCCGACCAGCTCATGGCATGGACTCGAGCCGACTTCAAATGGATCCAGGACGAATACAGGATCACCGTCCTTCAGGCAAGCCCGGCATCGCTCAGGCTTGACCCCAAGCGTGAGGGGATGTTGAAGTACGTTGACCACCTGCAGATCACCTTCGCCCCCGATGGCACGTACGTGTGCCAGGTAGACCTGTTTGAAAAAGACGGCGATTCAACGCGTCTTGAATTCCGCAACCCGGTGACCAACGGCCCGCTGCCGGACGACATCTTCTGACCCGCCAAGATCCACGGATGATGTTCGCCTCCCTTTACAGCCTGCTCTCCCGCCATCGCCGTCTCCTCCACTGGGGCACGGCAGTGGCAATTGTGCTCAGCATCGTCGCCTTCAGCAGGGTCCGGATGCGGGAAGACATCCGGGCCATGCTTCCGGACGGCCAATCCGAAGCGGCGACCGGCTTCCGATTGCTGGAACAGACCCCGGCCGCCCGCAAATTCCTGGTCAACCTGCACCGCGGCCCCGACACCCCGCCCGAAGTCCTCCTGGCGACCGCCAACCGTTTGGCGGCGGCAATGGGCTCCCCCTGGTTCACCCGGGCGACCGCGGGCATACCCCCCGAATCAGGCGAGGCGTTCCTGGCATGGCTGGTGCACGCCCTGCCGTCCATCGCCACGGACGGTGATCTGCAGAAAGTAGCGTCCCGACTGAACGCGGATGATATCCGCCGCCAGCTTGACGAGGACTACGCGCGGCTGCTCTCGCCCGAAGGCTGGGCCATGAAACGACTGATCCAGGTTGACCCGCTGGATTTTCGGGCGATCAGCCTGGAACGGATGCGGTACATCAATCTGATGCCCAACCTGCGCCTGCAGGATGGGCACTTCATCAGCGCCGACGGGCAAGATGCCCTAATTCTGGCTGACGCCACCGTGGCGGTGACCGATTCCGGCAGAACCACGGAGCTGCTGGCGCACTTCCAGCGTCTGGTTCGCGAGATTGTTCCCCCCGGGATCGAGGTGTCGTTCATCAGCGGCCACCGGTACACGGCCGCCAATGCCGACGCGATCAAGCATGACCTGGTCGTGGTGCTCACTGTTTCCTCGCTCGTGCTTCTTGCCATATACCTGACATGCCTGCGCAGTTGGCGAGCGCTCTATGTCTTCCTGATGCCCGCCGCCGTACTGTGTCTTGCCGGGCTCGCGGTCTCAGTATTCTACGGAACCGTGTCGGCGATTACCATCGGGTTCGGTGCCGTACTGCTGGGAATCGCCGATGACTACGGCATCCACGTCTTCTTTTCCCTGCGAGACGACAAGAAGGACCCGGTTACGATCATGAGGGACGTGTCGTTGCCCATTCTTTTCGCCGGCGCCACCATCCTGGGCGCGTTTGGAGTCCTGCTGTTCTCCGATCTGCCGGGACAGCGGCAACTCGCGGTTTTCTCGGTCGTGGGCATCGGCATGACCCTCGCCGTGTCGCTGCTTCTGCTGCCGCACCTGCTCCTGCCGACCACGGGCGCACCCGTCGCCCCAGAACCCGTCTCGCGGGCGCGGCGTGCCCCGCCGCCGCGTGGCCTGGTCCTGGGCGTGTGGCTGGCCGTGCTGGTTTTCTTTGGCTGGCAGTGCACCCAGTTGACGTTCAACGGTGACTTCCGCGCCATGACCAGGGTTCCCCCGGAAATTGTCACGGCCGAGAAGACCATCGAATCCACGTGGGGGAATCTGCGCAACCACGCCATCCTGTTCTCGCCAGGCCCTGACCTGGCATCCGCCCTGGCGCTCAACGACCGTGTGTTCGAGTTCTGGCGTGACCAGTTGCCCGCCGGCGGACTGGTCAGCCTGGCACCGCTCCTGCCGGGGCCCGCCGTGGCCGCGGCCAACCGTGAACGGTGGGTCGAATTCTGGCGGGATGAAGCACGTTGCGGAGTCGGCGATCTGGTTCAGAAGGAAGGAATCCGCCTGGGGTTTGCCACCCGTGCGTTTGCGCCGTTCTCCGCGCTTGTCTCGACGGCGCCGGCCCCGACGTCGGTCGAAGATCTCCGTCAAGCCGGCCTGGGTGCATGGCTGGACTCGCTGATTGTGGAGGCGGACGGACAGGTGATGGTGCTGACCATGGTGCCGGATACGCCGGCAACCATGGACATCTTCGCCCGGAACGCAGCGCTCATGCCCGGCGTCCGGCTGGTCTCGCCGTCATCCATCAGTCGGACGTTGCGCCAGTCAGTGGGGGCGGATTTCGTCAGACTCACCGGCCTGGCAGCGGCCGTCGTGCTCGGCCTGCTGCTGCTGTTCTTTCGCGACCTCAAGAAAGTGGCGGTCTCGTTGGTTCCGGTCGTAACCTCGCTGCTGGTCGCGATCGGTGCGCTCGCCATGTTCCACGTCGAACTGACTGTGTTCAACGTCATCGCGGCCGTGCTGGTCATCGGTCTGGGCGTGGACGGCGGTGTCTTCATGGTCTGTAAGATTGCCGGCGGACATGACCACGACACCGAACGGGCCATGCGGGTCTCCAGCCTGACCACGATGGCCGGGTTCGGCGGGCTCATCCTCGCCCGGCACCCGGCCCTGCATTCCATCGGGATCACCGTGCTGCTGGGGATCAGTACCGAACTGTTTGCCGTCTTGTGGGTAATCCCCGCGCTATACCGGCCGGCTGACGCGCCATCTTTGGCAGAACCATTGCCAGCTCAGGCCCCATGATCCGAACTCCCCTCATGCTCGCGGTCCTCGGGATGGTCACCCTGGCGCTCGGAGGATGCCGCCATGCGCCGTTCTCCCCGCCCCAGCTTTCGCCCACACGACCGCTGACCGCCCAGGTATTGGCCGGCGGCGTCTGGACACGCGGCCCTGGCGTCTATCGTCTGCGTCTGACAGTGGTTGCCAAGCGGTACTGGAGCAAGGTACCGTTGACCGGGTTCATGGAATTCGACACGGGCCGGCGTGAGATCCGTCTGGTGGTGATGAATGACATGGGCGGCAAGCTGTTTGATATCACCGTCTCACGGGACGCCGTGGCCGAACACTGGCTGATGCCGGACCAGCCCCGGCTCCACGGTTTCGCAACGGCGCTGGCCGGGAGTGTCCGGCGCATCTTCCTGGAACCACAGGCGGACGCTGGCGATTCCGTGTGTGTCGAGCCGTACACGTACGTGCTGCGGCGGCATGAGCCCGACCGGGAGTCATGTTTCGTGTTTGGCGGAAACGGCAACGTCCTGCTCGAGAAAAGCGGCCGAGGCCCTGGCGGGAAATGGCACGTGTACTACTACGACCACCGTCCGGTGGGAGAACGCCTGGTTCCCTTTGGCATCGTGATGGATGACCACCAGACTGGATACCGGCTGACGCTATGGATCGAAACAGTAAGGCGGACCGATGAGCAGACTGAAGCAGGCAACCGCGGCAGCGGCGCTGGGTGACTGTCAGAGTCCGGATTCGACGACCGGCTGCCGCCACTACCGGTTCGACTCTGGCTTTGTCGGCTTTGCCGGACACTTCCCCGGGCATCCGATCCTTCCCGCGCTCGTGCAGATCCTGGCCGGCGAGACGCTGGCTGAAGCCTGGTGTGGCAGACCGCTGCAACTGACCGCCATCGAGAATGCCAAGTTTGTCCGTCCACTGTCCCCTGGACAGAAGGTGCTGGTGCAGTGCCAGAGACGTGACGTCAAGAACAAGACCGCGGCCGGTATGACGTGCGAAGTCCGCATCAGTGTCGACGACAACCTCGCCGCGTCGTTCGTTCTTGTCCTGTCGGAAAAGGAAACCCGACCATGATCAAGCCGTATTTCCCGGCCGAAGCCGGCGCGCCGCCGCCCTTGCGCGTCCGCGTGCAACGCGAGGTCCGGTTCGAGGAAGTCGATCCACTCAACATCGTTTGGCATGGCCGGTACCCGGGCTACTTTGAGGACGCACGCGTCGCCCTCGGCGCCAGGTTCGGGATCGGTTACCTGGATTTCCATCGGCATCAAGTGACCGCGCCGATCAAGCAGATGTTCATTGAATACCACCTGCCGCTCCAGTTCCCGGACAAGTTCACGGTGGAAGGCATCCTCCACTGGTCGGAAGCCGTTCGCCTCAACTTCGAATTCATTGTCCGGGACTGTCAGGAACGGGTGGTCACCACCGGGTATACGGTGCAACTTCTGCTGGATCGTTCCGGGCAGGTTATACTGGTGACGCCGCCGTTCTTCTGTGAGTTCCGGGAGCGGTGGCAGGCGGGAGCGCTTCAGTGACGGATGTCTGGATCACAGACATGGCGGTGGTCACCGGCTTGGGTGACAGCCTGGCCACGACCTGGCAGGGCCTGATGCAAGGCCGGAGCGCCATTGGTCCGGTCACGCGGTTTTCCACCGACCGGTACACCACGCACGTCGCGGCCTGCGTCAACGGCCTGGAACCCGAGAGTCCCGATGGCTCCCGGCTCTGGCCGCTCCTCGACCAGACTCTGGCGGGGCTGGGGCCGGTGCCATCCGACGCCCTGCTGCTGACCGCCACCACCAAGGGCCCCATCGACATTCTGGAGAACCTGCGGCGGGGCCGGCCGGCGGATACCCAGGCGCTGCCGATGGCATCGTGGCTGGCCCGGATTTCCCGACGGCTTGGGCTGACCACCGGCGGCATCAACATCAGCGCCGCCTGTGCGTCGTCGACGATTGCCGTGGCCCAGGGCGCCGCCGCGATCGGGGCCGGCCGAGCCGGAGCGGCCGTCATCTGCTGCATGGACCTGGTCTCGGAGTTTGTGTTTTCCGGTTTTTCGGCGCTGCAGGCACTCTCCCCCGCTGCCTGCCGGCCGTTCGACCGCGACCGTGCCGGACTGAGCTTGGGCGAAGGTGCCGCGGCGCTCGTTCTGATGCCGGCCGAACGGGCACGGCGCGAGGGCCAGCGACACCTTGGTTCCGTGCTGGGTTGGGGCATGGCGAACGACGCCGCTCACATCACGGCCCCCGCCAGGGACGGGTGCGGCCTGATCCAGGCGTGCCGTCAGGCGTTAGCCCGGGCGGGGCTCGAGGCGCCGATGGTGGCGGCCATCGGTGCCCATGGCACGGGGACCGTCTACAATGATTTGATGGAGCTTACAGCGTTCCGCGCCGTCTTCGACGGGCGTATTCCGCCGCTGCACTCGATCAAGGGCGCCTTGGGTCACTCTCTGGGCGCGGCCGGTGGGATTGAGGTGGCGGTTGGCCTGAAGGCGCTGGCCGAACGAACCGCCCCGCCCACCGTCGGGCTGTGCCAGCCTGTGGACGGCGCGGAAGGATTGATACAGGCCGCACCGGTGACGATTGCCGGCGACTGTCTGCTGCGGTCAAACTCCGGGTTCGGCGGCATCAACGCCGTGTTGATTCTGGGACGGGGAGCGGATTGGTGAGAGCCCTGATTAACGGGATTGGGTGGGTGACCGCCGCTGGACTCGGACGTGGACGGCAGCGCCTCGGTTTCTCCCGGCCCGCCGGGCCCCTGCCAAAACTCAGCCGGCGCATGCTCTTCGCGGAACCGGACCAACGTTTTGGGCGCCTGGACGAGTACTCGCGCCTGGGTCTGGCAGCCATCACCATGACACTGCGCGACGCCGGCATGGCCGAGGACGGCCAGAAACGCCCGGTCGGTGTGATCGCCGCCACCACGCATGGCTGCCTGACCACGGACCTCGCGTACCTTGACACCATGATTCCGCACAACGGGGCCATGGCCAGTCCCAACCTGTTCGCGTACACCTTGCCCAACTGTTTCCTCGGTGAAGCTGCTATCCGTTTTGGATTCACCGGCCCCGGGTTCATCATTCAGGAACCGGATCCTGCTGGCTACACATGCCTGAGTCTTGCCATGGCGGTATTAGGTGACGGTGATGCTCAAACCATGCTGGCGGGGGTCTGCGATCTGAGCCAGACCATCCCGGCCACGGTCGAACCGCAGCCGCCAGCCGCCGCGGTCTTCTTCGCGCTCGGGCTAGTGCCGGGTCCGGCCGGTCCACCCTACGGCGTGCTTCAGTTCGACAGCACGGGATCCCTGTCATTCATGGGGCAGAGGGTGACCGGCATCTTCGATCTGGTCCAGGCGTGCTTGCATCCAGCGGGTCACGGTTCACCGGTGCGGAGAGCCACGGTTGATCTGAACCTGTCCACACCGGAGTCTGGCTGAGCCGTCATCGCGGGCTTCTTTCGACCTGTGCGGGCTAGTGTTGAGCTCAACGTTAGCGGCAAATCAGAGACCCCTGCCGCCTCGCGCGGCAGGTGAATAGGTTCGCCGGCTAGCGACGTGCCGCCCTCCCTTTTCCCCGGCCTGGCGCGTCGGCAACGCGCCAGGCCGGGGAAAAGGGAGGAATGGGTTGCGTCGCGACAGTAGCCGGCGAACAACGCTCCGGCGCCGCAAGGACGCCGGGGGCGTGGAAGATACGTCCCCCATTGCGAAACAGCAGGCCGCGGAGAACAGGCGTATCCTGACACCAAGCCACGACGCTTTTCCCTCTGTCGATTTACCCGCACAGATCGGTTTTTCCTCATGCACATGACTCTGATCTTCCCGCGTTGGCCGAAGCTGGCGCGACAGACTGAATTTCATCTTCCGCCGCATGGTCCGATCGTCTTTGCGGCCGCGGTTCCTCCGGAGGTCGATATCACATTTGTCGACGAGAACCGGGAAGAGATCGACTTCACGGCGGCCACCGATCTGGTGGCTGTGTCCGTACTGCTGACTTGCCAACTGCCTCGGGCGTTCGAGATTGCGGCGCGCTGCCGCGAACTCGGTGTACCCACGGTGTTCGGCGGGATCGCCGTCACGCTGCACGCCGATGAGGTGGCACGGCACGCCGACGCGGTGTTCCTGGGGGAGGCGGAAGGCCACTTCAGCACGGTGCTCGACGATTTCCGCAGCGGCCGGCTCCAGAAAGTCTACGACTTCATGCACGACCAGCCAGACGTCGCCCGCCTGCAGACGCCCCGTCGGGATCTGCTCAACTACAGCCACTATACCTACCGGGGTGTGCGCATGCTCGACCTGGTGCATGCGTCGCGCGGCTGCAGGTTCAACTGCTTTCCATGCTGTGTCGGGTACCTGGGGGGGCGGCAGTTCCGGCCCCGGCCGGTCGACCAGGTTGTCCGGGAGATGGACGCCATCCCCAACAACCGCTTGTTCCTGGTCGACAACTCTCTGGCCCAGGACCGGAAGTGGACTATGGACCTGTTTGCCGCGATGCGCCCGCTGAAGAAGAAATGGGTTTCGCACCCGATTCTCGATGACGATCAGGTTCTGGATCTGGCCGCGGCGGCTGGTTGCTGGTACGTGTACCAGGCCGTGTTCGACACGTCCGACGTGATCCGTAAGCGGATCAGACGCTTGAAGGACCACGGCATCGGCGTCGAGGGCACCATCATTCTCGGCACCGACGAACAGGACGAAGATTACATCAAGCGCCTGATCGATTTCGTCATGGACATCGGCATTGATATGGCCGAGTTCACCGTCATGACGCCGTTCCCGCACTCGCCCGTCCGGGCGCAGCTTGAACGAGAGGGTCGAATCCTGAGCAACAACTGGCTGGACTATACCGGTGACAAGGTTGTCTTCCGGCCCGCGCGCATGACCCCCGATCGCCTTCAGACACTGTACGACTACGCCTGGGACACCTTTTACCGGGACAGCGGTTACCAGCTCAGAATGGCGGCGCTGTTCCGCAACGTGATCAGCCGCGAAATCGCCGACGGCACCTTGCACCGCTATGACCCCGGGCGGCGCCGCCCGGCCCGGTCCACCCCGGGGAGTGACGCATGAGCCGCGTTTTGCTGGTCTCGGCCAATACCATGACCGGCCCGTATCCCGTGTACCCGCTCGGCATGGCCACGGTCGCCGCGGCCCTGGTCCGGCAGGGACACGAGGTGCGGCAGTTCGATGTTCTGACAGAAGCGTGTTCTGTGCCGCAACTGCGTCAGGCGGTCCGGGAGCATGCCCCTGACGTCATCGGGGTTTCGTTGCGCAACCTCGACAGCGCCGACTCCCTCAGCGCAGAAGCGACATGGTCCATGGACTCGGCCCGGGCGTTCGTGACAGCGCTCAGGGACGCGAGTTCGGCTCCGGTTGTCCTGGGCGGCCCGGCATTCTCCCTCATGCCGGAGGCGATTCTGGACTATCTCCAGGCGGACTTCGGCGTCGTCGGTGAGGGCGAGCGCGGGGTCTGTGAGTTGGTCGAGGGGCTGAGCCGGGGCCGGCAACCGCTGCCGCGTATCATCGACGGGCGGGCGACGCCGCTGGCCGGAAGCGACATCGAGGCGCCCCTGCTCGACAGCGCGCTCGTCCGTTTCTACCTGGACCAGAGCGGCATGCTGAATCTCCAAACCAAGCGTGGCTGTCCCTGGGACTGCACCTACTGCAGCTATCCCGGCCTCGAAGGTCGTGGGTATCGTGTACGGGATCCGGCCGGGGTGGTGGACGACCTGCGCCGGATGCAGCGCGACCACGCGGCGGAGTCCGTATTCTTCACCGATTCCGTGTTCAACGATCGCAACGGCCATCACCTTGAACTGGCCGAGGCGATGCTGCATGCCGGAATTGGCATACGTTGGAGCGCGTTCTTCCGACCACAGGGTATCAGCCGTCAGGATCTGGCCTTGCTCAAACGCTCTGGACTCTATGCCATGGAAGTCGGCACGGATGGCGCCACCGACGCGACGCTGGCAACGGCACACAAAGGTTTTTCCTTTGCCGATGTGCTCGAATTCGACCGAGCCTGCGCGGCGGAGCAGGTGGCTTGCGCCCATTTCGTCATTTTCGGCTGGCCGGGCGAGACGGAGGCGAGTCTGCGGCAAGGCTTGGTCAACCTCGCACAGCTCAAACACGGCATCGTGTTCGCCTTCTCCGGCATTCGGGTGCTGCCGGGAACCGGAATTCACGCCCAGGCGATCCATGAGGGCGTAGTCGCCGCCGCCGACTCTCTGCTCCGGCCGGTCTACTACTCTTCGCCGGCCCTTGACCCCGAACTCATGAACGCCACCATCGTGAAAGCATTTGGTGACCGGCGTGACCGGTTCTTCCCACCGTCCCGGGCCAATGAGAGGTTGGCCGTGCTGCACCGGTTTGGTTATCGGGGGCTGCTATGGGACCGGCTGATTCCGGCCCCGCATCCCGGACGTCCGTCGCGCGGGAGACACGACACCTGAGTTCCGCGTCCACCAACGTCCTGATCGTCATCCCGGCCTACAACCACACCGCCTCGATTCGCGATGTGGTGCTTCGGGCCCTTACCGTTCATGACCGGGTTCTGGTGATTGATGACGGCACCACCGAAGGCAGTGTCTCCGACGCCCTGGCCGGACTGGCGCCGCCGGGTGTCCGCCTCCTGCGCCGCCCGGAGAACCGTGGCAAGGGTACCGCTATTCTCGTCGCGTCTCGCGAGGCCCGAGCCATGGGCATGACTCACATCATCACCTTGGATGCCGACGGCCAGCATGATCCCGCCGACATCCCCCGGTTCCTCCCCGTATTGCAGGCGCATCCGGAGGCAATTGTCGTGGGCCGACGCGATTTCCGCACCGCCAACGTTCCCTTCGCCTCACGGTTCGGCCGTGCGTTCTCCAACTTCTGGTTCCGGGTTCAGACCGGCATGCCCGCCGGTGACACCCAGTGCGGGTTCCGCGCCTACCCGCTGGCTGTTCTTGAGGCTTTGAGTTTGCGCGAAACCGGATTCGCCTTCGAAGTGGAAGTGCTGGTGACCGCCGCTTGGTCGGGAGTGGATATCCAGACCGTTGACATCTCAGTACACTACCCGCCTGCCGCCGAACGCATCTCGCACTTCCGCGCTGTGGTCGACAACGTCCGGCTCAGCATACTGAACACCCGGCTCACCCTGCGATCCATGCTCCCTTGGCCACACCGCCGGATCGGGACTGCCGCCAGCGCCCGCTTGCCCCTGTCACTCGCGCATCCATGGCGCTCGGTTCGCGTCCTGCTATCGGAAACCGGTTGCTCACCGGCGAGGCTGGCGGCGGCCGGCGCGCTCGGGGTGTTCCTCGGCACCGTGCCGCTCATCGCCTGCCACACGCTTGTCATCCTGGTTATCGCAGGCTATTTCGGCCTGAACCGGGCCGCCGCCATCCTGACCAGCCAACTGTGCATACCGCCGTTGGTACCGGCACTGTGCATCGAGACCGGCTACCTGCTCCGGCATGGCGACTGGCTGCGCGAAATCTCCTTGCGCACCTTGGGCTATCAGGGACTCGAGCGCCTGTGGGAATGGCTGCTCGGCTCCCTGCTCGTGGGGCCGGTGCTGGCCATGGCCGTCGGCCTGGTCGTCTATCTCATGGCCGTCGGTGCGAAAGCAGGACTCCGTGCCGCTGAGTGAACCACCGCCAACCGCCCCTGACTCGCCTGCGCAACCGCGTTGGAGTAGCCGCAGCGTCGGCACACCGTTGCAGCATGGCATCTTTTATCTGTTGATTCGGCTCGGCGGCACGCGCGCCGCCGTCCCGCTGCTCCATGCCGTGGCCCTGTACTATGTACTGCTCCGGCCATCGATCCGCCGCCGGACGCTGCCCTATCTGACCCGGCGCTTCCCGGCTGCTCCAACCTGGCGGCGACTTCTCCTCGCCTATCGCATGATCGTGGAGTTCGGCAAGGTTCTGATCGACCGTGCCGCCATGGGCATGTCCGGCCTCGACCCGCATTCCATTACTCTCTCCGGGCGCGAGACACTGCTGGGTGTGCTGGGAGAAGGACACGGCGTGGTGCTGTTGACCGCTCACGTGGGTTGCTGGCAGACGGGAATGGCGGCATTAAACTTCATCGACGTGCCGGTCCACCTCTTGATGCAACGCGAAGAAGGTGATATTGACTTGCATTACTTTGAGCACCGGGGCCTGCCGTGTCCGTTCCGTATCATCGATCCCCGGGGCTTTCTCGGCGGCTCCATCGAGATGCTGCAGGCGCTCAAGCGCGGTGAAGTGGTGAGCGTCATGGGCGACCGTGACTCCGGCAGTGTCCGGAACACCGTTGCCGTTGAGTTTCTGGGCGGTACGGCACGCTTCCCGTTCAGCCCATTCAAGATTGCCGCCGCCGCCGGGGCCCCAGTGGTCGTACTGCTGTCGCACCGTACCGGGCTTTCGAGCGCTCATTTGGAGGTGGTCGACGTCATCCGAGTGCCGGACAACCTCCGGGTCGATCCGGAGGAGTTCAAACCCTTTGTTGAAAAGTTTGTTAAGACCTTGGAAGATTACGTGACGGCGCATCCGTTCCAGTTCTTCAACTTCTATGATATGTGGGACATCAACGCGGCGCAAGAACCAGTCCGCAACACCGCCCCGTCCCTAAGGAGCATGCGGCTATGACCACTAAGGAACAGTTGAAGCAGATTCTGGTCTCAGATCTGAATCTCGAGGACATGACGCCCGAGCAGATCCCGGATGATTCCCCGCTCTTCGGGCAGGGACTGGGCCTCGATTCCCTGGACGCCGTCGAACTGGTGGTGATTGTACAGCGGCACTTCGGTGTCGAGATCAAGGACATGCAGGAAGCCCGCAGCGCCTTCCAGACCGTCGAGACACTGGCCACGTTGATTGACGAACGACGACCGACAACATGACTTCGGCCCAGCCCGTACCAATCACCGGACTTGGCTGCCTCTGCGCGGCCGGGCCGAATCTGTCCGCGTGCATGCAGAACCTGTTCGGCGGAATGCGTGTGCCCCGACCGCCGTCTAGGTTCAGCACGACCCATCCGGTCCGGTTTCCCGTATTCGAGATCATGGATGACCTACCGTTACCGGGCGCCGGACTCTCCCGCACGTGCCGTCTGGCACTGGCCGCCGCTCACGAGGCCGTTCTGGACGCGGGGCTCCCCCCGGACCTGCTGCGGGGTCAGCGGGTCGGGGTCTGCATCGGGACAACGGTCGGCTGCACCTTTAACAACGAGGAGTTCTACCGCGACTTCCGTTCCGGCGGGAGTCCGGCCCCCGAGCTCGTCCGGCGTTTCCTGCAGAGCAACCCGGCCTCGGCCATTGCCCGCGAATTCGACCTGAACGGCCCATGCCAGACCTTGGTTAACGCGTGTTCCTCAGGCACTGACGCCATCGGTATTGCGGCCGACTGGATCCGGTCCGGGATTTGCGACATCGCCATCGCTGGCGGCGCTGACGAACTTTCCCGCGTGACGTACAACGGTTTCATCTCGCTTCTGATCACAGACAGCGCACCGTGCCGGCCGTTCGACCGGGACCGGAAGGGACTCAACCTCGGCGAAGGCGCGGCGATGCTGGTCTTGGAGTCAGCCCGCAGTGCCAGCGGGGGCAACCGCCCACCGCGCGCGACCGTGCTGGGCTATGGGCTGGCCTGCGACGCCCATCATCTCACCGCGCCACACCCCGACGGCGCCGGCCTGAAGCGGGCGATGCACGATGCTTTGGCGCAAAGCGGGATAGACGTTGGCAACATCGCGTTTGTCAATGCTCATGGCACCGGCACACCGGACAATGACCGTGTCGAAAGTGGCGTCCTCGCCGAGATGCTCCCCGGCGTGCCGTTCCTTTCCACCAAAGGCTACACCGGTCACACTCTAGGCGCGGCGGGCGCGATCGAGGCGGCATTCACAGTTGCGTGCCTGACGGCGGGCAGGATCCCCGCCAGTGCCGGATTCGTCACCCAGGACCCGGCGCTACCGGTCAGCCCGGTGCGCACCGTGACCGCGGTCCGGACCCGGGCGGCCATGTCGCAGTCGCTGGCGTTCGGCGGCAACAACGGCGTTCTGGTCATTGGCGGGAGCCCTGCATGACCATGCGTCTGGCAATCCAGGGGCTTGGCCCCGTCGGCGGGTTCGGCAGCGGCACCGCCGCTCTGGAACGGGCACTCGTCACCGCGGCATCATGCCCTCACCTCACGCCGGTCCCATCCTTCTCTGCGGACACCGCAGGACTGGAGGCGTTCGTCGAGCGGAAGACGCTGCGACGGATGGATCATTTCTCCAGGATGGCCATGCTCGGTGCCTTTCTCGCGCTGGAGGATGCAGGCCGGCTCACGGCCGGCCGTGAGCGCCTGGGGCTGGTGCTCGCAAGCGGCTATGGCGCAGCCCGCACCACCTTCGCCTTTCTCGACTCCAGCATGGACCACGGCGATGTCTGTGCCTCGCCAACAAGTTTCTCCACATCAGTCCACAACGCTGCCGCTGCCAATATCGCCATCGTTCTCGACCTGCATGGCCCGACGATCACGGTCAGTCAATTCGAGCTTTCCGTTCCGTCGGCACTCCTGACCGCCGGGCAGTGGCTGACTGCCGGGCGTGTCGATGCCGTCCTGTTCGGAAGCGTGGATGAGTTCTGCCCCGTGATCGAATACGGCCTCCAACGCCTGCACGCCGACCAGAACCCACCGCCCCCGCAATCATCCCCGGGGGGAACCGTACCACCAGGTGAGGGTGCCGTGTTCTTCCTGCTGACGCGCGTCGGGGAGGAATCGCGCTATGGCGTTATCACCGATATCAGGCTTGGCACGGTGGCCAACGGAGAACCGCGGATCGCCACCGACGCCGTTGTTGTGGTCAACGATCAGCGGGGTGCAATGGATGCCGACACCACAGCCCCTGTACCTGCTCCGGCCCCGCCCCGCGCCGTGTCATACACGCCGGTGTACGGCCGCCTCCCGGTCGGGCCGGCGTTCGACATGGCCATTGCGGCTCTCGCCTGCCGCCACGGCCTGACCGCTGCCACACGGAACCACGCCGAGCCCGCCGCCCACCCCATCCCGCCCCCATCCCACCTGCTCAACGCCCCGTCAATTACCTGCCTCGTCCTCGGCCGGGACAATACATTCGGCCTGATCACCAGTTCCGGACGGGGCTGAGCCATATGAGGAAGGCAATTCTTGGGGTCATCGCATTGGGGCTCTGTTCAGTCGTTACCGGATGCAGCTCAACACCAATGAGAATGGGACCGATTCCCGGCAAGCAGTACGAGGTGATCGGCAAGGCCGAGGGACGGGCGACTGGAATTATGCTCTTCAACTTCATCCCGATCGGGCAGAACGTACGGTTTCAGCGGGCGTACAATCAGGCCGTCACCGAAGGACAAGGCGACGACCTGCTCAGCCCTGAGATCGACGAAAGGTGGTTCTGGGCTTACGTCCTGAATGGCTACGTGACGCATGTCAAGGGTGATGTGATCAAGTACAAACCGTAGCCTGTGGTGTTCGGAGCGCCTGCTGGACTGGGTGCTCACGGGAAGCCGGTGGTGGTGGTGGCCGGGGCTGGCGGTCCCCTCCGACTGAGATTGGCCTGGCAATGCGTCGTTGCCGAAGCCATCTCCCCACTTGACACATGAATCCCGCGCTCCGGCAGCGGGTTTGCCCCGCGCAAGAATCTGCTTCTTCGTGCTCACGGACCGATGAAGCGGCAGTCTTCCTTGCCCTGCAGCATGCCGGGCGTGACGACATACGTGCCGTAGAACGTTGGATACCAGATGCCATTCGCAGCGTCGGTGTCGCCACCGGTGAGTAGCCAACCCAGCCCGCCGGTGATGCCGCCAAGGGCCGCGTGCACGCACTTGGCCGGAATGTAGAAGACATTGGTGGCCACTGTGCCGACCCAGACGATGACTGAGGCCGCGCCTTGCGCACCGCCACCCGTCCCGTACGCATACGTGTCCTGAGCCCGGGTTGTACCCGCCAGCAACAGGAGTCCGAGAAACAGTCCGACACCCAGCTTGCCAAACATGTGCCTCTCCGTTGCGCCCGTCATCGCTCCCTGTCCTCCATCTTGGCAGTCAACTCTCTCGACCTCATGCCCCCGTTCAGATACCCGTACCATCCACGCGGCCAAGTCCTTGTGACTATGATACAGCCTGCGCGTCGGAAGTCAACGCCGCTCATGGTGCTGGCAGGGCTGTTTCAAGATTCGTGACCGTCGCGGGCCGCGAGTACCCCCGGCGTGTCCCCACGCCGGGGGGGGGGCGGCCTGAGGACAGGCCGCCCCTACCAGGTGTGCGCGGAGGTGTGGCCTTCCGAGACGCGGCGCCAGATCTTGAAACAGCCCTGTGGTGCTGGTGCTTTGGCCCTTCCCCTTGACGCCGACGGTACGGCGTCTATTGTTCCGGTGTGTGTAAGGATTGAGTTGGCGTCTGGGGCCGGATGGCCCCGGCCATGAACGGGAACCCAAAGCACGGAGGTGGAAAACAGGCGAGGACTGAACGTGTGGCTCTAAAGTCAACGAGACGTCTGAAATCGAATGAAATACCAAGGAGAAGGAGAGCGCAATGAAGAAACTGCTCGCAGTGTTGGGTGTGATGGCGATCGGCGGCGGGGTGATGGCGGATGAGTTGCAGGACAACGTGGGTATCGGCTTCGGCACGATGATCTTCCAAGGCCAGACGGGCCTGGTGCAGCAAGTCCTGGCTGCGACCACGAACAGCTTTTTGGGCAACCAGACGTTTGCCATCAGCTCCGGCACCCTGGACGCGAAGAAGCCGGACAGCCTGGTCGAGAACAAGGCGCTGCGCGAGTTCGTGGCCGGGAACATGGACAACCTGGCCAAGGACATTGCCATGGGCCGCGGCGAGACGCTGGACACGGTGACGGAACTGATGGCCGTGCCGGAAGGCAAGCGCGCCGAGTTCCACAAGAACCTGCAGGCGAATTTCTCGAACATCTACAGCTCCGAGTCGGTGACGCACCTGGATGTGCTCAACAACCTTGAGCAGATTGCCATCTGACGCCCGGCCTTTGTCCGGACGGTCGATTTGGGAAAGCGTACGGCAGTGGTGTATGCTGCCGTACGCTTTTCTTTTCCTGGCGTCGTTCGCGTGGTGTGCGGACACCGCAGAACGTGCCGGTACGGCCGCGCGAAACGATCAGGCGGCTGCAAGGCTGGAGCCTTGCGCTACTTCGGCGCAACCGGGACTCGCTGCCGCGACTCCTGATGCTTACCTCGACGAGTTGCTGGGGCGTGCGGAGTCCGCACGGCTTTGGGAAGACCCGTACTGGCACGTGTTGCTGCACTACAAGCGCGGGCGGCTGGGCGGCTGGGTCAGCCGTGTGGACGACCCAAAGTTCTTCGCCGCGCCGGACGGGAAGACCAACCCGCGCGCCGAGATGGAAGCGACACTGCGCGCGTTCTTCGCGCCGGCGGCGCCGGCGGACGCCGCCTCCCCCCCGAACACTGAACACCAAACACTCGGGGCTGAACATCCAACACCCAACATCCAACACCCAACACCCAACGTTGAAGGGGGCGGATCCGAGCCCAACCAGCCCGCGAGGACGCGGGCGCTCCAGCCGGAAGGTGCCATCTCCCCCCTGACACCTGAAACCCGAAACCTGAAACCTCCCGCTCCCCCGAAACCCGACACCCGACACCCGACACCCGTCCCGCATCCCATCAGTCGCTGGACGGCGCGGTTCGAGTGGATGAAGGAGAAACTGGCGATCGACACGGCGCGGTTGCCGGTGCAGGCGTGCGCGGAGTTCGAGGCGGTCTATGCGGACATCAAGCCGCGGTCCGTGGTGTTGGTGTTTCCGTCCGCGTTCCTGAACAGTCCGGCTTCGATGTTCGGGCATACGCTGCTGAACGTGCGGAGCTGGCACAAGAGCGAGCTGCTGAATCAGGCGATCACGTACTCGGCGTTCGCGCAGGACACGAACGGCGTCCTGTTCGCGGTCAAAGGCATCTGCGGGCTGTACCCGGGCTACTACAGCGTGCTGCCGTACTACCGCAAGGTGCAGGAGTACAACGACATCAACCGGCGCGACATCTGGGAGTACGACCTGAACCTGACCGAACCGGAAGTGCGCCGGCTCATGCTGCACACCTGGGAGTTGCGCGACATCTACTCCGACTACTACTTCTTCACGGAGAACTGCGCCAACAACCTGCTGTACCTGCTCGACGCCGCGCGCCCGGGCCAGCACCTGGCGGAACAGACGCGGCCGTGGATTATCCCCCTGGACACCGTCCGCATCATTCGCGACGCCGGGCTGATCACCGAGGTGCACTACCGCCCGAGCAAGGCGACGCGGATCCGGTACATCGCCTCGCTGCTGAACGCGCCCATGCAGAAGTGCGCCGCCAAGGTGGTGCGCGGCGAGATGACGCCGGACGCGGTGCTGGAGATGCAGATGTCGAACGGCAGCGCAGATACGAGGGAACGAACATCGAACATCGAAGCCCTGAACCCTGAACACCGAACACGGAACACCCAAGACGGAACGCCGAACGTCGAACGTCGAACGTCGAACGCCGAACAGGGAGAATCCGGACCGCCTGAAGGCGGAACTACAAACGGGGAGGGCCAGGCTCGTAGTTCCGGCTTCAGCCGGTCCGGGTCCATTCCTCCCACGCCACCCGCCGCCGCTCTCCCCCTGACACCTGAAACCCGAAACCTGAAACCTTCTTCCCCCACGCCTGACACTCGTCCCGCGCCCCCCCCGGAACCGCCTGAAGGCGGGACTGCGAACGGGGACGTGCAGAAGGCGCGGGTGCTGGACCTGGCGGCGGAAGTGCTGCAGGGGTTCTACGGTTCGGGCAAGCTGGAGAAGAAGCCGTACGTGGGCAGTTTCCTGGCGGTGCTGAAGGCGCGCAGTCGCCTGGGCGTGCCGGAAGCGAGCGACTACCGGGTCCCGGAACCGGTCGCACCGGACCGCGGCCACGGGTCGATGCGACTGAGCCTGGGCGGCGGCTGGGAGGAAGAAAGCGGCGGGTTCCAGGAACTCGAGTGGCGCCCGGCGTATCATGCCCTGGTGGACCCTGACGAAGGCTATCAGGAGGGGGCGCACATCGAGTTCAGCCGCCTCGTGCTGCGGCACTACGACGCGCCGGAAGCCTACGAGCTGACGCGGTGGGATTTCCTGCGCATCCTGTCGTTGTCACCCGTAGATCGGTTCTTCTCCCCGGTCGCGTGGAAGGCGGACATCTCTGTGATCCGCGAGCCGACCACCGACGGCACGCGCCACCGCTACGGCCAGGTGACCACGGGCGGCGGCTGGGCGTGCCGACTGGCGGGCGGCACCGCCTACGCCATGATCGAGACCGAGGCGCGGGCCGGCGGGTTCGACGCCGGTTGGGCCGTCGGCGCCGGGCCGGCCGGCGGCTGGGTCGCCAACGTCACGCCGCGCTGGAAGGTTCACGCGCAAGCGCGGGGAATGAGCTTCCTTCCCGGCGAGTGCGGTGAGGATCTGTCCGCCACGCTCGAGCAGCGCTTCACCCTCGCGCCCTGGAGCGCCCTGGCCTTGGCGCTCACCGAACGCCACGCCTGGGACCGCACCGACAGGGCTGTAACTCTGCGGTGGATGGTGTACTATTGAGAGTGTCGGGTGTCGAGGGACGGGTGCCGGAAAGGCTGACAGGGCCAGCCCCGCAGACGCCTCGGACATCTCCGACGTGTTTGCTCAATCAGATCCGTCCGATTCGTCCGTTGGGTCCGTTTGGTCCGTTCCGGGCACCGGACCCCACGCCGGGGTGCGCCGGGCAAGGGCAAGGGCAAGGGCAAGGGCAAGGGCGATTGGCAGTGACCGTTTGGAGAGGAGCCAGACCATGCAAGGGCGATGCCTTTTCGGAGTGACGATGACCGCAGCAGCCGGGCTGTGCCTGCTGGGCGCCGCGACCTCATGCATGTCGGAGCGCGCGGCGGTGCCGCCCCAGGCGGACTTCCACGTGTCGACGCAGGGCAATGACGCCTGGTCCGGGACGCTGGCGGCGCCGACGCCGGACCTCACGGACGGGCCGTTTGCCTCGCTGGTGCGGGCGCAGCAGGCGGTGCGTGCGAAGCGCCAGGCGGCCGCGGCCACCGCGCCGATCACCGTGCTGGTGCGCGGCGGCACGTATGGACTCGACACGCCACTGGTCTTCGGCCCCGAGGACAGCGGCACCGCTGCCGCACCAACGGTGATCGCCGCCTGGCCGGACGAGAAACCCGTGTTCAGCGGCGGCCGCGCCATCACCGGCTGGCAACCGGGTGCGGACGGGGTTTGGACGGTCGAGATCCCTGAGGTCAAATCGGGGCAGTGGTACTTCACGCAACTGTTCGTGAACGACGCACGGCGCCAGCGCGCGCGGACTCCGAACACGGGTTTCTTCCGCATCGACGACACGCTCGTGCCCATGACCGACCGGGACCGGGCAAAGGCGCCGAAAGAGACCAAGACCGGGTTCCGCTTCGCCGCGGGCGATGTGCGGCGCTGGGATGGCTGGGAAGACATGCAGGTGGTCCTGTTCCACTCGTGGACGGCATCGATCCACTGGGTGGCAGACGTGAACGAGGCGGAGCGGACACTGCAGTTCACCGCCCCAACCGGCTGGCCGGTCGCGTACTGGGAGCCGAAACCGCGCTACTACATCGAGAACGTCCGCGCCGCTCTGGACCAGCCGGGCGAGTGGTACCTGGACCGCAAATCGGGCGTGCTGTCGTACATGCCGATGCCGGGTGAGACGCCGGCGAGCGTCACCGCGGTGGCGCCGGTGCTGCCGATGCTGGTCGAGTTCCGGAGCGAACCCGCGCTGGGGCTGTGGACGGAACACATCACGTTGCGCGGGCTCGCCTTCCACCACACGGCATGGGAACTGCCGCACGACCAGGCGCACGACGGCCAGGCGGCGGTCAATGCCGGTGCGGCGGTGCGCGCGAAGGGCCTGCGGAACGGTACGTTGGAGCAGGTCGAGATCGCGCACGTGGGCGCGTACGGGCTGTGGCTGGCGCGCGGCTGCCAAGACAACCGCGTGGCGCAGTGCGAACTCCGCGACCTCGGCGCGGGCGGCGTTATGATTGGCGAGACGGGCAGTCCGGCGAGCGACGCAGAAGCCGCGGCGCGCAATGTGGTCGACAACTGCTTCATCCACGACGGCGGGCACGTGTACCGGGCCGGGATCGGCGCCTGGATCGGCCGCAGCAGTTACAATCAATTGACACACAATGAGATATGCGACTTCGAATACTCCGGCGTGTCCGTCGGCTGGAGCTGGGGCTACGCGGCATCCTCCGCCAATCACAACCTGGTCGAGTACAATCACATTCATCACTTGGGCCAGGGACTGTTGAGCGACATGGGCGGGATCTACACGCTCGGGGTGTCGCCCGGCACCGTACTGCGCGGCAACGTCATTCACGACGTGCACGCCTACAGCTACGGCGGCTGGGGTCTGTACACCGACGAGGGCAGTACGGATATCCTCATGGAGAAGAACGTGGTGTACGACACCAAGTCGGGCGGGTTCCACCAGCACTACGGCAAAGAGAACATCGTGCGTCACAACATCCTGGCGTTCGCGATGGAGTCAGAGGTGATCCGGTCGCGGCAGGAGGAGCACATCTCGTTCACGTTCGAGCAGAACATCGTGCTGACCGACAACGGGCTGCCGCTGGGCGGGAACTGGTCAAACGGCAACTTCCGTCTGAACCGCAATCTGTACTGGGACGTGAAAGGCAATGAGTTGGTGTTCGCCGGCATGGATTTGACCGAGTGGCGCGAGTCCGGGCAGGACCATGATTCCGTGGTTGCCGACCCGCTGTTCGTGGACGCGGAGAAGCGCGATTTCCGACTGAAGAAGGGTTCGCCGGCCGCAGCGCTCGGGATCGAACCGCTCGAGGACGTGAGCAAGGCGGGACTTTACGGCGACGCCGAATGGACGCGCCGCGCGCTGGCCGTGCCGCACCGCGCCGTGGACCCGGTCATGCAGGAACCGAAGCTGCCCAAGCCGGCGCCCGACCTGATCGCGGACGACTTCGAGGACACGCCGGTCGGCGAACCTGCGAAGATCGCGCGCACCAGCGGCGAGCACAAGGGCGCCAGCATCCGCGTGACGGACGAGACGGCCGCGGCGGGCGGCAAGCATTCTCTGAAGTTCGTCGATGCGGCCGGACTGGATCACGAATGGCAACCGCACCTTGCGTACACTGGCGGCTGGCGGCGCGGCACAGTGTGCGGCGCGTTCGATGTGCGTCTGGAACCGGGCGCGATCCTGTGGCACGAGTGGCGCGACAACGCGAATCCGTACCTGGTCGGGCCATCGCTGCACTTCATGGGCGATGGGCAGGTCCGAGCCGGCAAGCAGGACCTGGTGAAGGTGCCGTTATCGACCTGGTGTCACGTCGAGATCCGGACCACGCTGGGCAAGGCCGCCACGGGCACGTACGACCTGACGCTCACGGTCGCGGGCACTGAACCGCAGCGCTTCCCTGGCCTGCCGTGCGGCAAGCCGGAGTGGCGGAGTCTGGACTGGTTCGGCTTCGTCAGCGAAGCGACGGAGAAGACGATTCTGTACGTCGACAACGTCCGCTTCGCGGTGGAGAAGAAGCCGACGCCGTGAGGCGGCGGCTCCGGGAAAGTAGGGCAAGGCTCCCGTCTTGCCGAGTCCGTCTTGCGTTCCAGTGTCGTGCTGCTGCTACGGTGTGAAGTCAGCGAGCAAGGCTGGAGCCATGCTCTACCTCGCCGGAGGTCCGGGGCCAGGCGAGGCGGGAAGCGAGGAGTTGACACTACTCGTGTTCGAGGAGATGCTCGACCTGCTCGACGAGTGGCGGGAGTTCCTTCTGGAGAATGGTCCAGAGGATGTCGAAGTCAACGCTGTCGTAGCCATGGATCAGGCGATTGCGCAGGGCGGCGATCTGTGGCCAGGGAACCTGCGGACACAGACTGCGCGCCGTGTCAGACGTGCGTGCCGCGGCTTCGCCAACGATCTCGAGGAGACGGACCAGAGACAGATTGAGGAGTCGGTCACGGTCCAAGTCTTCGCGCGTCCTGCCGGCGACGAGCGCGATGGCCTCACGTCCGTGGTCCCGCATGTGCAGCAATCGTGTTCGGTCCTTGTCAGGCAGCATAGGCGACCTCCGCTGAAGCCAATGCTTGGTCGCGGAAGTAGGGGCTGAGGAACCCCGGAGTGTTGAGATCCACCGTGCGGCCCAGCAGAGCCGAGAGTTCATCCTGCATGGAGAAGAACGCCAGGCCGGGGCAACAGCCCGGCTCGAATTCGACCAACACATCCACGTCGCTGTCCGGGCCGAAGTTCTCGCTGATCACTGACCCGAAGAACGCGAGCCGTCGGATGCGGTTGCGCCGGCAAAACTCGGCAATCGCCTCACGCGGTACTGTGATCCGGATGCTCATCGTGTGTCTCGTGCGGCTGGGGCCCCGAGCACCCCGCACCGCTGTGACCTCTGGACGTCGCCACCACTCACCTCATGACCCCATGGCCACCTGCCCGTAACGTCATGTGACCTCTTGTCGTACTTAAGTTAGACGTACATCGTCTCGGTTTCCACCCCGACGGGCACGCGAGGTGTATCGCGGCCGTCGCGGGCGGTGAACCGCAGCGCTTTCCTGGCCTGCCGTGCGGCAGATCAGGTCAGAGCCGAGCGACGAGCGGTGGCGGGACCGGCCCCTGTCCGATTCGTCCGTTGTCCCTCAGAACCGCGGCTACACACACCGGGCCATGGCGTGACCGCACGCGCAGTGGCTCGGCGCGTCCCGCGCCGAAGCGGGGTGCGCCGGCTGGCTCTGTGCGGCGACATGTCCGCCAGAGCCAGAGCGACGGCGGAAGCTGCTCGCGCGACGACGGATCCCCGGCCGAGGACCTCGGTCCGGGACGGTCCCGAGGCACCCTGCCGCAGCCCCGGAGGTCCCGCGCCACTGTCGGTCTGCGCGCTGTCCGGAGCTCCCGCGCTTCACTCCAGATAGTGGATCCGTTCGCGGTTTTCGGCGAGCAGGCGGGCGTTGTGTGCGTCGCCGCCGTCGATGTTGGCGCTCACGTAGACGGGGGGCGTGACGCCGCGCGCGACCAGGCGCGCGACTGTCTCGACGACCAGCGCGTTGGCAATGGCGCAACCGGTGACGGTCGAAAGCGGTCCGACCTTCTGCGCGAACCCCGGGATCGCGACCGCCGCGTCGCCCTCCGGCGCGCCGTTGTCCAGCACCAGGTCGCACAAGTCCTTGAGCTTCTTCCCGGACGGGTGCCGGCTCGAGACGGCATCAGAGTAGGCCAAGGCCGTAATACCGATGATCTTCATGCCTTTCTCGCGCGCCGCCAGGGCGAGGTCGATCACGACCGCGTTGCGGCCGGACGTCGACGTGATGAGCAGCACGTCGTTGGCGGCGGCTGGGACGGACCCGAGCAGTTCGCGGCCGAACCCGGGCAGGCGCTCAAGGCGCGAGGTCATCGGCAAGGGCCGCACGAACAGGTTCATGCCGTGCGGGTAGATCGGGTTCACGAGCATGAGGCCGCCGGTGCGGTAGACCAACTCCTCGGTGATCATGAACGAGTGCGAAGCACCGAACGAGTAGATCGTCTTCTTGTCCACGATCGCGGCAACAAACAGGTCCGCCCCCGCGGCGATCGCGCCGGCCTGCGATGCGGCAACCTGCTCCAGGGCTTTCACGGCAGCGGCGAAATAGGTCGTGGAGTTCATGGTGTGCTGTCCTTCGGTTGGGAGACGGGGGTTCGGGGTTCAGGGGGCAGGATTCGGGGGTCGGGGGTCAGGAGAAGCGATACATTGTGGATCGCCCGCGTCTCGCGGGCTGAACCGTCGCCGGGTGTGTCCCTGCGCACGACCGCGTTCGGAGTTCAGGGTTCAGGGCACATCGGACGGATCGGACATGCCGGCCACACTCACCGCCCGCAGGCCGCCGACACCCGACACCCGACACCCGACACCTGACACCTGACACCTGACACCTGACACCTGACACCTGACACCTGACACCTGATTACTGATTACTGATTACTGATTACTGATTACTGATTACGGCCCCCTG
>MHBL01000149.1 GCA_001803235.1 Lentisphaerae bacterium RIFOXYA12_64_32
CCGAGGAACTCGGCGAACGGCCCGTCTCCCCCAGCGCAGCCACTCCCGTGACGCCATAGCACAGGAATTGCTCTAACAGTGGTGGTTGCAGCGATCGTCCCAGGGCTTTGGCATCTGTCACCCCTGCCGCGCTGTCTGGCGCCATAGGCGTAGGCCGTTTCCCAGCCGACTTGGTCGTGCAGGTATTCGGCCGTGGTCCGCTGCACCAGATTGTCTTCCGTCATGCGACTCATGGGAACAGTCCGTCAACGTCAAGAAAGACAAGGATTCTGACCACCGCTCGTGCGGAACGACAGAGACGACAACGCTCACTCGCGCTATGCGGACTGGGGCGGTCGCTGCCCAGTCTGGGGCGGCGCATCCCCGAAACGCAGAGTGCTCTGGCCGTCCTGGTTGACCCGCGCTTCGTCGAACCCGGCGAGGAGCGGCACCAAGCGGAAAATCACCCGCCCTGACTGCTTCAGCAGGTCGCAGTACTTGCCCATGGTCTCCTCGTCTTCCGTGACGAGGCAACGTGCGTTCTGGCCAACGGTGTGGGCAATGATCTTGAAGTCGTCTTTCACCGCATCGCGGTTCCCGGTCCCCCCACTCGTCTGTCGGCAGAGGTCCCATCGCAAAGCCGCGCAGCAGGTGGCATCCTCCAGGTTGAACGGCAGGACGATGAAGTTCCGCAAGGGCAAGTCAGTGATCGACTGCTTGACCGCGAACTCGGCCGCAACCACGGTCGGCAGGAACATCGGCATCCCGTTTTCGAGGAAGAACCGGTAGTAGGCACAAGCCGTCGCGTGACAGGGGCGGTTGCTGTCGACCAGATTGATGAGGAAGGAAGTGTCGAGAACGGCGCCGTCAGCCATCGCCCTGCCCCCGTTGCTCGCGAACCCACTTCACGGCGTCCGGGACATCCGCCCAGGCGCGCGTGCCCTTCTCGATGGCTGCCTCAAGTTCGGCGTCGTCGTAGGACGGCGCCCAACCCACAAACGCCAGCAGTCGCGGATTGCGGAGTTTCCCCGTGCGCACGTGCTTCTCGGCCGCGACGCGAACCTGCACGCGCTTGTAGAGGTAGTTCTCGGTCTGATCCCGGAGGAACTCCTCGGAGCTTGCTGTCGTGAGCCTTTGCCCGTCGGGCAGTTCGATGTGTACATTCGACTTGTGCATCCCGCCCATGTCGGTGATACGGCCGACCAAGTAGTACTCGCCCGCCGCCCAGTCATTGCTCTCCGCAGAGTGATAGTCGGACTCGCGCCGCACTCGCACCGGGCTGTACTCCCTGCCAGCACCGCGCACTTCGACAGTTACGGCAAAACCCTCCTCTTTGCGGGCCTGACGTTGCCAGGCCCCGATCACCGCAGCGCGTTGTGGGTCCACCGCTGCCAGGGCGTCCTCCTGGTGCAGTGCCTGCATATCGGGCAGCAGCAACGCCGCGACGGCCGTCGGGAGCGCGAGCACCAGGCGGTACGATCCTCTCTCGACCCGAACCGAGGCGGCATCCAGCGAAATCTGCCGCCCACTGCCAGCGACGAACTCCCCCACCTGCGTGTTGAAGCGCACAAAACGCCCCAGCGCGATCCGGTCCGGCGTGACCTCCGCACCATCATCGCGTGCGTCGAGACGGAACTCAATTGTGACTGCCTGTTCCATCATCGACAATCTACCGCAGAAAAGGCGGCCCGGCCACTACACCATCGTGCTCCGGCCCAGCATCGTCTCCGTCCGGGGTATGCGTAAGCTATGCTGATTAGCATCTTCATGATTATCTGTGTCCATTGTCACGCAGAATCCCGGAATCTCACGCATTAAAAAGCCCCGGGGTCATACTCGCGTCCAGCGCTCACCCAGTCATCCTCGGCTTTTTCGGTCCATTCACGTGTTCCGGGCTTCATGGAGCACGACTCCTGATCCCAGAATGGCGCTGATGAATGGGTCATGACGGGCCAGGCGGGCACGGGTATCCGCAGTGGTGCGCAAGATCAGGTCCACGGCGAACGGCGGGTTGAATTCGCGCAGGATGGCCGCCGCCTCACGCAGAGGATAGAGGATGGCGACAGGACGCCAGTTCGACGAACAGGTCCACATCCGAATCGGGACGCGCGGCGCCGCGCGCACACGAGCCGAACAGCACAATCCGCCGGGGTCGGTACCGGGTGGCCAGTTTCCCGGCAAAGTCCCGGATCGCCGGGGAGACGTCTACGCGCGGCTCTTTCAATGTGATCACTCCCGTACGGCCAACAACGCGCTGATGGCTACACATCCCGTCGCCCAAACCCGCGTCACAGTTCTAATAAACCACTCCCCCGGGCAAATGCAACGGTCGCCAGGCGCCTCCCATGGCTGTTTCAAAGTCGGCTGTGCGAGTAGCCCTTGTGCCGTCCCATCCTTCCCAACGGCACTAGTGCTCGTCCGCCAGAAGTCACCCCGCAATTGCGCGCAATGGTCCGCACCTTC
>MHBL01000150.1 GCA_001803235.1 Lentisphaerae bacterium RIFOXYA12_64_32
AACCCCCGACACGGGGGCGTCATTGACTCCCCCGTGACCCCCTCGATCCGCGTGGGGAACTGTGACGGCGCGCTGCGCCGTCACAGTTCCCCACGCGGTGCCGTTCGCCGCCGTGACCGGGCAACTGCCCGGACGGCGGCGAAGAAGACGCGGCTGACGCAGAGGCAGTGGAGACTTGTTGCGGCCTCGGGGGAGTGGGCCGGCCAGTCCCTTGGCCGGCGATTCTGGAGGCCACGGCCAGGGATTCTCCACGCCACCACGAACGCCGCTATGACCTGCTGAGAATGGAGTGACCCATGCACACGACTCGATCGTTCCGCCTGTGTGTTGTCGTTCTGGTCGTGAACTTGGTCGTTGGCGCAGCGTGGTCGCAGCCGGCCCCGGCGCCATTGCCAGCCCTCAAGCGCGTGGTCTTCCTGGGTGACAGCATAACGGTCGGCGTGGGCGTCAGCAACAAGGAGCAGAAACGGTATTCGTCGGTCGCCGCCGCGCTGCTGCGCAGGGAGTTCCCCGCCCTGGAGGAGATCAACCTCGGCAGCAGCGGTGCGGGGTTGTCGCAGCAGGCGGAGAACTACCCGGAAACCGTGCTGGCGCAGACCCCGGATGCGGTCGTGATCCAGTGGGGCGTGAACGACCAGTACTGGGGCTTCTCCGTGCCGCAGTTCGCCGTGAACTACGAGCGGTTGGTCGCCGCGCTGCGCAAGGCGAAACCCGATATGCCGATCGTGGTGTGCACCCTGGTGCCGGACTTCCGGTTCCCGGATGCCTTCGACGTGTGGATCGGCGCGGCGAACGTTGCCATCCAGGAGATTGCCGCCAAGTACCGGTGCCGGGTCGCGTACGTCCACGAGGCGCTCGAGCACCAGCGCGAGAAGTTCCAGCCGGACACCATTCACCCGAACGATGCCGGCGCCCAGCGCATGGGCGAGGCGGTGTATGCCGCGTTCAGGTCCGAGCCGTTGTCGGAGAAGAACCTGAACATCTCGTTTGACCAGGGCCAGGATGTGCGCTTCCGGCAGTGGGTGTTCATCCCGAAACGCACGGACATGCAGTCGTCGTGGGCCAAAGCGGAGAGGCTCGGCCCCGGCGGGTTCCAACTCATCACGTCCGTGCCGCTCACCGTACGCACTGCACCGCTGTTCGCGGAGGGCACGTACGTGGTCGAGATCAAGGACGCCGGCGGCGAACGGGTCGGCACGCAGCAGGCGCAAGTCACCTGGCAGCGCCTGTTCACCATCACGATCGACCCGGGCACGCATCCCATGCCCCTGACCGTGAGCATCCGGAAGCAGTGAACGGTGGGCTGCACGCGGAAGCAGGGCAATACTCCAGCCTTGCCGCTTTCTCGCCGGGCCGTCGCCCTGCGTGGTGGAGCAAGACGGGAGCCTTGCTCTACGTCCTCACTCCCGCATCGAATCGATGGCGACGTGCAGTCGGGCGAAGAGGTTGCGGAGCACGCGCGCTTCGTCGGCGCCGATGCGTCCGAACAGGCCGAGGAACCCACCCGAGCGTTCCGCTACTTCGAAACACATCTCCACGATCAGGTGACGCACGCGGTCCGCGTCGGCTTCCTCCATCTCGTCGAGCCACATGGCCAGCAGCCCGATGGCCTTGGCGGTGAGCGCCGGGTCCGGCTTCACGTAGACGAACCGGCTGTAGAGGAACGCGCGCGCCGCCTCGGTGAGCGTGAAGGTGTCGGGGGACACTTTGGAACCGGAGTCGGGGGCGTGCCGGTCGATGATGGCATCGACCTCCTTCTCGTCCGCCTGCCCGTCCGCCCAGGCCACTTCGGCCATCGGGATGAGCAGCAGCACGGGCAGGTCCTCGCGGTCCAGACCCCATTTGCGAAATTCGCCCAGTACGGAGGTCGGCTTGGCCATCGTGATCTCCCCAGTGTCCGAGCCCTGAAGTCGCCATCAGAACGATTGCCGCAAGAAGACGCAAGGGGCGCAGAGCCAAGACGCCGGACACGGCTACTCAACCGGTCACGACCCCTGCGATCGTTGCGTAATCTGCAACCACCCCAGACATTCTCAAGGTTGGTCGGCCTGCTCCGTGTTGTCGAATGACGCGAGGGCGATCATCTGTCCACGCTGGAACCTCCATCCCACAGCCTGGCGCAACAGAAAGTACGCCCTCTGCCGGGGGCCGTCAAGCATCTCGGGACGGAGGATGTCATGCCAGGCGGCGTAGTGGCGCGGATCGTCTGTGGCTGCGTGCCGTCGCCTGGTCCTGCATGCGGTCCCTGTGTCGTCCCCCCGATGCTACTAAGGTCCTCGTTCGCGGCCGTCCCCGTCCACCGGACTTTTCTCCGCGGTACGCCGCCCGGCCTCCGGGCGGCATCCACTGAAGGCGGGCGGAGGGCCGCCCGCGGTACTTCAGAAGTGGCCATCCTCTGAGAACCTTGATTAGCACCGGTCGTCCCCCAATGCTATTAACTTTCTCGCACGGGGGCTGAACGTCTACTCTCATACCCACGGTTGGCGCTGGATCGAGACCGTCGACTGTACTCAGCTTGCTCGTCGCGAGACCGTTGCCACAGCTCTGCCATAGGCGGGGCGCTGGGCGCTTTCCTGGTGGCCTCCACCCCTCCCGCCGCAGAGTTGCTTGGCTTCTCTTGCAGGCGCACGGGATGCCGGTTGGCTGTTAGCCGAGCATCTCTCCGCCGCCCCACGCCTTCCCGAATCTCTCTTGTTT